>JBIOJB010000042.1:0-24705 GCA_044450465.1 Candidatus Dormibacterales bacterium | reverse complement strand
TTCAGATCGGACTGCTGCATCGTCACCCTCCCGTTGCTCCGAATCTCTCCGTTTTTATCCACATGGGGTCATAGCCGGCGTCAACCAGCGAATCGGCGACCTCCTCCACGAACCCGGTCGGACCGCAAACGAAAACTGCCGGCTCACGCTCCTTCGGCCAGGCCACCTCGTTCAGCATGGCGCTGTCGACTCGCCGCGCATAGCCGGTCCAGCCTTCGGGCTGGGCTCGCGTCAGCGTGTGCCACACGGCAAGGCCGTCCTCGCCCGAGCCGAGGCGCTCCAGCTCGGCCCGGTAGATGACGTCTTCCAGCGTGCGCGAGGAATAGAGAAGCCTCGCAGGCGTCGAGGCCATGGCCGCTCTCCTGTGGCGGAGCATGGCCATCAGCGGCACGATACCCGAGCCTCCGGCGATCAGGAAAAGAGGCCGCGGATCTGGCGCGCGCCAGACGAAGAATCCCCCGATCGGACCGCGGAGCTCGATCTCATCGCCGACCCTGAGCTCACCCACGAGGTACGGCGAGACCTCACCCTCCTCCAGTCGTTCCACGGTCAGGGTCAAGCGTCCGTCCTCCGGCGCAGACGCGATCGAGTAGCTCCGCTGAGCCTGGTAGCCGTCCTCCGCCGTGAGCCGCACGTCGACGTGCTGGCCGGCGACGTGGCCCGGCCAGCCGGGCACGTCGAAGACGAGGCTTGCGACATTTGGGGTCTCCTGCACGAGCTCGGCCAGCCTGCCGAGCCGCCAGGTCAGTCGCCCCAGTACCGCTGCTCGCGCCACGGATCACCAAGCATGTGATACCCGTTGGACTCCCAGAAGCCCGGCTGCTCGTCGTTCTGGAGGGCGATGCCGCGCACCCATTTCGCGCTCTTCCACAGATAGAGGTGAGGCACGAGCAGGCGCGCCGGCCCGCCATGCTCCGCATGGAGAGGCAGCCCGCCGTACTCGAACGCGACCCAGGCCTTGTGGCCGGTGAGCTCTTCCAGGGGTAGGTTCGTCGTGTAGCCGCCGTCGGCGAACGCCGTCGCGAACTCGGCGGCGGTGTCGACCCCGTCGAGCAAGGTGTCGAGGGAGACGCCTCGCCAGGACGTGTCCAGCTTCGACCACTTGGTCACGCAGTGGATGTCGGTGCTGAACGTCTCCGCGGGCAGCTGCCGGAACTCCTCCCAGGACCACCGCTTGGGCTCGTCGATCTCGCCCACTATGGAAAAGCTCCAGTCGCCGATTGGCGTGTGGGGAGTCGGCCCGGCGGAAAGGACCGGGAAGTCGCTCACGAGATGCTGGCCGGGCGGCACCCTTGTGCCGGAGGCCGGCTCGCGCCGCTTGCCCTTGAAACCCCGCGAGACGAAGCCTGTCATTACCCGGTTTTGCGGAAGGCGAGCGGCGGGCCCAGCTTCTTCTCGAAAGACGTGGCGATCTCGCCACTCTCAGGAAAGCGTCCCGACGCCAGCTTGCTGAAAACAAGCTCGCCGTCGAGGGTCACTCGAACCGGCCCTTGCTCGCGCTTCGCAGCTCAACCGTGCGCATGATCGGCGCCCAGCCGGTCAGCAGCTCAGCGGCCAGGCTCACGGCCTGGTCAAGATAGTCTCAAGGGACGCAGAACTCGATCTGCGCCTCGTGCAGCGGGTTGACCACGCGTCAGCTGGCGCGCATGCGGTTGTTCTTCGGGTTGTGCTCGACCTCGGCCAGCCCGAGCGCCTCGAGCAGGGGAGGCATGTACATGCCAAAGCGCCCGCGCAGGCCCTTTTTCATCCCGTACCACCCGCCGACGGGGTTCTTGGCGGAGCGGCTCCAAGCCTCGACGGTCCCTTCCGCTGCAGGCTTCTGCTCGTCCGCGCTGCCGAGCAGCATCCAGTCGCCGTGCTTATTGAGCATGGCGTGCAGGTCGTCGATGGCGCGCAGCTGGTAACGGAGCTCGGTCTTGCCCACGACGCACACTATCGCCGGCGGGTCGGCGGCCTCGTCTTTGTACATCTGGTACTGGGACGATCCGCTCGGCGTGGTCAGCTCCCATGGAGACTGCTTGGTGCCGGACCCTTTCACCTTGGCCATGCGACTCCCTCCCCTTTGTCCAAAGACAGTCGACCAGGTAACCCTAGCGCGGCGTCAGAAGCTGGTGCGGGTGAGCCTCCACAAGCGGCCCGGTGGATAGAGCGGGCTGGCGGTGACGAGCGGCACGTCGAGGCTGTAGTCGCCGAGCACCAGGTGCTCGGTGCCCTCCTTCGTGCCCGGAGCGATCGGCTGATCCACAACGACTGAGCCGGCGCGTAGCTCCTGGCGGAGGATCATGCCCGGCCACTCCACCAGATCGACGTCGACCGACGAGACGACATCGGTCTGCGCCCCCCATGGAGTCGTGATCGAGGCCACCGTCTGGTTGCGAGCGATCACGCGCCGGATATGGAGCGTGGACTCCATCACCCCGATCAAGGACCGGGCGCTGGCGAACGCCACATCCAGCGTGGGCAGGCCCATGACGCAGCCGTACACCGTGACGGGGTACGAGTCCACCGTCAGGGTCGCCGCGAACAGGAAGTTGGCGCCCGAGCTGAGGCCCGAGCCCGTCTTGATGCCGACGATGCCGCTCTGGCCCAGGGTGTAGTCGACGTTGTAGACGGTGCCCGCGACAGGGAGCACGACCGACTCCATCGCGACTATCTCGGCGAAAACGTCCTGCTTCATCGCCTCGATGCCGACGGCCAGCAGGTCGGATGGCGTGCTCACGGACTGGGGCGAGGCTCCGCTCGCGTCCGCGAACTTCGTGTGCGTCATGTGAAGGGCGGCCGCCCGAGCGTTCATCTTGTCGACGAAGGCGGCGACCGAGCCGGAGTCCCAGCGGGCAAGCGTCTGGGCGTAGTTGTTGGCGGACGGGATCAACAGCCCTTCCAGAAGCTGCAGCTCGGTGAGCTGCTCGCCGTTGCGCACCACGACGACGGACTCGTTGTTCGCGAAGTCCGCGAAGTAGGACTGAACGTCGACCTCGCTCATCGTGACCGTGGAGCCGGCGTCACCCTTGGCGAGGGGCTTGTCCTCGAGGATCAGCAGCGCGGTCATCACCTTGGTCACGCTCGCGGCGGGGATCGCCTGCTCGTTGCCCGAGCTGGCGATGAAGCCGAGTCCCGACACGGAGACGGCGCCCGACCCGGTGTCCGGCCACGGCAGGGCCGGCGCCGAGCCTGCCACCAGGATCGAGGTGCCAAGCTCGGCCACCGGGGCAACGGCCGGGATCGGACGCAGATAGTTCCAGGCGGCCGCCGCTCCCAGCAACAACAGGAGCACCGCCAGCACGCGCCAGCGCATCGCGTCAGACGATAGCGAAGTCGGCGGCGCTCACACCCTTCGGGCGAGGCGCACCACGGGTTCGAAGAGGCGCACCACGACGTAGGCAGCGAACGCGAGTGACGTTATGAAGAAGCTCACCGGGTGCGGCGAGTAGTAGGCGATCGCGAGACCAAGCCAGGTAAACGCAAGCGCGAGCGCCACCCCTGTGAGAATCGCATGCGAAGGACGGCTCGTGAATCGGACCGCGATTGCGGCCGGGGTCACGATGAGGGCGAAGATCAACAGGACGCCGACCACCTGCACCGCCTCGGTCACGGCGATCGCGAGTATGGCCATGAAACCAATCGACAGCGCCGTGACCGGGACACCCTTGGCCTCGGCCAGCTCCTCGTCCACCGAGGCAAAAAGAAGAGGCCGGTAGACGGCGATCAGTGCGGCGATCGTGACGGCGCCGGCGACCAGCGTCACGGCCACGTCGTTCGCGCTGATGCCGAGGATGAGGCCGAACAGGATCGCGTATGCCTCGGTTGCATAGCCGGTGTAGAGCGAGATGAACAGGACGCCGAGCCCAAGCGTCCAGGCCAGCACGATCCCGATCGTCACGTCCCGCCCGTGCAGCCGGTTGCCCAAAGCACCGATGGCGACGCCGCTGCCGAGCGTGAACGCGAGCAGGCCGAAGATCGGGTTGAGACCCAGCACCACGGCTCCGGTCGCTCCCGCGAACCCGATGTGCGAGAGCGCGTGCGCCGCGAACGCCGAGCCGCGGAGCACGACGAAATACCCGATCGAGCCGGCCACGATCGCGACGATGGTGCCCGCCTCGAAAGCGTGGACCATGAACTCGTAATGAAAGAGCGCGGCGATGTCGTCGAAGACGTTCCAGCTGAGCTGAGGCGCGGTGTTGGTGATCGTCGCGAAGAGCGAGAGCTCATCCATGCGGGTGGCTCACCTCCTCCTCCAGGCCGACGACGAAGACGCGGCCGCGGCTGTCTTTGAGCACCTCGACAGGCGTCGAATAGATACGGCTGAGCGACTCCGAGGTGATGATCTCCTCGGGCCTGCCCATGGCGACGTTTCCGTGAGCGACATAGAGGACCCGGTCGACATGCGAGAGGAGCGGGTTCACGTCGTGGGCGATGAGGAGCACGGTGAGGCCCCGCGCCCGCCTGAGCTCGCCGATGAGCTGGACGATCACGCCCTGGTTGCGCACGTCAAGCTGCGAGAGCGGCTCGTCCATCAGCAATAGCCTTGGATTGCCGACCAGGGCCTGCGCCAGCAGGAGGCGCTGCTGTTCGCCGCCCGAGAGGCGACCGATGGGACGATCGGCATAGGACTCGGCGCCCACCGAGCGGATCGAAGCGTCGGCCGCGGCGGCAAACGCAGTCCGCGGAAGCCGCACTCCCCACCGATGGCCGTCGACCCCGAGGTTGACGAAGTCCCGCCCGCGAATGGACAGCTCCGGATCGAAGCTCGACCGCTGCGGGATGTAGCCGATGAGCGGATTGCCGCGGTGCGGGGCCTCACCCATCACTTTCAGCCGGCCCGCGGAAGGCGCGAGCAGGCCGAGGATCAGCCTGATGAGGGTCGACTTGCCTCCGCCGTTGGGTCCGAGGATGGCCGCGAATGAGCCCGCCGGTATCGAGAAGTCCGCATGAGACCAGACCGGAAGGTCGCCATAGGCGGCCGCAAGGTTCTCCGCCTCGATGGCCGCCGTCACGAAGCCGGCGCCGATGAGCTCAGCGCGTTCTTCAGAGCGTCGAGCTGCGACAGCTGCCAATCCTGAAACATGGCCGTCTCCGGCTGCATCGTCTCCGATACGCCGACGACCGGAATGCCGGCCGCGATGGCGAGACGCTTGACGTTGGTCGTCACCGCCGTCGCCGTCTGCACGTTGTAGACAAGCACCCTCGCCTCTTTGCTCGTGATCTGGTTCTGAAACGTGATGACCGCCGAGGCCGGCGGGTCATTTCCCTGCGAGACGGCGACCATGAACTCGGCCGGCGAGATGAGGTCGAGGTCGAGGGCCCCGGCCATGTAGACAAAGATGCTCTCGGTGGCCGCGACCCGCGCGCCGCCGAACCGCGACCTGATCTCCTCCACGCGCTGCATGTACGGCACGAGCGCCGTGGTGAACGCAGCACGCTGCTGGTCGAAGTAGGGTGCGTCGGTTGGGTCGATCGACCTGTAGCCGGCCGTGATCCTGTCGGCCATGCGCGTGACGAAGTCGGGCGCGTACCAGAAATGCGGGTTGTCGCCCGCCTTCTTGCCGAGGAGATCAGCGGCGACCAGGACCTCGCGGTGGCTGCTCGGGTTGGCCGCCAGCAGCTTGGTGCCCCAGTCGTCGTAGCCCGCGCCGTTGAGGATCACCAGGTCGGCGTCGGCAAAGGCACGGGCGTCGTTCGTGCTGCTTTCGTATTCGTGGGGATCGGCGTTCGGGTCGGTCGCGACGCTCTGCACGCTCGCCCGCACCCCACCGAGCTGGCTCGCGAGGCTGCCCCAGAAGTTCTCGGCGGCGACGACCTGGATCGTGCCGGAAGGCGCGGACGTGACCGCGCCGCACGCAGAGCCCGCACCCAGCGTCAACACCACCAACCAGACGAGCCGGCCCGCCACCAGAGCCTCCCTGACAAGCAGATTTCACGTTTGCAGATTTCGACGCTAGCGCAAGAGTATTGCACAATGCACTTGCGCAAGCATTGTGCGTAAACTTGTCGCGTGGCCCGACCGAGCCCTGTGAGCGACCAGGTCCGCAGCCTTTTCGCCGAAGACAGCCGTCACCTCTGGTCGATCGACGAGCTGCACGACGCCGTGGTCACAGCCCTCGGCGCCGCCGACTACTCCACCGTCTTCCGGGCGGTCGGAGGCCTCGAGAAGGCCGGGCACATCAAGCGCATCGACCTCGGCGACGGCAAGGTGCACTTCGAGCTGGCAGAGGACCATCACGAGCACGTGCGCTGCGACGCCTGCGGCCGCGTCGTGGAGGTTCCCGGATGCGTGCTTGACGGCGCCTCGGCGGCGGTCAAGGGCAGCACCGGATTCACCGTGACCAGCCACCAGCTCCTGTTCACGGGCATCTGCCCGGAGTGCGCGACCGGCTCGTAGCGCGTTTCGTTTAGGCTGCGATCGCGATGTCGATGCGAGCTTTCGAGCGATGGGCGGCCTGGCTCCTGGCCGCGGCCGGACCGCTGATCGTCACCGCCCTGCTGTTCGGTCTGAGCCACCAGGTCCAGCGCGACTACGTGTTCATCTACCTGGGTCTCGTCGCGGTGGTCGGCGTTCTGCGTGGGCTCGGACCGGCCCTGTTGTGCGCCGGGATCAGCTTTCTCTGCGTCGACTGGTTCTTCGTGCAGCCGCTCTACACCCTCACGATCGCCGACGAGCAGGACATCGTGAACCTGGTCGCGTTCCTGGGCGTGGCCGGTGTCGTCGGACTGCTCGCGTCCCGCAGGCGGGGCGCGCTCCTGAGTGCTGAGGCGCTCACCCGTCAGCTGCGTGAGGCCAACACCGAGCTGATCCGCCTGAACAAGGAGGAGTCGGCGGCAGCGAGCTCGGCTCTTCGCCTCGCACGCAGTGAGCAGCAGGTCCTCGCCATGCAGGAATCCGACCGGTTGCGCCGCGAACTGCTGGCCAACGTCTCACACGAGCTTCGCACTCCGCTTGGAACAATCCTCGCCGAGAGCACTGCGAGCGACAGCTCCGTCTCGCCCGACGAGATGGCGCGGTCGTTGGTGACCATCGCAGCCGAGGCACGCCGGCTGTCGGCGCTGGTCGGCGACATGCTCGACATGACGGTGATCGAGAGCGGCGCCCTCGAGCTCGACTTAGTCCCCCTGGACCTGGCGGACGCCATCGACGCGTCGGTCGAGAGGCTGCACCGCTCGTCTGCAGGCCGACAGGTCAACTGGGACGCCGGCGGCTCCAGGGTCGAGGTGCTGGCCGACTGGAACCGGCTCGGCCAGATCTTCGACAACCTTCTAACCAACGCCGACCGGTTCGCGCCCGCCTCGACGCCGATTGAGATTCGGGTGAGTCGCGAAGAACCGGGATTGGTCACCGTCCGGGTGACGGATCACGGCCCGGGAATACCCCCGGAGCTGCGCGATCACGTTTTCGAGCGCTTCTTTCGCGGCACGGCCGGCGCCAAACCAGGCAGCACGGGGCTCGGGCTCGCCATAGTCAGGGGCCTGGTCGAGGCGCATGCCGGGAAGGTGTCGGCCGAGGACGGCGGGCAGCAGGGGGCAACCATCAAGTTCACTCTTCCCGAAGCCCCGTGAGCAGGATTCTGGTCGTCGAGGACGACGCCGCTCTGCGCACCTCGGTGAAGAGCATCCTCGAGAGGGCCGACTATGAAGTGCACCTGGCCGGCGACGGCGCGGCCGGCACGCGGGAGCTGCAGGGGACCGCATACGACGTGGTTCTGCTCGACATCGGCCTGCCCTTCATCGACGGGTGGCGGATTCTGCACGGCCTGGAGGGAAGGCGGATCCCATCGGTGATCGTGATCAGCGCTCGAGGCTCAGAGCAGGACAAGGTGCGGGCCCTCGACCTGGGCGCCGACGACTACCTGGCCAAGCCGTTCGGCGCCGATGAGCTGCTGGCGCGGATAAGAGCGGTGCTCAGGCGCGCCCAGCCGGTGCCCGGACCAGGACGCATCGTGCACTGCGGGAGCGTCACGGTTGATCTGTCTGCCGCGACAGTCGTCCGCAACGGCGTGGAGGTCCGGCTGTCTCCCACCGAGTACGGCCTGCTGGCCGCGCTGGCCCGCCACGCCGGGCACGTGATCGACCACCGCACCCTGCTGCGGGAGGTCTGGGGCCCGACCTACGGCGACGAGCGCAACTACCTGCGCACGTTCACGCAGAGGCTGCGGTCAAAGCTCGAGAGCGACCCGCGCAAGCCGGAGATCGTCGTGACCGTGGGCAGCCGCGGTTACAGGTTCGGCCCGGCCGCCGCCTCCTGATTCGATCAGTGGGGACTGCGGCTGTCAGTCGATGCCGACCCGGGCCCAGAGAAGAGCCGGAACGGCTCGACAGATCGTGAGCTCAAGCTCCCGGGCGATCGCCCGGCGGCTCCTGGGTCGAATCGAGGGGACCAGCTCGACGGCCAGCTGAACGCCACCGTGGTCCAGGAAACTGATACTCCGGCAGCGCTGGATCAGGGGATCGGCCTCGACGATCTCGGTGACGATACCGGCCAGCCGGGCTCGCATGGTGATCGTCTCGTCGGGTGATTGCACCATCGGATCAGCGGACCAGTCTCAGCTCCGGCCGGCGGATGGGTGCGGGTCCCGGGAGCAGCATTCGGTTGTGGACCACGCGGGTGTCTGCCGGCGGCACGACGCTCAGAACGGGCTTCTCGGTCGAGCGCTGCACCACGACCTTGCGGACGACCCCCCTGCGGCTTGCGATCGCGACGACCTCGCCGAGGAGGAGGCCGTCCGAGTCGTAGACCTTCTTGCCCCAGAGATCGGTGGGTTTGACGTGAGTGATCAGCATCTTTGGGCGTCCAGAAGGCCTGGAGCCGCCGGGGGACGGCGGACTCCAGGCCTCTTGGTCACGCAGCCTTGCGGTGGCTGTCCGACGTCTCGAGCTTGTTGATGCGCTGCCGCTTGTCAACACGGCCGCTCATCAGGTACATGGCGCCGAATGCCAGCGCGATCACGACCAGCAGCCCGGCGGTGGCGAACCAGTCGCTCGCTGAGCCGGCGGTGTGATGCTGACCGATGTAAACGACTCCACTGAGAGCCAGCATTTCCGAACGACCTCCTATGAACTCTGGTCGTGATCCGGGTATTGCCTCGATGCCTTCCGACCAGCACCTCGAAAGTACGACCCCGGCGATCAACGACGCGTCAACAACCGAACCAGGCTTGTTTCAGCCTCCGGCCAGCTTGAGCGCCGCGAATACGAGGTAGGGAGCGACGATCACGGCCCCAGCGAACCGGCCGAGGTGACCTCGAGGCAGCGGCAGCAGCGTCGCCGCCAGCGTCAGAGTCACGAGGAGAACAAACGGACCCAGCGCGCCGCGCGCGGAGGCGGTGCCGGTGAAAAGGGCCGGGACGATGAGCCCTCCGATCAGGTTGATCGAGTTGCTGTTCATCGCGGCTGAAAAAAGCGCCGTGCCGCGATCGTTACGAGCGAAGTGGAGTGCGACCCACAGGTTGGGCAGGCTGGTCAACGCAGCCAGCACCACGATCCCGAGCACGTCCTGCGACATATGTAAGGAGGGAGCCGCCGCGAGAGCCGCATGGACCATGGCAAAGCTGCCCGCGATCACACCGGCCACCGCTGCCGGCAGAAGCAGGACCGGAAGCCAGGAGTGATGGATCGCGACGGGCATGTCGTGGCTCACCTCATACGCCACCTCATTCAAGCTCTCGGGTGCCCCTGACCGGAGCCCTCCGAGCCGCGCGCGCCAGCGTCCCGGAGCCGCCAGCACGACCACGTAACCGGCGCCGAGGACAAATGCCGGCACCGCCGCCACCGCGGCAGAGGCCAGACCCGCAACCATCGCCGCGGTGACCAGCGCCAGGGCCACGCCGGCTCCGGCGTCAAGCAGCAGCGGGCCTCGGCGCATCCGGATGCCGCCGACCAGCAAGGATGAGAATCCCAGAAGTGCCGCCAGGTTGAAAAGGTTCGAGCCCACCACCACGCCCACCCCGACCGAGCCTGCACCCGCCAGGATCGCGATGACCGCCGACGACAGCTCGGGCGCGTCGGCTCCGAGCGCTGCAAGCAAGCCGAGCAGCCCGTCGGAGAGACCGAGCTTGACCCCGAGGCGCGTGAGACCGCGCGCCATCAGCTCGCTGGCGGCAAGCGTCAGGCCCAGGCCCCCGACAAATCCGGCTCCGGTCAGAGCAGCGCCTATGGGTGTGCCTCCTGCCGACCAGCCTTCCCGGCACACCTTCGAGTCGGGCCGATCCCGCGGCCGAATTCTAGCGATTGCGAAGGGCCGATCGTCCCCTGGGAGGCTGGGACTTTCGTTGATTCCCCGTTGACTCGGCAGGGTTTACGGTTGCCGAGATGACGTCTCTTGACGCTTGGATGGTCGGCTTGACGCTGTTCCTCACGGTCGTGAGCCTCGTGTACATCCGCGGGCTGGAAAAGCTTCCCTGATGTCAGCCCAGCTGCCTTACATCATCAGCGGGATCGTCGCCGTGGTCGTGACGGTCTACCTATTCGTCGCGCTGCTCTTCCCGGAGCGGTTCTAGCGATGGTCCTCGACATTCTCGGCGTCATCGTCACGTATGTCGCCGTAGCGGTCGGTGCCTGGTTCCTGGCGCCCTATCTCGTCAAGGTCTTCAGGGGCGAGCGAGTCTTCTTGAGCCGAGCTCTGCGGCCGGTCGAGCGCGGAGCGTACTGGCTGATGGGAGTCGACGAAACCAAGGAGCAGAGCTGGATCGGGTATGGGCTTTCTTTGCTCATGGTGACGATCGCGAGCTTGATCTTCACCTACCTGGTGCTTCGACTGCAGGACAAGCTGCCTTTCAACCCGATGGGACTCGGCCCTGTGGCCCCTGACCTGGCCTTCAACACGGCGGTCAGCTTCACCACGAACACCAACTGGCAGAACTACACGGGCGAGACGACGATGTCGTACTTCTCGCAGATGGTCGGTCTGGTGATGCACAACTTCCTTTCCGCGGCCACCGGTATCGCCATGGCCGTGGCCCTCGTGCGGGGCATCTCCAGCCGGCAGCTCAAAACGCTTGGCAACTTCTATGTGGACGTCACGCGCGCGACGGTGTACGTGCTGCTCCCGATCGCTTTCGTTGCCGCGCTTGTGTTGGCGTCCCAGGGTGCGGTGCAATCACTGTCGAGCTACCCGGTCGCGCACACCGTTGCAGGTGCCGTGCAGACGATCGCCGTCGGTCCGTTTGCCTCACAAGAGGCGATCAAGGATCTTGGCAACAACGGAGGTGGCCCGTTCAACGCCAACTCCGCTCATCCCTTCGAGAACCCCAACGGCTTCACCAATCAGCTCGAGATCTTTCTCGAGATCCTCATCCCATTCGCGCTGGCCCTGATGTTCGGCCGCTGGGTCGGCAACGTCAAGCAGGGCATAGCGATCGCTGCAACGATGGGAATTGTCCTGTCGGCGGGGGTCGGGGTTGCGGCCTGGGCGGAACAATCGGGCAACCCGGCGCTTACGAACGTCGGTGTTAACCAGAACAACACGTCCACGCAGGCCGGCGGAAACCTGGAGGGTAAATCTGTCATCTTCGGGCCGATCTATTCGGCCCAGTTCGCGGCGACCACGACAGGTACGAGCACGGGTTCGGTCGACTCCAGCCACGACAGCTACACGCCCATCGGCGGAATGGTTCCTCTTGTGTTGATCCAGCTGGGCGAAGTAACGCCGGGCGGCGTTGGCGCGGGCCTGTACGGGATGCTCGTCTTCGCGGTGCTGGCCGTGTTCATCGCCGGCCTGATGGTGGGCCGCACGCCCGAGTACCTGGGCAAGAAGATCGAATCCAAGGAGGTCCGCCTTGCGTCTCTGGTCATCCTGACCAGCGCCTTCAACATCCTGGTCTGGACGGCGATCTCGGTGCTCACCAAACAAGGCCAGGCGGGACCGCTGAACGCCGGCCCGCATGGCTTTACCGAAATCCTTTACGCGTTCTCGTCGACCAACGGCAACAACGGCAGCGCATTCGCCGGTCTGACTGGAAACACCGTCTACTACAACACGGCCCTCGGTATTGCAATGTGGACCGGCCGCTACATCTTCTATGTCCCCATCCTCGCCCTGGCTGGCGCCCTCGCGGGTAAGAAGGTGGTTCCGGCGAGCTCCGGCACATTCCGCACGGACACACCCCTCTTCGTCGGCCTTCTTATCGGCGTGATCATCATCGTGGGCGCCCTGACGTTCTTCCCTGCCCTGGCCCTCGGCCCGCTGCTCGAGCAATTCCAGCTGGCGGCAGGACACCTTCACTAAGCCATGGAACAGACGATCCAGAAACACGAACGGCGGAGAGGGCGAAGCAGCCTGACCGATCGCGCGATTCTGTTGCCGGCGATCTTGGCTAGCCTGGCAAAGCTCGACCCACGCTGGATGGCCCGCAACCCGGTCATGTTCGTGGTCGAGGTGGGTTCGGTGATCACCACGATCATCTTCGCCGTCGACTTGTTCAACGGAACACCCGGCCTCAGCGGACCCAACAACGAGCTTTTCGTTGGCCAGATCACGATCTGGCTGTGGTTCACCGTCCTGTTTGCCAACTTCGCGGAGGCGCTGGCGGAAGGGCGCGGCAAGGCTCAGGCGGCAGCACTCCGCAAGACTCGCTCGGAGACTATCGCCCGGCGCTTGGTGAACGGCGTAGAGGAGCGCGTTTCCTCTACACAGTTGAAGAAGGGCGATCTCGTCGTGTGTGAGGCGGGCGACATAGTGCCGGGAGACGGCGATGTGATCGAGGGCATAGCCTCGATTGACGAGTCGGCCATTACCGGCGAATCCGCGCCGGTGATCCGCGAGTCCGGTGGAGATAGGTCAGCTGTGACGGGTGGCACCAGGGTGCTATCCGATCGCATAGTGGTTGAGATCACCGCCAACCCAGGTGAGACCTTCCTCGACCGGATGATTCACTTGGTCGAGAGCGCCTCACGGCGTAAGACTCCCAACGAGATCGCCCTCAACATCCTGCTCGCCGCGTTGACGATCATCTTTGTTGTCGCGACCGTCACGCTTCAGCCATTTGCGATCTACGCCGGCACCTCTGTCACGGTCACGGTCCTCATCGCTCTATTGGTCTGCTTGATCCCGACCACGATTGGCGGTTTGCTGTCCGCGATCGGCATCGCCGGCATCGACCGCCTGATGCAGCGCAACGTTATCGCCCTGTCTGGACGTGCGGTGGAAGCGGCCGGCGACGTCGACACCCTACTTCTAGACAAGACCGGCACCATCACGTTCGGCAACCGGCAGGCCGCAGAGTTCGTCCCGGCTCCAGGGGTCGCGATGGAGCGCCTGATCGAAGCCGCCGAACTGGCCAGCCTGGCCGACGAGACGCCCGAAGGCAAGTCCATCGTCGCACTCGCCGGGCGTCTCGGCCACAACTCGCATGAGCACGATCGCTCCAAGATGACCTTCGTGCCATTTTCAGCCACCACCAGGATGAGCGGTGTCGACTTCCCACCCCGCGAAGCAGGCTTCGCGGGGACCCCGGGCGACGGTCGAGCCATTCGCAAAGGGGCCGACGACGCCATGGCTCGATGGAGCGAGAAGGAACTGCCGGCCGAGGTCCGCGAACATGTCGACATCATTGGCCGGTCAGGGGGCACGCCGCTGGTGGTCGGAGAGAACAAGACGATTCTCGGTGTGATCCATCTGAAGGACATCGTCAAGCCCGGAATCCGCGAGCGCTTCGAGGAATTGCGACGGATGGGACTTCGCACAGTGATGATCACCGGCGACAACCCGCTGACGGCCGCGGCGATCGCCAAAGAGTCCGGGGTCGACGACTTCCTGGCACAGGCGACTCCCGAGAAGAAATTGGAGCTCATCAAGAACGAGCAGACAGCCGGCCGGATGATCGCGATGACGGGCGACGGCACAAACGACGCGCCGGCGCTAGCCCAGGCCGATGTTGCGGTTGCGATGAACACCGGTACTCAGGCGGCCAAGGAAGCCGGCAACCTGATCGACCTGGACAGTGACCCCACCAAGCTCATCGAGATCGTCGAGGCCGGCAAGCAGATGCTGATCACCCGCGGTGCGCTGACGACCTTCAGCATCGCCAACGACGTGGCAAAGTACTTCGCCATCATCCCGGCGATGTTCTTCGTGGCCCTGCCCGAGCTGAGCGCCCTGAACATCATGCAGCTCCACAGCCCAAACAGCGCAGTGCTTTCAGCTGTGATCTTCAACGCCCTGATCATCATCGCGCTGGTTCCTCTGGCCTTACGCGGCGTGCGCTACCGCCCAATAGGCGCATCCGCGCTGCTGCGAAACAATCTGCTGATCTATGGACTCGGCGGCATCATCGCCCCGTTCGCGGGCATAAAGGTGATCGACGTCCTCATCACGGCGATTCACCTGTCGGCATAGGAGTCAAACATGTTGAAGTCATTTCCTGGAGAGACCGTGAGAGCGATTCGCCTCACTCTCGTGTTCGCGCTCTTCACCGGGCTCGTCTATGGGGTCGGAATGACGGGCATCATTCAAGTGCTCTTCAACAGCCAGGCCAACGGCAGCCTCATCACCCAGAACGGGCAGGTGGTCGGCTCCAAGCTGATCGGACAGTGGTTCGACCCGAACGATGCCCGCTACTTTCACCCACGTCCCTCCGCGACGGTCGACCCGAGCACGGGTCAGCCTCTTCCATACGCCGCCAATAACTCGGCCGGGAGCAACTACGGGCCGACCAACCAGAACTTGATCAGTCGCGTGCAGGCACAGGTCCAGCAGATCCTTACTGTCGAGAAGAACATTACGAACGGCGTCCCAGTCGACATGGTCACCACCGACTTCAGCGGCCTCGACCCCAACATCTCGGTGGCCAATGCCGACATTCAGGCACAGCGAGTCGCCGCCGTCCGCGGCATCAGCCCGGCCAAGATGCAGGCACTGGTAGACAAGTACACTCAGGGCCGGTTCTTCGGGATCTTCGGCGAACCCTGCGTCAACGTGCTGGAGATCAACCTGGCGTTGGACAACGGCGAGGCCGGCTAGCGAGCGCGGTTCGGGTTCGCGGCAGGAATAATCAGCCTATCGAGCAACCACCAGGCGCCGCCTCACCCAAGCCTGCACCGTGGCGCACCACCGCGCCCGGCCTTCGCTCGCCCGCCCCGACCGGGATGTCGACCAGGGGACATCTCAAGATCTACCTGGGCGCCACCCCTGGCGCCGGCAAGACCTTCGCCATGCTGCGCGAAGCCCATGACCTGACGCGAGCGGGCCATGACGTGGTGGTCGCCTACGTCGAGACCTACAACCGTCCGCGCACCGTCGAGCTGCTCGATGGGCTGGAGATCGCGCCGCGCACCACCGTTTCGTACAAGGGCGCGACCCTGGCCGACATGGACCTCAAGTGGGTGCTGAATCGAAAGCCCGAGGTGGCGCTCGTGGACGAGCTCGCCCACACCAACGCGCCGGGCCTGAAGCACTACAAGCGCTGGCAGGACGTTGAGACGCTTCGCGACGCGGGGATCAACGTCATTTCGACCGTCAATATTCAGCACGTCGAAAGCGTCAAGGACCTCGTCGAGAAGGTGACCGGCATCGCGGTTCGGGAGACGGTTCCGGACAAGGAGCTGGACACGGCCGACGTGGTCCAGTTCATCGACATCGCCCCCGAGGCCCTGCGCAAGCGCATGCGCCACGGCAACATCTACGCCAAGGACAAAGTCGACGCCGCCCTGGATAACTTCTTCCGCCCGGCCAACCTCGCCGCGATGCGCCAGATCGGGCTCCGGCTGGTGGCGGATTCGATGGCGCGCTCCCGGCGGGTTGTGGACTCGCCGGAGGACGTGCTGGTCGCGGTTTCAGGTGGCTCGTCGTCCGAAGAGCTCATGCGGCGCGGCGCGAGGCTGGCCAGGCGCCGCGGCGGATTCTGCCTTGTGGTGACGGTGGTCTCCGACCCCGCCGAAGACGTCAGCGTCGATCGATATCGAGAGCTGGCGCAGCAGCTGGGCTGCTCGTTCGCCGTGCTGGCCGGGGACGATCCGGCCCACGCCATCATCCGCGCGGCGCACGACGCCGGCTCGGATCACGTGGTCGTCGGTGAGACGACAGGCATCGGGTGGAGGGACCGCCTTCGACCCACGCTGGTCGATCGCATCATCGACGGCCTTCCCGAGGCCGATATACACGTGATTGCGCGGTTGTCCAAGTGAACGCGACGGACGATCACAGGCCAGATCCGGCCGAGCTGCTGCGGAAGATCACGGGCGAAGGGCGCCGCCGGGCGATCCTTCGCGTCTATCTTGGCTACGCGCGCGGATGCGGCACCACGACGGCGATGCTCGACGAGGCGAGCCGGCGGGCAAGCCGCGGCACGGACGTGGTGGTCGCGTCCTACGAGGTTCACGACGAGCCGGCGGTGGCGCTGCGCCGCCTGGAGGTGGTGCACGCGGGACGCCACGACCTGTCCTTGGTCAGGGCCCTGGATGTCGAAGCCGCGCTCGCTCGAAACCCGGAGGTCGTGTGCATCGACGACCTGATGGGCCTCGACACAGAGGGCCGGCCCCGGATCGAATCCGTGCCGCGCCTGCTGGGCGCCGGCATCGTCGTGCTGGGAACCCTCCACCTGCTGTCGGTGCGGAGCGCCGCGACGGCCGTGGCGGAGGTGGCCGGCTTCGAGCCGCGCGAGCCGCTTCTCGGCGACGAGGTGCTCGAGCTGATCGACGAGATCGAATACGTGGACATCACTCCTGAAGACCTGCTCCAACGCATCCGCGAGCGATCCATTCTCACGCCCGCGCAGCTCGCGATCGGCATGCAGCGCGAGCTTCGCCCGGCGATGCTCAACGTGCTCCGAGAAACCGCGCTCAGGCTCACCGCCGAGCACATGGATCGGAAGATGACCGCCTACCTGCCACTCACGCCGTCACCATTCGAATTTCGCGGGCGGATCGTGTTGTGCCTGTCGATCGAGCCCGGCCTGGACGAACGCATACGCGGCGTGGCCCGCTATGCCGCTACGCAGGGAGCCAAGCTGTCGGTCGTTGCGGTTCGGACTCGCAAGCTCAACGATCAGCAGAAGGGTTGGCTTGGTTCGTACGCGTCCCTAACGCACCAGCTCCACGGAGAGTTCGCGCGACTGGAAGGACGCGACGTGGCGGAGACACTGGTCAAGTACATCCGCGACACTCAGGCGACCGAGGTGGTGCTCGGTCACCGCCGCCGGGCGCCGTGGAGACCGTGGGATACGACGAGCGCCGTGATCAGACCGCTCACAGGGGTCGACGTGCACATCCTCCGGTCTCGGGAGGCGGCGCCCGGGTCCGCCGGGGTTTAGCAGAGCCCGTCGCCAGAGATAGAAAGAGGCTCCGGCGGGGGGACCACCGGAGCCTTGCCGTCCTGACGCGCCGTCACGCAGCGAGTTTCTGCGCGACCTTGATGGCCTGGGGCTTGCGCCCAATCATGAAGAGCTCGTAGACCAGAGCTCCGAGAACTGCGAGGGCTGCGATCAGAAGCCCGTATCCAGCGTACGTCGCGTAAACGCCCGTCTCCCACCAGCCGTAGGAGTTCAGCAGCGAGGCGCGAAGCATCTCGCCCTTGAACAGCGTGGCCACCTGGCCCTGCAGCACGGCGTTGGTCGGGTGCGCGTTTGCGAGTGAGCTCACCTCAGAGTAGGTCAGGCCTGAAGCAACGCCCTCAAGGTGGTGTCCGATGAAGTCGTTGGCGTAGACCCGAGCCTTGTCACCGTTGTCGACCGGCTGGCCCGCTAGATCGCGGATCTCAGTCGGGTAGACCGTCGGGTCGAGAGCTCCGCCCAGCTTGATCTGGCTCGCGGGCGGGAACGAGATCTTCTGCGCCAGCAGCTCGTCGTGAACCGTGCTGGTGACGAAGTTGCCCTGGTAGAGGGCGAAACCGGCGGCGAAGCCGAGTACGACGATCAGCACCACCTGAAGGGTGATGATTCTCCACCGAATCGAACTGTTCATCGAAGATTCCTCCTGTCAACCCCTTCTGGGGCTTTTATTTGAACCGGACGGCTGTTGAGTCACAGTGAAGCGCTGATGCCGATCCGGACACATGGACCTATGGCCCGTGCGCAATCGGGACCCCGGCCCCCAACCAAGAGGACCATTGGCGGAAAGCATCTCGGCGCGATGCCGATCAGAGCCCGGCGCCTGGGCGCGGCTGGGCCAGTATCCTGACCGTGCGGTGAAAGCGCTGGTCAAGAAGGAGGCGGGTCCGGGCCTCTGGCTGGAGGAGGTGCCGGATCCCGAGCCGGGACCTGGCGAGGTGCTGATCCGCGTGCTTCGCACGGGCATTTGCGGAACCGACCTTCACATCGAGAGCTGGAACGAGTGGGCGCAGCACACGATTCGTCCGCCCCTTGTCGTCGGGCACGAGTTCGTCGGCGAGGTCGTGCGAACCGGCGAGGGCGTGACGTCAGTCTTTCCCGGCGAGCTCGTGGGCGCCGAGGGCCACATCGTGTGCGGCCGGTGCCGCAACTGCCTGGCGGGACGGCGGGCGCTGTGTGCAAACACCGTTGGAATCGGGGTTCAGCGAGACGGCGCCTTCGCCGAGTTTATCGGATGCCCGCCGGCAACCTCTGGCCCCACTTGAGCAAGATCGACCTTGACGTCGCGGCGATCTTCGACCCGTTCGGGAATGCGGTACACACCGCGACTCAGTTCCGCCTCGTGGCAGAGGATGTGCTGATCACGGGCGCGGGGCCGATCGGCATTATGGCCGCCCAGGTCGCCCGGCACAACGGAGCGCGCCACGTAGTCATAACCGACGTCAGCGATTACCGCCTGGAGCTCGCGCGCAAGGCGGGCGTGACCCGAGCGGTGGACGTCCGGTCTCAATCGCTGGCCGAGGTGCAGAAGGACCTCGGCATGACGGAGGGCTTTGACGTCGCCTTCGAGATGTCCGGTCAGCCGGCTGCGCTCCGCGACATGATCGCGAACATGGCGCACGGAGGTCGAGTTGCAATCCTTGGACTGCCCGACCACGAGTTCGCCATCGATTGGACGCAGGTCGTCTTCAAGATGCTCACGGTGAAAGGCGTGTACGGCCGCCAGATCTTCGAGACCTGGTACCAGATGTCGGTGTTCATCCAGAGCGGCCTCGACATCTCACCTGTGATCACCCATCGATTTCCCTATCACCAGTTCGAGCAGGCATTCGCGGTGGCCCACTCCGGCAAATGCGGCAAGGTCGTGCTCGACTGGACCAGCCGTGTTTGAGGGCATGCGCGCCCACCTGACCGCCCAGCTGGCTGAGATTCGAAGCGCCGGACTCGAGAAGAGCGAGCGTGTTCTCGCGGGACCGCAGGGAGCGATGGTCGGGGTGCACGACCGGCAGGTGCTGAACCTCTGCGCCAACAACTACCTCGGCCTGGCGGACCATCCGGCCGTCATCGCGGCCGCCAAGGAGGCGCTCGACCGCTGGGGTTACGGCATGGCTTCGGTGCGTTTCATATGCGGCACGCAAGAGGTCCACAAGGAGCTCGAGGCGGCGCTCACCGAATTCCTGGGCACAGAGGACACCATCCTCTATTCCTCGTGCTTCGACGCAAACGGAGGGATCTTCGAAGCGCTGCTCGACGAGATGGACGCGGTTATCTCAGACGCCCTGAACCACGCGAGCATAATCGACGGTATCCGCCTCTGCAAGGCACAGCGCCTCCGCTACACGAACCGGGACATGGACGACCTGGAGAAGCAGCTGAAGGCGAGCGCGGACGCGCGCTTCCGAATGATCGTCACCGACGGCGTGTTCTCGATGGACGGCCACCTTGCACCACTCACCGAGATCTGCGCGCTGGCGGATCGCTACAACGCGCTCGTGATGGTCGACGACTCGCATGCGGTCGGCTTTGTCGGGGCGAGCGGTCGCGGCACTCACGAGCACCATGGAGTGATCGGCCGGATCGACGCCATCACAGGCACCCTCGGCAAGGCCCTGGGCGGAGCAAGCGGCGGATACGTCTCCGGGCGCAAGGAAATCGTTGCCATGCTGCGCCAGCGCTCGCGGCCCTACCTGTTCTCGAACTCCGTCGCGCCCCCCATAGCCGCCGCGAGCCTCACCGTGCTGGGCCTGATTCAGAACGGTGCCGATCTGCGCGAAAGGCTGCGGGACAACACCGCGTTCTTCCGCGCGCAAATGACGGGCGCCGGGTTCGACATTCTCCCTGGCGACCATCCGATCGTCCCGGTGATGATCGGCGACGCCTCTCTCGCCTCCCGGATGGCGGCCCTCATGCTCGAGAAGGGCGTCTACGTGGTCGGCTTCTCGTATCCCGTCGTGCCGATGGGCAAGGCTCGCATTCGCACGCAGGTCTCCGCCGCGCACTCTCGCGCGGACCTCGAGAAAGCGGTCCAGGCCTTTGTCGAAACTCGCGCCGCCATCGGATCACGCCCAACCGCCTGACCGCGACGTTTGAAACTAGTCATTGCCCTGGCGATTGGAGTGATGTTGATCCACGACGCCGTTAGATGGAATCACAGCTTGGTCTTTGGCCGAAGACTCTTTGCAGGATGGGCCCGAGGTCAGAGCCAAGATGCTCAATTGATATTTCGAATGATCGTTGGGCTATTCGGCCTCTTGGTCGTGACTGCGACAACATTGACTTGATTAGCCAACGATAGATCGCTGCTGCTAGGGCTGGTCGGTCCTGACCTCTTCGCCGTCCTGCGCCCAGCGCGTGTGGTAAGAGCCTTCCCGGTCGGTGCGGTGATACGTATGGGCGCCGAAATAGTCGCGCAGGCCCTGGATGAGGTTGGCCGGCCCGCGAGCTCGGCGGTATCCATCGAAGTAGGAGAGCGAGGATGCGAAGGCCGGAACCGGGATGCCCTGGTCGACGGCAGCCTTCACGACCCGCCGCCAGGCCGGCTGCGCAGCTGAGAGCTGCTCCCGGAAGAACGGGGCGAGCATCAGGTTCGGCAGATCGGAGGATTCGGCGTACGCGTCTTTGATGCGGTCGAGGAACTGCGCGCGAATGATGCAGCCGCCGCGCCAGATCGTCGCCAGCGAGCCCAGGTCCAGGTTCCAGCCGAACTCCTTCGAACCCGCCGCCAGGTGCTCGAAGCCCTGGGCGTAAGCGACGATCTTGGAGGCGAAGAGCGCCTGCTCGACCTCGGCCACGAACCCGGCCTCGACGGGAACCGGCTTCGGGCCCTTAAGCACAACGGCGGCACTGACCCGCCCGCTCTTCTGGCTCGAGAGCATGCGGGCGAAGACCGCCTCTGTGATCCCGGTCAGTGGCACGCCCAGCTCGAGGGCCGACTCACCGGTCCAGCGGCCGGTGCCTTTCTGCTCGGCCTCGTCCTCGATCACGTCGACAAGCGCCGCACCGGACGCGTCCTTCTTGGCGAGAACGTGGGACGTTATCTCGATCAAGTACGACTGCAGCCGGCCTTCGTTCCAGCCGCGGAACACGGCGGCAAGCTCGTCCGGGCTGAGACCGACCCCATGGCGAAGGAGGTCGTATGTCTCGGCGATGAGCTGGATGTCGGCGTACTCGATGCCGTTGTGGACCATCTTCACGAAATGCCCCGCGCCGTCGGGACCGATGTAGGCGCAGCAGGGAACACCCTCGACCTTGGCCGAGATGGCCGTCAGCATGTCCTCGACGTGCTGATACGACTCGCGCCGTCCCCCGGGCATGATGCTCGGACCGTGCAGCGCCCCCTCCTCTCCACCCGACACACCTGCGCCTATGTAGCCGAGGCCGAGCTTCTCGGCGGCCGCCGCCCGCCGGCGCGTGTCGTGGAAGAGCGAGTTGCCGCCGTCGATGATGGAGTCGCCCGGACGCAGCAGCTCGGACAGCTCGTCGATGGTGGCGTCGACCGCGGATCCGGCCTTGACCATGATCAGGACGGCGCGCGGCGCCGTCAGCATCCGGACCATCTCGTCGAGGGAGCGGGCTGGTTTGATGTCTCCCTCCGCGCCGTGCTCGGCCATGAACTCGTCGGTGCGCTTGCCGGTGCGGTTGTACACGACCACACGCGTGCCGTGGGAGGCGAGGTTGCGCGCGAGGTTCTGGCCCATGGTCGCCAGGCCGACGACCCCGATCTCGGATCCACCCATCAGCCGGCGGCCTTCTCCTTGTCCCGAAGCACCCGCCGCAGGATCTTGCCGGTCGGAGACTTCGGAATCTGTTCGACGATCTCCACGCGCCGGACCTTCTTGTGGGGAGCCACTCGGGCGGCCACGAACTCCATGATCTCCTCAGGGTCGAGCGGCTCCTTGACCACCACGAACGCTTTCGGCACCTCCTCCCCCTCCTCGTCGAGCACGCCGATCACCGCGGCGTCCGCGATCTTGGGATGCGACAGGAGCAGCGCCTCGAGCTCCGCGGGGGCGACCTGGAACCCTTTGTACTTGATCAGCTCCTTGAGGCGGTCGACGATGAAGAACATCTCTCGATCGTCGACGTGACCGATGTCGCCGGTGTGGAAGAAGCCGTCCTGATCGATGGCGTTGCGGGTCGCCTCCGGATTGTTGAGATAGCCCTTCATGACCTGAGGCCCGCGGATCCAGATCTCGCCGTCTTCGTTGCGTCCGAGCTCGCTGCCGGTGGCCACGTCGACGATCTTGCATTCGGTGTTGGGCACGATCATGCCGACCGAGCCTGGCACCACCTCGGTCACGCTGTCGGGCACGCAGTGCGAGACCGGGCTCGTCTCGGTGAGGCCGTAACCCTGGCTGAGCCGGCAGCCGATGCGCTGGCTCACGATGCGCGCGGTGTCGGCGTCGAGGGGCGCCGCCCCCGAGAACGCGATCTTGACCGACGACAGGTCGTACTTGTCGACGACCGGGCTCTTCGAGAGCACGACCACGATGGGAGGCACCAGGAAGAAGCGGCTCACTTTGTGCTCCTGCACCGCCGCCAGGCACGGCTCCAGGTCAAATCGCTGCATCGAGACCAACGTCGCCCCGTGATACAGCGTCGCGTTCATGATCACCGTCATGCCGTAGATGTGGAAGAAGGGTAGAAAGGCCATGACCTTCTCCCGCTCGTTGATCTCGATGGCGGCGCCCGCCTGCACCAGGTTCGCCACGAGGTTGCGATGGGTCAGCATCACGCCCTTCGAGAATCCTGTGGTGCCGCTCGAGTAGGGCAGCGCGACCAGGTCCTCCGCCGGATCGATGCGCACGTCGGGCGCCTGGCCGTCGACCATCAGCGAGGCGAACGGCAGCGCGCCCCGCGCCTCGCCGAACACCACGATCTCCTCCACCTTCGACTTCGCGGCCGCCTCCTGAGCTTTCGGCAGCAGGGGCGGGATGGTGACGAGAAGCCTGGCCCGGGAATCGTTGAGCTGGTAGGCGATCTCGTCGGCGGTGTAGGTCGGGTTAAGAGTGGTGATGACGCCGCCGGCCGTGGCGACTCCATGGAAGGCGATGGGATACTCGGGCAGGTTCGGGGAGAGGATGGCCAGCACGTCGCCCTTGCGGAACCCGCGGGCGTGCAGACCGGCGGCGAACCGCCGCACCCCGGCGTTGATCTCACCGTAGGTGTAGGAGCGCCCGGTCGGAGCTTCGACGATCGCCACTTTCGGCCCCAGCTCCTGGGCCCGCGCGAGGACGAAGGGCGTCAGGGCAACGTTCGGGATGTTCAGGTCCGGGTGCGGGCTCCTGAAGACCACGCTCGCAGTTTAGGCCCCGGCGGCTGGGACCGGTCCAGATTCGGCGCTCGCGGGCTCCGGGGCCTTAGCGCCCGCGTTTCGGATGCCCACCGCGTTCACCAGCGCGCCCAGCACGAGCAGGGCGGCTCCTGTGTACATGGCGAGGTGAAACGACGATGTCGAGGCGTCGCGCACGATGGCGACGAGGGTGGCGTCAAGCGGTGTGTTCAGCGGGCTGACCTGGTTCCTGAATGAGGAGGAGGTTACGTCCACTCCAGGCAGGTGAGGCGCCAGCATCGAGTAGAAGTTCGCCGTCAGAAAGATGAAGATGAGCGCGCCCGCGAGCTGGGGGCCGACCCGTGAGATGGCGTTGTTGATGGCCGACCCAAGGCCCGAGTTCTTCACCGGAACGGAGGTCATCAGCGCGGTCGTCAGTGGCGCCACCATCATGCAGACGCCAATCCCGAAGATGATCGAGCCCGGAAGAAAGTCGACTGCCCAGGCAAGCGGCGGAAGGTAGCTGTGCCAATCGCCCGGTGCGAGGCGCCACGCGGCGCTGTCCGCCGGGACCCGGCTGAACCACAGCACGCCGAGCGCCATGATGGCTGGCCCCGCCGCCATGAACCACCGGGGTCCGAACCGCGCGGCAAGGCTCCCGAACCGCGTTGAGAAGAAGACCAGGAAGAGGCTGCCCGGGATCCCGGCCGCGCCGGCTGCGGCGGCGGTGTAGCCCAGCGTTCCCTGCTGAAAGAGCCCGAGGTAATAGAAGGTGACGTAGAGCGCACCGTAGATCAAAAGAGTCGAGATGTTGGTGACCGTGAAGTTGCGTGACTTGAACAGGTGCACCGGGATGAGCGGATGGGGTGACCTGACCATCAGGATCGGTAGCGCGACCATCGACACCGCCCCCACGCCGAGTGCGATGAAACCGATCGGATCGCGCCACGCTCGCTGCTGGCCGTAGATCGCTCCAAACGCCAGTCCGCCAACCGCCAGAGCCACCACGACGGCGCCAAGCCAGTCGAAGTTGGGCGTCGCGTTCTCGTCGCGGCTCTCAGGGACGTGGGCCAAGGTGGCCCAGATGGCGACCGCGACGAGCGGGACGTTGATAAGGAATGCCGCACGCCACGAGATGGTGTCGACCAGCACTCCACCGAGCAGCGGTCCGAGGATGGTGGTGGC
>JBIOJB010000041.1:0-25003 GCA_044450465.1 Candidatus Dormibacterales bacterium | reverse complement strand
GGTCAGAAGCCGTCCGGCCAGGCGAAGGTCGGGGGCGGGTTGACCACGGGCGGCGCTATTTCGAGGGTGATCACCTCTCGTGAGCGGAGCGGGATCGACTTTGGATCGCCCGAGTACACCGTCGCGCCCGAGCCGTCTCCGAGGTCCACGTAAGCGACCAGGCTCTGAGCCGGCGTCAGCATGACATCGGAAACATGCCTGGCGTCGAGCAGCTGGTTGCGCCCGCTCCAGGCACTCCAGACCGCAAAGAAGTCGCCCAGCGTGAAGGAGCGGTCTGCCGGCGCCTCGATGTGGATGATCCCGGGTTCACCGGTGTGCATGTGAAGCCAGTAGAGGCAGCCGGCCGTTCGACCCAGGTCGGTCGGCGGTATCAGCGCCGTCCCCTGGTCGACGATCTGGAGGGCGGCGTGATAGTGCACCTGGGTCTGCTCGAGCTGATCGCACGGGATCCCGGCCGTGGGCTGCTGCGAGCTCACACGATGTTGGGTGGAGTTGAGGCCTCTGAACCCGACGAACGCGAGCACCGAGACCCCGACCAGGACCACGGCCGCGGTCGCGGCCACGATGGCCACGAGGGCACCGTTCGACGGACTGGTGTGCGCGGGCCGCGGCCTCTCGGCCGGAACCCACTCGCCGCCGGTCCAGCGCCAGGCGCCGTCGGGCGAAATGGCCGGCCTCCAGCCGGCGCCGTCCCACCACCAGAAGCCGTCACCCGAAAAGCGCGGCTCCCGGCCGCTCGCTAGCGGCGCCTGCGGTCCACCTGGTTCGCCCATCCGACGGCAAGCGTATGCCAGTTTCCTGACGATGCAGTCCGGCTAGTCAAAGACTTCTCCCGCCGTCTCGCGCGGCGATACTACGAGCTTGATCTTGCCGACCAGGGCCAACGTCGACGTGATGGAAGTGACAGCCGAGCAGGCTCTCGCGTACCGGGTCATGCGCCATCGGCTCAAGCGGCGCGGCTCAGCGGCAGAGCTCACCGCCATCGTGGGCGAGCTCGGTGGCATCCAGGCACAGATGGCATCCGCGGCCGAGATGTCGATCGCAGCGCGCATCGACGGACTGAAGGTCAAAGACGTCAGAGAGGCCTTGATCGACTCGCGCAGCCTCATCAAGATCTGGACGCTCAGAGGCACCCTGCACTACATCCCGGCGCACGACGTCGCCCTCTTCGGGGCAGCGATGCGTGGAGCTGTGGCGGACCGGATTCCGGTCCTCGAGCGCGTTTACGGCATCAGTCGGGCCGACGTCGATCGATTGACCGCCGCCATCGGAGAGGCTCTCGATGCAACCCCGCGGACACGCGCCCAACTCGCCGCATCGGTCGAACAACACCTCCCGGAGCGGCTGCGCCACCTGCTCCTCTCAGGGTGGGGCAGCGTGTTGCACCCGGCCGCCCACGCCGGCCTGTTGTGCTTTGGCCCGG
The DNA here is from genome assembly GCA_044450465.1 of Candidatus Dormibacterales bacterium. Classification (GTDB taxonomy): domain Bacteria; phylum Chloroflexota; class Dormibacteria; order Dormibacterales; family Dormibacteraceae; genus JBIOJB01. The sequence continues at coordinate 23,580 of JBIOJB010000041.1, read as the reverse complement.
CGCAGGGCCAGAACGTGACCTTCGTGAAGGTGGAAGCTTGGACGAACCGCCCGCTAATGGCGATCTCCCCCGAAGCGGCAAGCCTCGCGCTGGCGCGACGCTATCTTCACGTCAACGGGCCCGCCGGCGCCGCCGACTTCGCCCGCTGGTCCGGGCTCTCTCTAGCGCGCGCCAAAGGGGCTTTTGAATCGATCGCCAGCGATTTGGAGCAGGTGGTGGTGGCCGGGAGAAAGGCCGTGATCCTGAAGCAGGACGCCACGACTCTGGCTTCAGCCGGGTTCGATGGCGAGGTGCGCCTGCTTCCTCATTTCGATGTGTACACGCTCGCGCAGGCGGGTCGGGATCTCATGATCTCTGCCGAGCACCGCTCGGCCGTTTACCGCAAGTCAGGGTGGATCTCACCCGTCATCGTGGCCGAAGGTCGCATCGCCGGAACCTGGACGCTCACGAGGGGAAAGATCTCGCTCGAGCCGTTTCGCAGGCTGGACGCGGTCACGCGGCGCGCGGCTAAAGCCGACGGCGAGCGACTTCTCGGCGCGCTCTAGTGCTGATCAAAGCTCACGTCTGCGCTGGAGTTCGGCGATCACCTGCTTCACCGCCGGCGCGCATCGTGGCGCGTCCGCGGCTTGGAGCCACGCCACCTCCTCGATCTCGGCGGCTGGAGCGATCATGCCTTCGAAATCGGCCGTGAAGCAACTCATGTCGACGGTGGTGCCGGCCGGGTAGTCATGGGCCGGCGCGTGCACGCTGCCCCATCGCGAGACACTCTCCGGAACCAGTCTGACAGTCAGCTCCTCTTTGACCTCGCGCTGCAGCGCCTCGCGATCGCCCTCACCGGGCTCGAGCTTGCCTCCGGGCAAGTAGAAGGCGGTCTTGCCAGAGGCCCGGACCGCGAGCAGGCGGCGGTTCTCCACGCGCACCCAGGCCACTGCGTCGACCGACCATTTCGAACCCAGCGGGCGATGGCCGGCGATCCGGTCCAGCAGCCGGCCCGGATCCTTCTCGGCGATCAGGGTGTTCGAGTATTCCGGCCGCACGAACCCCTCGGCCACCGAGTGCTCGACGAGCCGCAGCAGCGGGTCGAAGTAGCCGCCGGCGTTCAGGATGGCGCATGGCTTGGCATGAATCCCGAGCTGGGCCCAAGTCCACACCTCGAACAGCTCGTCCAGCGTGCCGGCTCCGCCGGGCAGCGCAACGAAACCGTCACCGAGCTCTCCCATGAGAGCTTTTCGCTCGTGCATCGTCTCCACCACTCGCAGATCCGAAATACCTGCGTGCGCGATCTCCCGCGCCACGAGCGATCTGGGGATAAACGCCGATGACCTCGCCGCCAACCTCGAGCACTGTGTCGGCCAGGACGCCCATCAAGCCGACGGCGGCGCCTCCGTACACCAGGCCGAACCCCCTCGAGACCATCTCCCGGCCGAAGGCGCGCGCACTCTCGGCATATACCGGCGACCGACCCAGTGACGATCCGCAGAACACGGTCAGGCGCATGGATGGAGCATGAATCCTAGAGGGTCCCCGATTTGCTGTTGACGAAAGGGCTAATCCAGCGCTAACTTCCTGATAACTGAGGGCGGATAGCCTTGCTGCGTCGGGTTGGTCCGACGCGAGCGCGACGATTCATCGGTGGATTCGATCAGGGGGAGATACACATGAATCGACTGATCCGGCTCATCGTGTTGGCCGCCGTTGCCGTGGCCTGGCAGGTCGCCGCCCCACCCGCGGCACTCGCCTACGGCGTGGAGGCGACGCCTGTGGAGCAGAACTGTGATCTGGGCAACGGGGTCAAACACGTGATCAACGTCGTCTTCGACAACGTCCACCTTTCACGCGACAATCCCAACGTCCCGTCGGATCTGGAGCAGATGCCGAACCTGCTCAACTTCATCCAGAACAACGGCGTGATGATCAGTCACAACTACACGCCGCTCATCTCACACACCGCCAATGACGTGGTCACGACCCTTACGGGCCTGTACCCCGACCAGCAGGGCCTCGCTGTGTCGAACAGCTACGGCATCTACGCGCCGGACGGAACCGAAGGTGGGTTCCCGAGCGCCTTCCAGTACTGGACGGACAAGGTGGGTAGCGGTGCTTACAACAACGTGACGGCCAGCGGCAAGAACACGCCGGCCCCGTGGGTGCCGTTCACCCGCGCCGGCTGCAACGTCGGCGGCGTGTCGACCGCCAACATCGAGCTCGAGAACACGGCCAACGTCGCTGTCGTCTTCGGGGCAACCTCGCCCCAGGCGGCCGAGGCGACGAGCAATCCGACCCAGGCGACCAAGGACTTCATCGGAATCGCGATCCACTGCGCCAAAGGAGATGCGCTGTGCTCTTCGGCGAACACCGGCGTCTCCGACCTCCTCCCGCAGGAGCCGGGCGGCTACAGCGGTTTTAACGCTCTCTTCGGTCACAAATACGTCGCCCCGGTCATCGCGCCCTCGGGCCTGAATGACCTCGGCGGCAACCCCATCACCGGCTTTCCTGGATTCGGCGGCATCAGCGCCTCGCAGTCGCTGGCGTATGTAGCCGGGATGGAGGAGCACGGCGTGCCGGTCACCTACGCGTACATCTCAGACGCGCACGACAACCACTCGGGATTCGGGGCGTTTGGCCCAGGTGAAACCGGATACGTGGCACAGCTGAAGAGCTACGACCAGGCGTTCGGCCAGTTCTTCACCCGCCTCGCGGCGGACGGCATCACGCCAGCGAACACGCTGTTCAATTTCAGCTCTGACGAGAACGACCACTTTGCCGGCGGCGCCGGATCCCCTTCGAACTGCAACGGGATCACAATCCCATGCACTTACGTTCACGGTGGGCCGTCCGTCAATATCGGTGAGATCGACGTCAACATGACCGACCTCATGGCGAAGGCCGGCGTCAGCACCCCATTCGATCTTCACTTCGATGACGCACCCGCTGTCTACCTCCTGCCGCAAGCCGGCCGCACAGCGAACGTGACCCGCACGTTCGAGCAGGTGGCCGCAACCCTGGTCGACCCAAGCAATCACATCACGGGCCAAGCCACTCCGCTCATGCAGAGCATGGCCGACCCCGTCGAAATGAAGCTGCTTCACATGATCACGGGCGACCCTGCGCGAACGCCCACGTTCATCTACTTCGCAAACCCCGACTATTACTTCCAGACCTTCGGCTCGCCTGACTTCTCCGAGTTCTTCGGATTCGCCTGGAATCACGGCAGCTACAACCCCGAGATCGTCACGAGCTGGCTTGGCCTGGTGGGACCGGGCGTGCTGCACCTCGGGCTCGACAACCAGACGTGGGTCGACCACGCCGACACCCGTCCGACCATCATGGCTCTCACGGGGCTGCGCGACGACTACACGAGCGAGGGGAGGGTGATCGTCGAGGACCTGAAGTCCTCCGCGCTGCCGGAGAGCCTGCAGGACAACCGCAACGCGCTGCTCGAGCTGGCCGCGATCTACAAGAAGATCAACGCGCCGGTCGGGCCGTTCGGACTTGACACCTTGAAGATCTCAACCAAAGCACTCGCCAGCACGAGCGCCGGTGACGAGACCTACAACAGGTTGGAGAAAGAGCTCATGGAGTTCGGCCACGAGAGGGACGCTCTCGCCAGGCAGATGAGCTCACTTCTAAACGGAGCCTCGTTCAGAGGCAAGGCGATCAATCGGGAGCGCGCTGAACAGCTGATCGAGCAGGGACAGGCGCTGCTCGCTGAAGTTCACGAGGCGGCCGCCTAGCGAACGCCGACCAGATCGACCAGCGCCCTCTCCCCGTCCCCGAGGGGGGAGGGCGCGCTTCTCGTCAGGCGAGGTGCTTCTCAATCAACTCGGCGATGGAACCCTCGAACTGCGCGAGGCGCTTGTGGACCTCTATCACCTCGTCGGAGCTCACCGGTTCGGTCGGGTCGACGTCAGCGAGATGTTCGGTCCATTCGGTGCCGCATTCGCAGCGGTGGAACACATAGCGATCGGCGGCGGAGCGGTACGTGTAAATGGAAGCGTCGTGGCGCGGGCGCCCGCATTTACATTTGCCGTCTTCCGGTTCTGGCTTCGCTCTTTGCAATGACGTGGACCTCGACTCTTATAACGAACCAGGAAGCAGTTCGGGTGGATGGTACACCTGAGGCCGTCGATTTTCGCCGTTGGAACGGGCCGCGGCCGCCGTCGAACTCGGGCGCGGCGGGTTCAGACGGCCGAATTGAGCTCCTCTAGCAGGCCGTCAAGATCGCGCAGCCGGTCGGCGCGGGCGGCCAGCTCCAGGCTCTGGTACTGCGACAGGACGTCGACAAACCCCTCACCGACGTCGTACCCGTGGCGGAGGAGGATCTCGTGGCCCCGGCTGCCAAGCTTCGACGTCACGTCGCGAACCGTCGAGCCGGCGGTGAACGCTTCAGGCACTCGGTGAACTTGGGGGCGGTTCGAGTTGCTTGACGACAACTCGGTGGCCATGCCAATGGTCTGGAACGCCGGCCGGCGCATCGCCCTGGTACGCGAGCTCCAGGCACCACACACCATCGACCTGAACCGGCGTGATCGAAAGCCTGGACTTGGAGTGGTTCCTCTGAACCGACTGCAGAAGTGGAACGCCGTAGAGGACCAGGGACCCGGGAAGATTGATGGTATTGATCCGGCCGCCCTCGCTGGACCCGTCCACGCCGGACGTGCGGGATCCGAGAGCTGAGGGCATTGCGCGACTAGCTTACGGGCTTGGCCGCCTTGAGCGCCGAGAGGATCACCTCGACCGTCGCGTCATAACCGAGCCGGCCGGTATCCATCACCAGGTCGTAATGAGATGGCAGGTTGCGGTCGTGGCCGTAGACCTGCTTGATGTAGGCGTTCCAGTTCTCGTCGGTCTGCTTCAGCCGCCGCCGCGCTTCCTCCTCGGAGGCGATGCCATAGCGGGCCATGATCGTCTTCAGACGAACGTTCTCAGCCGCGCGAAGGTACACGTGCAGTGCGCCCGGGTGGTCGCGCAGTATGTAAGCGCCCCCGCGCCCGACGATGACTACGTTGCCGGCTCGTGCCGCTTCTTGGATCACGTTCTGGGTGATCCGCAGCACCGCCTTGCGCGTGTCAAATGTGGGGTCGGCGTTGGGCGGATTCCAGGCGGTGGCCTCGGGCGGGATCAATTGCTCGGAGCTGGCCGAGCCGAGGGCCATGAGCAGCCTCGTGAACAGTGATCCGGGCTGCTCGTCCTCAGCCTCGACCTCTTCCTTTGGAAGCTCGAGCCGGTGAGCAACCTCGTCGATGATCTTCGACTCGAGCAGGTCGGCGCCCAGCTCGCGGGCAAGCATGGCACCCACCGTGGTGCCCCCCGCCCCGAACTGGCGCCCGATCGTGATGACCGGCACGGGCTAATCATCCCCCGAAACGGTTAGCCGCGGCTGTCACCATGCGGGCAGCTCGCCCGACGGCAGGGCGACGGTCGTGCCGTCCCCGTAGACAATCAGAATGCCGGTCAACGTCAGGTTTCCGGTGGGAGTCGGAGATCCCATGGCGACGGCGAAGCTGCTCCCCTCTGGCTGCCCAAGGATTCGGTATACGCCATCGGGGCCGTCATGACGCCACACCACTACGCCATTGCGCCAGTCGATCACCTCGAGGTGACTCTGCACTGTCTCGGTGGGCGGCTGGGTCAATACCAAGGCCATCGAGTCGTCGCCGCTGAACCCAAGGATCTGGTAGGTCGAGGTCAGAGCGGCGGCGACCGACCAATCGGAGGCGCGCCGAATCGTGGTGTTGGAGGCGCCCGGGGCGTTGGGGCTCTGTGATTGCGACGAGCTCTCGGCAACATAGGCCCCGTCCGGTGTCGCGATCACGCCTGCGAGAGAAGCCGAGGCGTAGACGTGGTGAGCCAGAACGGTCCCGTCCGAGGTTCGGACCACCCATAGCTCGTGCGGCCAGGCGATCGAGGTGCGCAGCAAAATCGCCGTGTTGCTCTTGAAGCTGCACGAGACAGGGCTTATGCCGCTCTGGCCGATGCCCTGATCCTGCGCAATGACGGTGATCTGCCGTGCCGCCTCGCCTGGCTGCTGAACGCTAAAGCCCCAGGCGTAAGTCTGTTGATCAAGCGTCACCATGCACATATGAACGGAGTCATCAGCCCAGATCGCATTGACCGTGTTCGGCGGATTGCCCGGCCCTGCCATCGGTTGGGCCAGCCTGTCGAGATAGCCCTGGCCGCCTCCCTTGGGACCGAGACCAGTCACGAACAACGAGCCGTCGGGCGACTGGGTGAGGCTGGTTGACGGCTCGGCTTTGACGGTGCCGCGAGGCTTGCCGGTCCAGTCGTAGCCGATCAGCCGGCCCGAGTGGCCGGGATCCTGAACGTAAATCAGCGGCACCCCTGCGGGCGGCGGTCCGTAATCAGTCGCGGGAGTTACCTTCGGGCTGACCGGAAGCGTGGTCGGGCTTCCGGCTGGCGCGGTCACGCCTCCAACTGGGGCTTTCGATGAATTGGAGCAAGCGCCGGCCAGGCTGACCACCAGTGCGACGAGCACGGCCGCCGGTGCTGCCCTCATGTGATCCATAACGGCAACCCCGCGACGTTGGGTACGAGGTTGAAGCGGCCTCCCCACGCGGTGGGGAGCTAACTACTCCAGATAGTCGCGGAGCTTCTTGCTGCGGGACGGGTGGCGGAGCTTGCGCAGCGCCTTGGCCTCGATCTGACGGATCCGCTCGCGCGTCACCCCGAACCGCTTGCCGACCTCTTCCAGCGTGCGCTGGTGACCGTCGATCAGGCCGAAGCGGAGCTGCAGCACGCGGCGCTCGCGCGGCGTGAGGGTGTCGAGCACGTCCTCCACCTCGGAGTGGAGCATTGTCAGCGACGCCGCGTCGGACGGCGACACGGCCTCGCGATCCTCGACGAAGTCGCCGAGGTGCGAGTCCTCCTCCTCGCCGATCGGAGTCTCCAGCGAAACCGGGTCCTGCGAGACCTTCACGATCTCGCGCACCTTCTCGGGCGTGATGCCCATCTCCTCGCCGATCTCCTCATCGGAGGGCTCGCGGCCCAGCTCCTGCAGCAGGCGGCGTGAAACGCGGACCAGCTTGTTGATCGTCTCGACCATGTGCACCGGGATGCGGATGGTGCGAGCCTGGTCGGCGATGGCGCGCGTGATCGCCTGACGGATCCACCACGTCGCGTACGTGGAGAACTTGTAGCCCTTGTGGTAGTCGAACTTCTCGACCGCGCGGATCAGGCCCATGTTGCCTTCCTGGATCAGGTCCAGGAACGACATGCCTCGCCCGATGTACTTCTTGGCGATCGAGACCACCAGTCGCAGGTTGGCCTCGGTCAGGCGCTGCTTGGCTTCGTAAGCGCGCTCGTACCGCTCGGTCAGCCGATACCTGGCGATGCGGTAGTCCTCCAGCGCCTCGGCCCGGATGCGCGGCCGGGCAGCCCCGTTGGCCTGGCGGCGGCGCTCGGCGGCCGCAGCGTCCAGCAGGTTCTGCAGCCTCGCCATGTCGGCGAGGCCCAGCAGCTCCTGGGCGATGTGCGACTGCTGGCCCTTGCGCTTGACGGTAGCCAGGCGCTCGATGACCTCCGGCAGCATCTCGTCCACGGAGCGCTGACGTCCGTCGAGCTCCTCGATCACGCTGAGCGCCTTCATGGCGTCGTGCAGCGGCTTGGCCTCGATGGCCTGAGCAAGCTCTACCTCATCGTTCGCCGTGAGCAGGCTCACGCGGCCGATCTCCTTGAGGTACATGCGAACCGGGTCATCAAGCGATACCGAGTCCATCATCTCGATGTCGAGAAGCATCTCGTCGTCGATCTGCTCGACCTCTTCGAAATCCTTCTCGCCGTCGGTGACCTCCACTCCGATTTCCTTGAAGGCGGCGAAGATGCGGAAGATCTGGTCTGGCTCGGCGTCGATCTCGGGGAATCCCTGGAGAATGTCGTCGGGGGTTAGATACCCCTGCTCCTTGCCCTTGATGATGAGCTGCTCGGCGACGGCCATCAGCTCGTCCTCAAACTTCTGCTCAGGCTTGTCGGCCTGCTTGCCGGCCCGGCCGCCCGTCTTCGGGGTCGCCGCCGACTTGACTACACGCGCGATTTCAGCTTCTCCTTTCCATTTCCGTGATGGCGCGCGAGAGCTCTCTGGCTTCCCCTTCGAGCCGCGCCACCTTCTCGGCGTCCAGGCCGCGTTCCGCTTCCGAAAGCGCGCGGATTATCCCACTCAGCGAGGACTTCATGCGTTCCAGCCGGATCCGGTTGGCAAGCCCTTCCGCCACTTCGTCGTCCACGTTCGGCGGCGGCGCCGCCCACGCCCTTCTGATCAGGTCCTGCTCCTCTGCGGGATAACCGGCCAATTCCGCTGCGAGCCCGTCGGCTCCGCCGCGCTCGTAAGTCTCCAACATTCGTACGTACGTCTCGCGATCCTGATCGTCCAACTCCTCAGGGGTCAGCTTTGTTCGCACCCGCTCGAAGGCGACCGGACGCACGGCGAGCAGCTGGAGGAGATACCCGGCTGCTGTACGTTTCTTCCCCGCCAGGCGGGCGGCCAAACCGGCCCCGGTCGCTTCGCCTGCCCCGCGGCCCTGGTCGGGTCGCCGCCGGGCACCCCCACGCTCGGTCGGCGGGAGTGCGGTGAGCAGGTGCGGCTGGACACCGATCCACCCGGCGGCGCGCTCGCGGTAGGACTCACGCACGGCGGCGTCCGGGATCTTCTCGAGCACCTCTCGTGCCCGGGTGGCCGCCAGCTCCAGGTGGTTGGGATTGCCGGTGTTGAGCCCGCGCAAGGCATCGCGGATCCAGTACTCCCACCCTGTCGGCGACGTGGAAACAAGAGCCTCCCAGCGCTGCGGCGCTTCTTGACCGGCGGCTCTCAGGAACTCGTCTGGGTCCTTGGCGGGTGCGGGAATGGTGGCCACCAGGGTCCTCATCTGATGCCCCGCCGCGAGCTCGATGGCTTTGAATGCAGCCTGGCGTCCGGCCTGGTCGGAGTCGAACACGAGTAGAAGCTCATCGGTGAAGCGCTTGAGGAGGCGAACCTGCTCGTCGGTCAGCGCGGTGCCGGAGCTCGCGACGGCGTTGGAGATCCCGTACTGGTGGGCGGTGATCACGTCGAACTGGCCCTCCATCAGCACTGCCTGGCCGCGGCGCGTGATCTCGTCACGGGCTAGGTCCAGGCCGAAGATCACGCGGCCTTTGGTGTAGGCGGGTGTCTCTGGTGAGTTGATGTACTTGCGCTGCTCGTCGGCTCTGACCGTCCGCGCCGTGAAGGCAAGTGGCTGGCCACGCTCGTCGCGAATGGGGATGACCAGGCGATCGGCAAAGAAATCGGACCCATCGTGGCGCATCAATCCCGCATCCTGTGCATCGGCGAGCGAGCGCTTCTTGGCGCGCAGGTATTCGGCAAAGCCGCGTCCCGCCGGCGCGAAGCCCAGCTGGAAGGTCCGAGCCGTGGCCTCGCTCACCCGGCGCGATTCGAGGAGGCGCCGGCCCGCCTCTCCAGCCGGCTCGGACCACAGGACGTACTCGTAGTACTGGGCCGCGAGCTTCAGCATCACGAGCAGACGCCGGCGAGAGTCGGTGCGCTCCTTCTGCTCCGGCGACAGCTTCTTCAGCTCGACCCCGGCACGCTCCGCAAGGAGCTGGAGCGCTCCCCGCTTGTCCGTCTTCTCGATCAGCTCGACGAAGGTGAATACGTCCCCGTTGCGCTCGCAGCCGAAGCAGTACCACGTCTGCATCTGCGGGTTGACCTTGAAGCTCGGGCTGTCCTCCTGGTGGAAAGGACAGAGACCCCACAGGTCACGGTTGCGCTTGGTGAGCCGCACGTGCTCCTGCACCACCTTGACCAGGTCGACCTTGGCCTTGATCTCGGCAAAGGCATCCTCAGACGAGGCTTTCGCGAGGGCCATCACCATATTGTCCGGCGCGCCGGGTTGGAGCGCCGGACCTTAATGAACCGGATTGGTTCCGACCGAAGTCCAAATAGCGCTGGCGTTGTCCCAGGCCGGATTTACTCCGGCCGAAAACCCATGCCTCTTACGCGACGTTGCGCGCTCTGCCGTTGACCGCCGGAGCCTCCACGCCCAGGTCGCTGAGACCCATCCTCTCGTGAAGGCGCGTGAGCCACCTGGGAGCCCACCAGTTCCAGTCACCGAGCAAGCGCATCACCGCCGGCACCACGAGCGACCTGACCAGCGTGGCGTCCAGAGCCACCGCGATGGCAAGGCCGACCCCGATCGCCTTGATGATCACAACCTCGGCGAGGCCGAAGGCCATGAACACCGTGAACATGATGGCGGCGGCTCCCGTGATCAGCCGGCCGGTCCGCTCCAGCCCGCTCGCGACTGCGAGAGTGTTGTCGCCGGTGCGGACATACTCCTCGTGAATCCGGCTCACCAGGAGCACCTCGTAGTCCATCGAGAGCCCGAACACGATCGAGAACAGGATCACCGGGATGCTCGGATCGATCGATTGGGCCGTGAATCCAAGCAGGCTCGCCAGGTGTCCCTCCTGGAAGATCCAGACCAGCGCGCCGAAGGACGCCCCGATGGAGAGGAAGTTCAACACCACCGCTTTGAGCGGCAGCACGACCGAGCCGGTGAGGAGGAAGAGGAGGATGTACGTCACGACCACGACCGTGGCGACCGCCCAGGGCGTGCGGGAGATGATGAAGTTGATGACGTCGACGTCGATCCCAGTCTGACCGCCCACCAGCACCTGGCCGCCCCCACCCACTCCCTTGTCGGCGCGGATTGCGCTCAGGATGGAGCGGGCGGCATCGGAGCTCACAGTCGCGTTGCTGGTCGCCTGGATCACGACGATGTGCTTGCCCACGCTTGTCGCCAGCAGCGGGCGAACGTCCGCCGGGATCTGGCTCGGGTCACCCGTGTACATGGCCTGGTAGTCAGTCAGGCCGAGGGTAGGTCTGATGTCATAGATTGAGGTCGTCCGCAGCACACCGGGAATGGCCGCGATGCGGCGGTCGAAGTTGAACTGGTCCGCGATCCGCGGGCCCGTGAGCGGCGACCCGTCCGGGTAGTTGACCACGATTGTGTACGTCGTCTGGTCCTGGCCCGGAAAGTCCGCCACCAGTCGGTCGTAGCCGGTCCGGGCTTCGATATGGGTCGGCAGCATGTCCACGTTGCCGTTGGCCAGCCGGATGTTGAAGAACGGAGACCCGGCCACGACCAGGAAGCCGACGGCCGGCACAAGGACCACGATCGGGCGCTTCATGACCCAGGTCGCCAGGCTTTTCCAGAAGCCACCGCCACCGGTTGAGCGCCGCAAAGAAGGCACGCGGAGGCGGTTCACGCCCGGGCCGATGATCGAGAGCAGGGCAGGCAAGAAGGTCAGGCCGTAGAGCACCGCCACGGCCACCACGATCGCGCCGGCGCCTCCCATCGACGCCATGAAGGTGCCCTGGAAGAACAGCATCGCGGACAGGCCGACGGCCACGGTCAGGCCCGAGAAGGTGATGGCTCGGCCCGCCGTCGCCATCGTGGTCGCGAGGGCATCCTCGCGGCTCGAGCCCCTGGCCAGCTCGTCACGAAAGCGGTTGACGATGAACAGCGAGTAATCGATCGAGACGCCAAGCCCGATCAGAGTGACGATGTTCAACGCGTACTGGGAGACGTCGGTGAACCGGTTGAGGAAGTAGGTGCCGGCGAGCCCACCGATGATCGTCAGCACGCCAACACCCAGCGGCAGACCCGCCGCCACGAGCGACCCGAAGATGAGCACCAGCAGCAGCAGGGTGATCGGCAGGGTCACCGTCTCCGCGCGCTGGAGGTCCGCCTCGAGGGTCTTGTTGAACGCCTGGTTGACAGGTACGAAACCGGTCCCGGTCACGGACAGGGTGGACGAGTGAACCTCGGCCCTGAGCACGTCGTAATCCGACCAGGCCTGCTGCCCGCTTGCCTTCAGGTCGATGAGGACCAGCGCCTCGTGGCCGTCCTTGGAGATCAGGGGCTGTGGGGCGAGCGGGTTCGTAACCGGGTATGGCTCGGTCAGCTTCTCAATGCGCGGATCTGAACTGATGGGAGCGATCGCTTCGTTGACAGCTTTCTCGAAGGCTGGGTCGGTCGCCTGGAGCGTCGGACTCTTGAAGATGAGGTCGAACGTGGAGGTGACCTTGGCCGCGCCGAGCTCCGAAGTGATGAGGTTGGAAGCCTTGAACGAGTCAAGGTTGCTGGTGAGCGGGCCACCCGAGGTGAGCGTGCCGCCCATGAGGAGCCCGACGATTGAGAGCGCGAGCAGGACGCCCGACACGACGAGCGTAGCCCAGCGGAAGCGGTAGACGATTCGACCCCAGCCTGCGAACACTTGCCTTCCTCCTAAGCCTTTCTATGCGCCGAGATTTGACGGGTAATCGGCGGCCAGCGACATTGCCGCCAGTGCATCGACCGCCTCGTCCGCGTTGAACTCGGGGTCGACAAGGTGCTGGATCATGATTCCGAGGATCGCGCCCCATACGACACCCGCGATGGGTCTCGCCGCGCTCGGGCTAAGCTCACGCTCCGCGAGGACCTTGCGCGCGATGTCCTCGGTGTGAGCGCGGTCTGTGCGCACGAAGTCGAGGATTCCCGCGCCGATCTCCTTGTCGTGGATCCCGACTGCGATCAGCTGCAGGTACAGGGCGTGTGTGGCCCGGCTGTCCCGGAGCATGGCCTTGAAGTTCTCGAAGGCGGCCATCGCGCCGGCCTCCCCTTCGACGACCTCCTGGACCTGCATCTTCATGCACACCTCGGCGAGCACACCGAGCACGAGCTGCTGCTTGGACTTGAAGTAGTAGTGGACGAGGCCCTGGGCGACGCCCGCCTCCTCGGCGATCTCCTTGATCGAGGTGTTCTCGTACCCCTGGCGGCTCAGGACGGCAAAGGCCGCCTGCAGGATTCTGTCTCGGGCTTCAGAGGGCATTTGATCTCCTAACACGTGCTGGTTGAACAATCAACCAATGCTGTTTGGTTATTCAACCAAATTACGGGGCTCGTTGTCAAGCCCTCGCCGCGAGGCTCTTGTCAGTAGCCTGGTGCGGGCTCACAATGGCTGGGCGGTGGCTCTGGCCGTGACGGTGGTGGGGTTGCTTCCCTGGGTTCTGGCGACCGTAGTCGGCGCTGCTCTCATGGTGACCGGTCGCCCGCTCCCGCTCGCGGTCAGCGGGGGTGTCCGCGAGGGATGGCGAATCAGGCTTGCTGGGCTCGTCTATTGCGTCATCGGCCTCGGCTACTTCTATCTCGTGTTGCGGTCGGGCGGCATGTACTTCGATGCGATGGTGGGAGGCTACCTCGGCCTCGCGGCAGCCATCTGGTACGCGGCGCGCCAGGCGAGAACGGCTGCGATCTGACGGCTCAAGTTCTTTCCCCTGGCCCCGTCGCGATCGAAACTTGGCGTTGAGCTGGGCTTAGCGTCCGGCTTCGGCGGCCCGGATCAGGTCTCTCAGCGATTCCACCGGCCCGCGGCGCAGCTCACCGCCGAGCGCGAGTGCGACGAGCCGGCCCCGCCACCCGGGCGGGAGATGGAAGTCTCAATTGAACCGGACCAGCGTGCCTCTCGACTCGGTCTCGGTCAGGGTCACGTGCTCGTGATTGCGGACCCCAAGCGGCAGCCGGATGAGCAGATCGATCCAGCGCCTCGCCGGGTCGATGGCGCCGACCTCGATGATCACCGGCCAGGCGCGGCCCAGAGCCGGCGCCGTCAAGCGGACGACCTGGCCCGGACTGATTGGTCCGGCCGGCTCCGATGACACGTAGGTTGCGTCGTTCCAGTCGCCAAAACGCTCGAGGTTCGTGAGGACCTCCCAAACGCGGTCGGGCGAGGCAGAGGTAACGGACGCGGGACAGACATTGACGATCACGTCTGCGCCTGAGACGTCAGGCGGGCAACGGCTGCGCTGACAAATTCCTGATGACGCCGCGCGCGTCGCCAGCCGTGGCAAGCCGGATCAATCACCCAACCCATCGCGTCCACGAGGTCCCAATAAGGATGGTGCGGCTCGGCAGCAGGCCGAATCTGTTTGTAAGCGTCAAGCCAGACATCAGCGAAATGAGGCCCGTGGTCCAGCCACAGGTTGAGCCGGCAGTGCGCCACGTCCACCGAAGCCGGCCCCCAACAACCGTGGAGCCAGTCGACGATCGCGGACGCCCGAGCACCAGACCACAGGACGTTTCCCGCGTAGTAGTCGCGGTGTATGAAAGTCTTCGGCTCCGCCGGCGCCGGAGAGCGAACGATCTCGACCGCCCGCTGCCACACGTCGCCGTCCGTCCACCATGGCGGCTGCAGCAGAGAACCGTCGAGGCCCCACGGCCTGTAACTGGGCAACAGCTGGGGCTGGATTGGTTCTTCGTGAATGCCGCGGGCGAGGCTCGCCAGACCCAGCAACCATGGCATCGGATCCTTTGGCTGCATGCGCCTTCTGCCTGGCATGCGAACCATCAGCAGCGCGGGCCATTCGGTCTCTGACCCGTCGCGGTCGATTGCGACGACCCGGGGGACCGGCAGCTCCGATTGGCCGAGGAGTTGCAGGACGTGCGCCTCACGCCAAGCCGAGTCGGGTTCCTGAGGCTCCGGGCGGTACAGCTTGAGCACCAACCTACGCCGCTTGCCCGTGGAGTTGCGAAGGTCGACTGCAGCGACGATTCCGGTAATGCCGCCGTGGAGTGGGTGGGCAGCCTCAATCGACCACGACCCTCCCAACTGCCGCTTCGTCCATGACAAGCCCGCAGCGAGAGGAGTCGCAAGTGCGCTCTCCAACGAGAACAGGGTATCCCCCCGAATGGCGGGCCGGGATGGACGCCTCGACGCCCACGAGTGTTGGGGTATAAGGAGGCGTGCCCCGGCTAATTGTGTCGCTGGCGGTGATGATGCTGGCATTGGCCGGCTGCGAGCCGTCTGGTTCAGGTAACCAGCCGCCACGGTCGCTCGGAGTCTCGTCAACCACCGCCGCCGGGCTCAACCTGAAAGACCAGAACTGCGAGTACACCCCCCCACTTGTTGTCGTGAGTGGTGACGTTCAGTCCGATGAGAAACCGCCCGCCGCCGACTTCCTGGTTTCGTTCCGGGTGTTGAACGGTGACGGCACCCTCAGCCAGGCGCGGTTAGCCCGGTTCCCAAGCTCAGCCTCCACCGGTACAAGCGTTCCGTTTCGGATGGCGCTCACGTATCAAGGCAGCCCCGCATTTGAGTGCGTCCTCGACCTCAACTGGGTGGTGGCGACCGCCCAGGTCTGAGAGCGTCGCCGCCTACTTGGTGCCCGAGCCCTCGCCGATCGCGGCCTGGGCCGCCGCCAGTCGCGCCACCGGCACCCGGAACGGGCTGCACGAAACGTAGTTCAGGCCGAGTTGATGGCACAGATGAATGGATTCCGGGTCGCCGCCGTGCTCTCCACAGATGCCGACCTCGAGCTTCGGACGCGTCTTGCGGCCTTCTGTGACGGCGATCTCCATCAGCCGCCCCACACCGTCCTTGTCGATCGTCTCGAACGGGTTACGCGGGAGGATCTTCCGCTCCAGGTATCTCACGATGAAGTGCCTCTCCGCATCGTCGCGCGAAAAGCCAAACGTCGTCTGCGTGAGGTCATTGGTTCCGAAGGAGAAGAACTCGGCCTCCCGCGCGATCTCCCCGGCGACCAGGGCGGCGCGAGGCAGCTCGATCATGGTGCCGAACTTGTAGGGCACGCGCACCCCCATCTCCTCCTGCACCTGGGCCGCGACCGGCTTCAGGTCCGCGTGCACCGACTCCAGCTCTGCAACGGTGCCGGCGAGCGGGATCATGATCTCGGGCCGGGCGTCGATCTTGCGCTTGCGGAGCCGGCAGGCCGCCTCCATGATCGCTCGCACCTGCATTCGAGTTATTTCGGGGAACAGGATCGAAAGCCGGACGCCACGGAGACCGAGCATCGGGTTGGCCTCGTGCAGCTCCTCGACGCGAGCCATCACCTTCTCGCGCTCCTTGAGCCGCGTCGGATCCTTGCCCGACTCTTTGAGCTGAGTCGTTTCGCGGATCAGGTCTTCGAGGCTGGGCAGGAACTCATGCAGCGGGGGGTCGATGAGCCGGATGATGACGGGCTGCCCGGCCATCGCCTTGAAGATGCCCTCGAAGTCGCCGCGTTGGATGGGCAGCAGCTTGGCAAGCTCTTTCTCGCGGGCCTCGGTCGTCGTCGCCATGATCATGGCCTGGACGATCGGCAGCCGATCCTGCTCCATGAACATGTGCTCGGTGCGGCACAGCCCCACTCCCTGAGCCCCGTTCTCGCGCGCTTTCGTCGCGTCTCGCGGATAGTCGGCGTTGGCCCAGACCTCGAGGCGCCTGAACTCGTCGGCCCAGCGCAGGATCGCGCTCGCAGCGGGGTGCTTGTTCAGCGAGCGCGCTTCGATGGTGGGAACCACGCCCAGGTACACCTCGCCGGTCGTGCCGTCGATGGTGATCTGGTCGCCCTCTTTGACGCTCGCCCCGCCTGCCGCGAAGACCCGCTTGTGCACGTCCACCGAGATGGAGCTCGCTCCGACGACGCACGGACGGCCCATCCCGCGGGCCACGAGCGCCGCGTGGCTCGCGGTGCCTCCAGTCTGAGTGAGGATGCCCCTGGCCTCCACCATCCCGTGAACGTCGTTCGGGTTCGTCTCGACCCGGACGAGGATCACCGGTTTGCCCTGCTTGCCCCAGGTGACGGCCGTGTCGGCGTCGAAAACAGCTGCGCCTGACACGGCGCCGGGCGAAGCGGGCACGCCTTTGGCGAGCGGCACCGCCTTCGCGCGGGGGTCGACCCGCGGGAACAACAGCTGCTCCAGCTGACGCGGCTCGATGCGGGCGACCGCCTCCTTCTTCGTAATGAGGCGCTCCTTGACCATCTCGACGGCGATGTTGACCGCCGCCTCGCCCGTGCGCTTGGCGCCGCGCGTTTGCAGCATGTAAAGCTTTCCGCGCTCGATCGTGAACTCGAGATCCTGAACGTCCTTGTAGTGCTTCTCGAGCTGGCGCGCGTAGCGCTCGAACTCCGCATAGACCTTAGGCAGCTCGCGCTTGAGGGCCCGGAGTGGTTCGGTGTCGCGCACGCCGGCGACCACGTCCTCGCCCTGCGCGTTCATCAGGTAATCGCCGTACAGCTCTTTGGCGCCGGTGATCGGGTTGCGGGTGAAGGCAACGCCTGTGCCCGACGTCGGCCCCATGTTGCCGAACACCATCATCTGAACGTTGACGGCCGTGCCCAGGTCGTCTGGAATCCGCTCCAGGCGCCGGTACGTCTTGGCGCGGTCGGTGTTCCAGGACCTGAAGACGGCCTCGATGGCGGCGCGCAGCTGGACCACCGGGTCCGATGGAAAGTCGCGACCGGTCGCGTCCGTATATATGGCGAGATAGCGGGTGACGAGCGCACGCAGCTGCCGCGGCCCAAGCTCAGGATCGGTCTTGACGCCTGCTCGCCCTCTCGACTCGTGAAGCGCGCGCTCGAACTTGTCGCCATCGATTCCCATCACGGTCTTGCCGAACATCTGGATGAACCGACGCCGCGCGTCGAGCGCGAACCGCTGGTCCTCGGTGAGCTCGGCCAGACCCTTGTCCGTGTCCTCGTTGAGGCCAAGGTTGAGGACCGTGTCCATCATCCCGGGCATGGAGAACTTGGCCCCCGACCGGACGCTGACAAGCAGGGGATTCTTGGGGTCGCCGAACCTCTTCCCGGCTTTGCGCTCCAACGATTTGAGGGCGACGATCACCTGGTCCCAGAGTCCGGTAGGAAACTTGCCGCCGTTGGCCAGGTAGGCGCGGCACGCCTCGGTGGTGATGGTGAAACCGGGAGGCACCGGCATGCCGGCTCGGGTCATCTCGGCCGCGCCGGCGCCTTTGCCGCCAAGCAGGTCTCGCATCTTGGCCGAGCCCTCGCGGAACTGGTACACCCATTTGTGGGTGTCCGGGGCAGCGCTCGGCTTGGTTGGCATCGTCAGCCCATTCTAGGGTGGGCTCGGTTAAGGCCTGGTTCGCGGGGGTCCGCGATCACTCGGACCGCTACCCTGTTTGGCGATGCAGGACCTCGGCCCCGCGACCGAAGACCAGGTCATCCTCGCCTGGCTCCAGGCGGACATCGAGTCGATCGAATTCCAGCAGTACATCGTTGGCGATCCGCCCAACCCCGCGTATCTCACCGTCGCGTTGAAGGCTGCGCGCTCGCCGAATCTCAGCGACCATGACCAGAACGCGCTGCGCCGCCGGATCATCACAAAAGCCCACGGCTTCGGTCAGGGCACGGCCACCTTCACCGGTCTTGACAACGACATCAGATGGAAGCGAATGCGGCTGAGCGCGGCCGAGGTGGCCGAGCTGTACTACGCGAACCGCGGAGGTGCCTGGGCTGTCCTCGCGCCGGCCACCCGCAAGGTCGCCGAAGGGGCGACCAACGTGGGCCATGTGTTCACAGGCGACGCGACCAACCTGTTCGTCCTCTCGCTGGCTTCCTTCATCTGCCACTCGGCCAAGCAGGTCCCGGAGATCATCACGCTGGTCCGGCCCGACGGCCGGTTGGTGATCCTCGAAGGCCACATTCGCGCCACGGCCATCGTGCTCGAGGCGCACCGCTTCCCCAACGGCGTTGAGGTCTTTTCGGGGGAATCACCGAGCGTGGCGGCCTGGCAGTTTCTCTAGTGTCCGGCGCCGGAGCGATAATCGCGGCGGTATTCGAGTTTCATCGTTTGATTGAGACGGGGGGAGTGCCATGACCCAGGCCAGGAAGATCGCGCGCTACGGTTGGATACCTGACCAGCCCGACCAGCGGGACCACCTCTATGCGGTCCCGAGCCAGTTCCTTGCCGCGCTCCCTGCCACGGCGGACCTCCGCTCCAAATGCCCTCCCGTGTACGACCAGGGGGCGCTGGGCAGCTGCACCGCCAACGCCATCGGCGCGGCAATTGAATTCGAGCGGATGAAGCAGAAGCTGAATGCGTTCATCCCGTCGCGGCTGTTCATCTACTACAACGAGCGCGTGATCGAGGGCACCGTCCGGTCCGACAGCGGCGCCCAGATTCGGGACGGCATCAAGTCGGTGGCGAGCCAGGGCGCGTGCCCTGAACCCGAGTGGCCTTACGACATCACGAAGTTCACCTCCAGGCCGCCGGCCAGGGCCTATAAGGACGCGACGCTCGACCGGGCCGTGTCCTACCAGAGCATCGTGCAGGACCTGAACCAGATGAAGGGATGCCTCGCCTCAGGGTATCCGTTCGTCTTCGGCTTCACCGTCTATCAGAGCTTCGAGAGCGCGGCGGTGGCGAAGACAGGCCACGCCGTCATGCCCAAGTGGGGGGAACGGCCGGTCGGCGGGCACGCCGTGATGGCCGTCGGCTACAGCGATGCGAGCCAGTGGTTCCTCGTGCGCAACTCGTGGGGCGCCGGCTGGGGGATGAAGGGTTATTTCACCCTGCCGTACGCCTATCTGATCCAGCCCGGGCTCGCCTCCGACTTCTGGACTATCCGCCTCATCGGCCGCTGAGCCGCCTCGAAACCCAGCCGGGTGCGACCGCTCGCGCGGCCTGGCTCGTTGATGAAGGTAGACCGGTGCCCGGCGAGCATTGGGAGGGCGCCCGCCGGGTCCGGCCCGGAGCTGAGGCCCCTGGAGTTGAGGGGGGAATGGGTGGGTGTCACAAGGCCCCGCTCCTGGAGGTCTATCGCTCTACGTTCAGAACGGCTGGGCGGTGAAAACCTTGCACCCGAACCTGGTTTGAGCTCAGCGTCAGATTCCCCCGGCGCCGGGCCCGCCTGGATTGCGGTCCTCACACGGACTAGACTCGGCCTGTTTGCGGGCGCTCTTCGCGCGGCGCCGCGGTTCACTCCGGACCTTTGAGGGAGTGGTTATGCGGAGGCACCCCGGGCAACGCCGGCAACCTGGTTGGTGAGATGGTTTCCGGCGTGGCGGTGACCAACGACCTCCAGCAGCTCGTGTGTGAGCTCGTTGCGATCGAGTCCGTCAATCCAGACCTCGTCGCTTCGGGTGCCGGCGAAGCCGAGATTGCGCGCTTCGTCGCGCGCTGGCTCGGCGATCAAGGCCTTGAGGTCGACATCGTCGAACCGGTGTCGGGCCGACCCAGCGTGATCGGTGTTCTGCGGGGGAGCGGCGGCGGTCGGAGCCTGATGCTCAACGCGCACATGGACACCGTCGGGGCGGGCGGGATGGCGCACCCCTTCGAGCCATCGGTGGAAAACGGCCGGATCCACGGCCGCGGCGCATACGACATGAAGGGGAGCCTCGCGGCGATCATGATCACCGCCCGCGAAGTCAAGAAGCTCGGGCTCCGGGGCGACCTGATCGTCACGGCCGTGGCCGACGAGGAGGTGGCCAGCTTCGGCACGAGCGCGGTTCTGGAGCGACGCCGGGCCGACGCGGCGATCGTGACCGAGCCGACCGAGCTCCGCCTTTGCCTTGCGCACAAGGGGTTCGCGTGGCTGGAGGTCGAGATCCGGGGGGTCGCCGCCCATGGATCGCGCGCCGACCTGGGAGTCGACGCGATCGGCCACGCCGGGCGCCTCCTCACCGGGATCCTCGACCTGGACCACCGGCTGCGCAGCGGCCGGCGGCACCCGCTGCTCGGCACCGGCTCGGTCCACGCCTCGCTCATAGAGGGCGGGCAGGAGTTGAGCACCTATCCCGCCCGCTGCGTGGTCCAGCTCGAGCGCCGCACCGTGCCAGGTGAAGATGCCGTCACCTCGCTCGGCGAGATGAACGGCCTGATCGCCGAGATCCAGGCCGTCGAAGGGAGGGTTGCCGCCTCTGCGCGCGTGACCCTCGAGCGCGCTCCTTCGGAGCTGTCTCCAGACCACGACCTGAGCAAGACGATCGCTCGCGCTGCCGCGGAAGTCCTTGGCCGCGAAGCCGAGATCTCAGGCGTGGCTTACTGGATGGACATGGCGCTGATCAACGCCACGGGAATCCCGACCGTGGCGTTTGGGCCTGCCGGAGAAGGCGAGCACGCTGACGTGGAGTGGGTCGACCTCGCCTCCCTCGAGACGTGCGTGAAGGTCTACCTTCGGTCGGCCGAGCTGATCTGCGGGCCGCGATCAACCGGCGAGCGCGGCTAGCCTCTCGGAAAGCTCGACGATCTTGACCCGCTCCTGCTGGGTCGAATCGCGCAGGCGGATCGTCACCGCCTGGTCCTGCAGGGTGTCGAAGTCGACTGTGACGCAGAAGGGCGTCCCTATCTCATCCTGCCTGCGGTAGCGCCGGCCGATATGGCCGCCCGTCTGGTCGTACTCGACCCGGAAATGCCCGCGGAGTGAATCCGTCACCCGAAGGGCCACGTCGATCAATTCCTGCTTCTTCGAGAGCGGCACCACGGCCACCTGAACCGGCGCTACGTTCGGGTGCAGGCGCAGCACGACTCGCGGCTCGTTGTTGACCACGTCCTCGTCGTAGGCGTCGAGCAGGAGCGTGATGCAGATCCGGTCGACGCTCACCGCCGGTTCGATGACCCAGGGCAGATAGCGCTCGTTGGTCTGGGGATCGAGGTAGGTCAAATCGACCTTGGACCGCTCCTGGTGCACCGCCAGGTCGAAGTCCGTTCGGTCGGCGATGCCCTCGAGCTCGCCCCAACCGAACGGGAATTCGTATTCGATGTCGCTCGTCTGCTTCGAGTAGTGCGACAGCACCGCCTTGGGATGCTCGCGCAGGCGCAGCCTCTCGGCGTTGACGCCCAGCACTTCCGTGTACCAGCGCATCCTTTCCTTGCACCAGTAGGCGAATGCCTCGTCATCCTCGTTTGGACGTACGAAATACTCCATCTCCATCAGCTCGAACTCTCGGACGCGAAACACGAAGTTGCCCGGCGTGATCTCGTTGCGAAAGGCACGGCCCTGCTGCGCGATGCCGAACGGCACCTTGACCCGTGACGAGTTGATGACGTTCTTGAAGGCGACGAACATGCCCTGGGCGGTCTCCGGTCGCAGGTAGACCTCCGACGAGCTGTCCTCCACCGGCCCGACGTGGGTCTTGAACATGAGGTTGAACATGCGGGCCTCGTCGAGGGGGCCGCCGCACTCGGGGCATCGGTCGCCGGTCACGTGATCGGCCCGCCACCTCTTCTTGCACTCGCCCAGGCACTGGCGGAGGGGATCGACGAAGTTCGTCAGGTGACCTGACGCCGCCCACACCTCCGAGGGCATGATCAGCGTCGACTCGAGCCCGACCACGTCATCCCGCAGGTCGACCATGTGACGCCACCACAGGTCGCGGACCGCCCGCTTGAGGGCGACTCCGTAGGGCCCGTAGTCGTAGAAGCCCGAGAGCCCGCCGTAGATCTCGCTGGACGGATAGATGAAGCCGCGTCGCTTCGTCAGAGCGACGACCTTGTCCATGAGCTGGTCTCGCGATACGGTCAGGAGCTAACCCTCATCGTGTTGAGGAACTGTAGCGATTTCAGGCGCCTGTCCAGGTGGTGCTCGAGCTGCGCGGTCAGCACGCCGTCGAGCGACGACATGAGTGACTCGTCGAGTTTCAGCCGCCGGTAGGTGTCCAGGTCACCTGCGGCCATGAGCCGGAGGACCTTGATCGCCGCCAGCGGAACCCTTGGCATCGACGGCATGGCGCACTCATCGCACAGAAATCCCCCCGCCTCCGCGCTGAAGGCCGCCGGCCGGGGCGCCAGCGGCTTCTCACAGGAAACGCAAGCGGACAGCTGGGGCGCGTATCCGAGCAGGTCGAGGGCGGCCATGATGAAGTACGCCGAGGCCCGTCTCGGGTCGGTCTCGCGCGACAGCTCCTCGAGCGCCATGACGGTCAGCTCATACACTCCGTCCACCGGGTGCCGGTCCTCGCACACGCGCTCCGCCAGCTCGCTGATCAAAGCCGCGTGCGACATCCGCTCAAGGTCGCCTTCGATGCGGTAGCCGGGGACCCGCTGCACCTGCGCCAGCACGTCCAGCTCACCCCTCCCCTTGGCCAGCAGGACGTCGATGTGCCCGTACAGCTCGAGCGACGGGCCAAGCTTGGAGGAGGGACGCCGAACGCCTTTCGCGATCGCGCCGACTTTGCCATGGGTTCGGGTCAGGAGCGTGAAGATTCGGTCGGCCTCGCCGTAGTCGAGCTTGCGCAGCACCACGGCCCGGTCACGATAGGTGGCCAGACTCGTCCTCCAGGGCATCCTCGTAGTGGTCCGCCGCCTCGGCGTCGGCGTGGGCGGTCGTCTGAGCCGGATGCGCGAGGCCTGAGGCGATCAGCGCGTCGGCCGGCCATGGCCGGTCCGAGGTGAGGCGGACCGTGGTGATGCGGCGTCCCTTGACCTTCTCGACCGTCCAGCGCGCCCGGCCGCTCTTGAACGTGTCGCCGCCAGAGGCGATCTTCCCAAGCATGGCGTGGACGTAGCCTCCCACCGAGTCGTAGTCCCTCGACTCCTCGATCGAGAGTCCGAGGCGCGAGTTGAGCTCCTCCATGGGGAAGCCCGCGTCGATCCGAGCCTCGTGGTCGTTCAGGATCACGAGCTGGTCCTGCTCCGCGGTGTCGTACTCGTCGCGGATCTCGCCGACGATCTCCTCCAACAAGTCCTCCAGGGTGACCAGCCCGGCCGTGCCGCCGTACTCGTCGACCACGATCATCATGTGGACCTTTTTGGTCCTCATCTCGTTCAGGAGCTCGTCGACCTTCTTCTGCTCCGGGGTGAACTCGAT
>JBIOJB010000040.1:0-25167 GCA_044450465.1 Candidatus Dormibacterales bacterium | reverse complement strand
GGGCCGGCTGACGCTCGACGTCGGCTGCGGCGAGGGCCGCGTGGCCCGCGACCTTGCCAGCCAGGGCCACCGAGTGGTCGGCGCAGACTCGTCGAGGAAGCTTGTGGTTGCCGCGGCAAGGGCCGCGCCCACGATTCCCACCGTGATCGCCGATGCCGCCGCCCTGCCCTTCGCTGACGCGTGCTGCGATCTGGTCGTCGCCTACATGTCGCTCCAGGACATCGACGACATGCCTCGCGCGGTCTGGGAGATCGCGAGAGTCCTCGAGCCCGGCGGCCGTCTGTGCATGGCGATCGTGCACCCGATCAACTCGGCCGGGTGCTTCGCGAGCGAAAAGGCGGAGGCGACGTTCGAGATCAAGGGTTCCTACTTCGATACAGTCCGCTACACGGACCGGATCGAACGCGGCGGCCTGACGATGACCTTCTCAGGCGCGCACCGCCCGCTGGCCGACTACTTCGGCGAGCTCGAATCTGCGGGTTTCGTGGTGGAGGCGCTGCGGGAGGTTCGGGTCGATGAGGCCTCGGCGGCGGAGGCCTCGCATCACAAACGGTGGCTTCGCGTGCCTACGTTTCTCGATCTTCGCGCCAAGAAGGTTCGCTGAGCTCGAGGGCGACGTCGGTCAGCCGATCGGGATCTCCGTCTCGCGGATGCGTGTCGCGGATCCGCGCAGCGCGAGGTCGAGCGAGCCGAGGAGCTCGGCCCGTTCCACGAATACCGCCTGCACCACCTCGAGCTTCTCCGCAGCGGCCTGGACCGCGTGGCGCCTGATCGATGCCCGCAGCGGCTCGAGCAGCACGTCGCCGGCCCGGCTGAGCAGCCCGCCGATGATCACGCGCTCCGGGTTCACCAGGTTGCACAGGCCGGCCACAGCCACTCCGATCTCCTTGCCTGCGTCGGAGATCGCGCGGCGGCACCTCGGGTCCCCGGCCAGCGCCCGCTCGATGACCTCCGCGAGCGTTGGATGGTCGCCGCTCGCCGCGGCCACGAGCTTGACGATGGCGGGCCCCGATGCAACCGTTTCAAGGCACCCGCGGTTCCCGCAGTAACAGAGCGCTCCGGCCTCGTCGAGCGTGGTGTGTCCGATCTCTCCGGCAGTACCCGAGGCGCCTCGCAGCAGCTTGCCGTCGATCACGAGCCCGGCGCCGACGCCTGTCGCCGCCTTGACGTAGGCGAAGCTCGAGCACCCGCGGCCGGCACCCCAGGTCAGCTCCGCCAGAGCGCCGAGGTTGGCGTCATTCTCGATCTCGACGCTCACCCCGAGCCGCTTTTCCATGGCGACGGCGATCCGCAGACCGACCCATCCCGGCAGGATGGTCGCCGAACCCGCGGTTCCGCGGGCCCGGTCGACGGGTCCAGGTACGCCGATCCCAGCGCCGAGCACGTTGACCCGGTCGATCCCGGCCTCAGCCAGCACCTCGGCCGCCATCCTGGAGGCGGCGTCGAGGGCGTCGCTCGCATGATGGCTGACGTCCAGGTCGCAACGGCGCTCGGCCAGCAGGTTGTGGGCCAGATCGGCCACGGCCACCTGTACGTGGCTGTGCCCGAAGTCGATGCCTAGCACCGCCTGGGCCTTGTGCTGGAGGACGAGCTGCACGGCCGGGCGCCCCCCTCGCCCGTCCGGAACCGCGGAGTCGACCTCGAGCACGAGGCCCGATTCTTTAAGCTCCCCCACGAGGGTGTGGACCGTGGTGCGCGAAAGGCCGGTCGCCCTCGCGATGTCGGCCTGGCTGATGCTGCCTCGCTCCCGGAGAGCCCCGATGACCCTCTCCCGATTGCGGTCGCGCAGCCATGCGAGCGTCCCCTCTCCCTTGTTCGGCATAGCCGCACCGGAATCATGGCGTGTACCACGGGTTTGTCAATAGTCCGAACTATCAATGGGCGGACATATATCGCTCTCTTGACAAACCACCCGCCGTGCGTAATGCTCTAGTCGTCGGCGGGTCCTCGCCAATGCCGACTTGGCCGAGACACCTGAGTAGACCTGGTCGCCGGCGCACTCTCGCCCCGGAACCGCCGGGAAGAAGGCACCAGGAGCAGAGTGGGTCGGGAGGTCCTTTATGAGATCGGGCAGATTCAGTCGGGTGACTCTGACGGCGCTCGCCGGTGCGACCGTCCTCGTCACAGCCGCATGCGGCAGCAGTTCGACAGCGGCGACCACGCCGGCCACGGTGCCGGCGAGCCTCAGCGTTTCGTCCTTCGATGTCAACTTCACGGCGATGTCGACCCTGACGGCCCTGCACGGGGCTGGAAGCGGTCTGGTGGGGGTCATCCTCCCCGACACGACTTCGTCCGTGCGGTACGTCAACTTCGACGCGCCATACCTGACCAAGGCCTTCCAGATGGCGGGCTATGCCGCAAGCGAGTTCAAGATCGATAACGCTCAGGGCAACGACGCCACCGAGCTCGCGCTGGCGCAGGCTGACATCACCCAGGGCGCCAAGGTACTGGTTATGGACCCGCTGGACAGCACGGTCGGTACCCAGATCCAGCAGGCCGCGGCCGCCAAGGGCGTGCAGGTCATCAGCTACGACCGCGCGACGTTCACCGGCACCAACACCTACTACGTCAGCTTTGACAACGTCCAGGTCGGCAAGCTCATCGGGCAGGGCTTCCTGCAGTGCCTCAAGGACTGGAACGTTTCCAACCCGCAGGTCTTCACCCTGAACGGCGGCCAGGACACGGACCCGAACGCGATCGACTTCGCCAAGGGCTACAACTCCGTCGTCTGGGGCGACACCGTGCCCCAGGAGACTGTCGGCAAGACCGCCAACGGCGCCACCCTCGTGGGTGACCAGGTTGCCCCCGGCTGGGACAACTCCAAGGGCCAGGCGATCTTCCAGCAGGCGTTCACCGCCAACCCGAAGATCAACGCCACCATCGAGGCCAACGACGGATTGGCCAACGCGGTCGTCACAGTTCTGAAGCAGAACAACGTTCCGGCCAACAAGATCCCGACCGTGGGCCAGGACGCCACCCTCCAGGGCATGGAGAACGTGCTCCAGGGCTACCAGTGCGGTTCGGTCTACAAGGCCGTCTACCTCGAGGCCCAGGACGCCGTCGCTCTGGCGACCATCCTTCGCGCCGGCCTCACGCCGCCGGCCGCTCTCGTCAACAGCACCACGTCGCCCGCGGCCGGCAAGCCGGGCAGCACGCAGCCCGCGTCGCTGCTGACCCCACTGTGGACCAATAAGGCGAACATGGCGACCACCGTCATCAAGGACAACTTCGTCGACAAGGGCGCGCTGTGCACCGCGGTCACGGCCGCCGTGTGCTCCGCCGCCGGCATTTCGTAGTAGACCAGCAGTAGTCGTTAAGGATGCCGCCGCGTAGCGACGCGGCGGCATCCGCTTTATCCGCGCACAATTGACACCGTGGCGCAGGTAACCCCGGTGTCGGAAGGCGATGCCCTGCTCAAGGTGCGCGGTCTCGAGAAGCATTTCGGCCCGGTCCAGGCCCTCTACGCCGTGGATCTCGACCTACCGCTGGGCCAGGTGACCGCCCTCTGTGGGGACAATGGCGCCGGCAAGTCTGTGCTCACCAAGTGCATCTCGGGGGTGTATCAGGCAGACCACGGGCAGATCTTCTGGGAGGGTCATCAGGTACACATCCGCAACACCCGTGACGCCGCCCGCCTTGGGATCGAGACCGTGTACCAGGACCTCGCGCTGTGCGACAACCTCGACATCGTCCAGAACATGTTTCTCGGCCGCGAGCGCCTGCGCCGCGAGCTGCTTGACGAGGACGAGATGGAGCGGCGGGCCGCAGAGACACTGGCGAGCCTGAAGGTGACCACGGTGCGATCCATTCGCCAGCCGGTCGCTTCGCTTTCCGGTGGTCAGCGGCAGTCGGTTGCGGTGGCCAAGGCGGTGATGTGGAACTCGAAGCTCGTGATCATGGACGAGCCGACCGCCGCCCTCGGCGTCAACCAGACCAGGATGGTGCTCGACCTTCTCAGGCGCCTGCGGGACCGCGGCCTCGCCGTGATGGTCATCTCGCACAATCTGAACGACGTGTTCGAGGTGGCCGACCGGCTCGCGGTGCTCTATCTCGGGCGCATGGTCGTTCAGGACAAGCTCTCGGCGTTTGACCGTCAGAGCGTGGTCGAGTACATGACGACGGGCGGCATGAGCCGTGGCAACGGCCAGCCGCGAGGCTGACATGGCGACACCCACCGAGCCCACGGCACAGGAGACTCCCGATCTGACGGTTGCCACCCGGGCGGCGCAAGCCGAGGTGCCACCCGAACTGGTCGCTCAGACGTTCCGCGAGTACATGACTGCTTGGGTGGCTCGCGCGAGAGCCGGCCAGAGCGGCATGCTTCCGGTGGTCGTCGGACTGGTCGCGATCATGGTGGTCTTCCAGGCCATCAGCCCCAACCATGTGTTCCTTTCGGCCGGCAACCTGGTCAACCTATTCGAGCAGAGCGCTGTCTTCATGGTGCTGGCGATGGCCGAGACGTTCGCCTTGCTGCTCGGCGAGATCGACCTGTCGGTCGGCTTCGTCGGGGCATGCGGCGCGGTGATCACCGTGCAGCTGGTGCAGCCGGCGACGACCAACTGGCCCTGGTGGGCGGCGATCCTGGCCGGTATGGCGTTCTGCGCCGTGGTCGGCCTCGTCCAGGGCACGATCATCTCGCGCCTGGGCATCCCGTCCTTCATCGTCACCCTGGCCGGCTATCTGATCTTCAACGGCGTGATGCTGATCCTCCTCCTGCTCGGTCCCTTTTCGGGTTACCCCAACCTCACCTCGGAGAACTCCAACGTGCAGGTGCTCTTCAAGCTCATGGCGGGCACCATCGATCCGACCCTGAGCTGGATCCTGATGGCGGTGGTCGTGGTCGGGCTGGGTGCGGTCATGTGGTTTGGAGCTCAGCGCCGGCGCCGAAGCGGCCTGGTCGCCCCGCCGGTCAGCCTCACCGTGATCAAGATCGGGGTCATCGCGGCCGCGGGCATCGTGGTCGTGTTCATCTGCAACATCAACCGGGCCAATTTCGGAACCCTGGAAGGTGTGCCCTGGGTGGTCCCGATCGTGCTCGGCGTCCTCGGCGTTTGGACCATTCTTCTCGAACGGACCAGATACGGACGCTACATCTACGCCATCGGCGGAAACGCCGAGGCCGCGCGTCGCGCCGGCATCAACCTCGCCCTGATCCGAACCACCGCCTTCGGACTGTGCTCGATGACCGCCAGCATCGGCGTCCTGCTGTACGCCTCGTACATCGGCGGCATGTCGAACAACGTCCAGGGCGGCCAGCTCGTCCTGTTCGCCGTGGCGGCCGCGGTCATCGGCGGCACCAGCCTGTTCGGGGGTCGGGGCAAGGTCATCCACGGCGTCCTGGGCGGGCTCGTGATCGGCGGCATCTACAACGGCATGTACCTGCAGGGCCTGGACGTGCAGCGGATCTTTATCGTCACGGGGCTCGTGCTCCTGGCCGCGGTCGCAATCGACGCTCTGTCCCGGAAGGGAAGCGGCGCGGGAGCGGCCGGCCCCGGCCGCTGAGCTCTCCGCTCGAACGGCAAGCGGACTAGCCGTCCACGGCGCGTTGCATTAGCCTTGTGCGGCGCCGCGGTTCCTCGCGAGACCGCGCCATGTTCTGTCAGGCGACCTCGAAAGGTGGGCAACCATGGATGCACCGCATGAGTTGGTTTCCGCGGGGCTTGCCGCCGCGCACATAGACACCGGGGACACCGGGTTCGTCCTGATCAGCGCGGCCCTGGTGATGATCATGACCCCCGGCCTCGCGTTCTTCTATGGCGGCCTTGTTCGCCGGAAGAACTTCCTCGCGATCATGATGCAGAGCTTCATCTCGATGGGCGTGGTCACCACCATCTGGGTGCTGGTCGGCTACTCCCTCGCCTTCTCCGGCGACATCGGTGGCGTGATCGGCAACCTGAACTGGGTCGCCCTTCGCGGTGTCGGCGAGGCACCGGGGCCCTGGGCCCCCACCATCCCGGCCGCGGCGCACTTCGTGTTCCAGGAGATGTTCGCCATCATCACCCCCGCGTTGATCACCGGCGCCTTTGCGGATCGCGTGCATTTCACCAGCTATTTGAAATTCCTCGTGGCCTGGAGCCTGCTGGTCTATGTGCCCCTCGTCCACTGGATCTGGGGTGGCGGATTCCTCGCTCAATGGGGCGTGCTCGACTTCGCGGGCGGCATGGTGGTCCACACCAGCGCCGGGTTCGCCGCGCTTGCATCGGTCTGGATCGTGGGTTCGCGAAAGTTCGCCCCCGGCGAGCAGGCAGCACCGCACAACGTCGCCTATGTGGCGCTCGGCACCGCTCTGCTGTGGTTCGGTTGGTTCGGCTTCAACGCGGGTTCCGCTCTCTCCGCCAACGGGGTGGCGGCCCAGGCCTTCCTCAACACCGACATTGCTGGTTCGATCGCCATGTGCACCTGGCTCGCCATATCGTGGCGGCGGCAGGGCAAGCCCAGCCTCGTCGGAGCATTCACCGGCGCCGTCGCGGGGCTGGCGTGCATCACGCCGTGCGCCGGCTACGTGCCCACCTGGTCTGCCTTCTTGATCGGGCTTGCGGCGGGATCAATCTGCTACCTGGCGGTGAACTTCCGAGAGTGGCGCAAGTGGGACGACGCGCTGGACGTTTGGGCCGCGCACGGTATCGGCGGTCTCACAGGTGTGATCCTGCTCGGGGTGTTCGCCTCGGTGGCCGTGAACGTCGCCGGTGCGAACGGCCTGGTGTTCGGAGGCCCGTCCTTTTTCGGCAAGCAGGTGGCGGCCGCCGTGCTGGTGGCCGTCTACTCGCTGGCCGTGACCTGGCTCATCCTCAAGGTGCTCGATCGGTTCGAGCGCGTGCGGGTGGCGGACGACCTGGAGCTGAAGGGCTTGGACATGGAGATGGGCGAGCAGTACGTCCTCGGATAGCCGGTGACTGACCTGAGCGGGGTGCGCGCCCTCACGTTCGACGTGTTCGGCACCGTCGTGGATTGGCGGTCCGGAGTGGCTGCAGAGGCCAGGCGCATCGGCGCCGGGGCTGGCGTGAATGCCGACTGGGACAGGCTCGCCGACGCCTGGCGCGCGCTGTACATACCGTCCATGGGTCGGGTCAGGACCGGGGAGCTGCCATGGACCAACTTCGACAGGCTTCACCGGATGGCGCTGGATCAGGTCCTCGAGGACCTGCATGCCGAAGGGCTGGATGACTCAGCCCGCGACGAGCTCACGCTTGCGTGGGAGCGCCTTCCGCCATGGCCTGACGCCGTCGAGGGGCTCAGGCGCTTGGCACGCCGGTTCGCGGTTTCGACGCTGTCCAATGGCAATCGATCGCAGCAGGAGGCTCTGGTTCGGTTTGGAAGCCTGCCTTTTCAGCGGCTTATGTCGGCCGAGGACTTCCGCCATTACAAGCCCGATCCCGAGATCTATCTCGGAGCGGCTTCGCTGCTCGGGCTCGAGCCGGGCCAGGTGATGATGGTGGCGGCGCACAAGTACGACCTCCGAGCGGCTCAGAGCTTCGGTCTGCGCGCTGCTTTTGTTGAGCGCCCGCTCGAAAAGGGGCCGGGTGGCGCGGCCGACCGTCTACCCGATCTGGAGGCCGACGTGCAGGCGACCGACTTCATGGACCTGGCGGACAAGCTGGGCTGCTGAGCACCCGGCAACTCGTGCCCGGTCAGGCAGGCTTGGCTGACCTGCCGATGCCGGTCCTCAAGGTGGACCCGATGGCGGCGGCCTGGCGCTCGTCGACCCCCACGGCGGCCGCGAACGAGGGCCACCGCGCCACCGCCTCCCGGACCTCGGCCACCATGGTTTCGGCCCGCCCGCGCTTGAGCGCCGCCACCGACGCACAGCGCCTGAAGTCGTCCATCGTGAAGTCGTCTCGCTTCCCGTTCATCGACATCTGGTGCCGGCTGGTCCAGACGCCCGACGGGTTGTAGGCGTAGGTAACGTCGAAGGCCGGGGCCAGCGACCAGGACCCTCGGCGGTCCATCAAGAATGCGATGTTCTTGACGTGATCGTCCTGGTTGCGGGCGATTATGTTGAATGCCATTCGCCTGAACTGCTGCTCGCTGACTGACTTGTCGAGCCCGAGCCGCTCCATCAGCTGAAACGCCTGCTCGTAGGAGTGGGCACCCGCCTGGTTGAAGTCGTAGTGGCCGAGGGCCGCGAGCGATTGCATGTGGATCTTGCCGCCGTCGGCGAGCCGGTCGAAACGCTTGGTCATGAAATGGCGGCGCCCGCCCTCTTCGAGCAGGCGACACTCGGTCATTACGATCCCGGCCGCGCGTGCCATCGATGCATAGGCGTATTCGATGGCGCAGTAACCCTGCGGGTCCTCGAGCTCCTTATCCCTGTTGCCGCTCACACCGTCGAACTTAAGAAGCCAGTATTCGAACCCGGGTCCCGCGTTCACCTGGCCCGAACGGACCTGCTGAGTGACGGGGTTGTACGCAATCACCGCCTTGGCCCGAGCGCCGCCCGCTGACGTGCCGACGAGCAGGATGTCCTTTACGGCGCTCGTCCGCGAGCCGTCCTTGAGAGACGCCACGAACTCGCGCGGGCGAGTCAGCACCTCTGACGCAAGCTCCACCAGCGCTTCGATCTGGAGCTCCTTGCTCCGAACGGCGCGCGGACCACGCTGCGGGGTGAACTCCAGGGCTCCCATCCCGCGACTTCCGATGTAGCAGAGGCGCTCGACGGCATTGAAGCTCTCGGGGCTCCGGCCTTGTGAAGCGAGCCAAGCGTCGATGATCGCGTTCCCGAATCGGTCTGGCAGAGAGTCGGCCAGCAGGCCGGGTAACCCGCGGAACGACTCGAAGCTCAGGGCTGGAAAGCTGTACGGCTCAGTCCTGAGCGGCATTGCCACCGGTGAGACCTGAATTCCGCTGCGGGCAAACACGGGCTCGTACTGAAAAGCCGCGGCCGCGTCGCCCTCCTCCATGGAGACCGCGCCGATCCGTGCGCCCCAGAGGTTCACCGCGGCGACTGTGGTCAACTGATTCCGCCTCTCAGCTCTCGTCGCCCCAGCGCCACGGCGGGGCAGGTGGCGAAGTCGGGCTGTCAACCCGGCTCCGGGCGCGCCGCCGCTCTCTGCCCTGAAGCTTGAGAAGCTCGATCGGGCTCAGTGGCGGTTCAGGGACCAGCCGGTCGAGAAGCTCCAGCAGGCCGAGCGCTCTCAGGGTGCGGATGAGGGTGGACAGCTCGGAGTCCTGGCCCGACTCGAGCCTCTGCAGGGTGGCTCTTCCGACGCCGGCCTTGGCGGCGAGCTGCGCCTGGGTGAGGTTGCGCTCGAGTCGCGCCCTCGCAATGCGCCGGCCGAGCTCATCCAGGACGGCCAGATCGGTGTTGCCAGATACGATTTTCATAACGCCTCAAGTATGATGGATTATCGCCTCTGTTATAGATAATGCATGGCAGATGAGGCATTACAGCAATTTGAGGTTTGCTCGCGGTCGGGACGGCTGCTCCGGATCTACCAAATTGCCCAACGCTCCTGGGCCTGACGCTCGAACGCGACGGTCTATATTCCTGTCGCTCTGCTCGCCGTTGTTAGAGGGTTCGAATGATTTCACCCAGGGCCGCGGTGACCGCGTTTGGTCTGGTTCTCCTGTGCGCGGTTCCCGCGTGCGGTGGAAGCTCATCCTCGTCCGAGGCGAGCCCAAGCCCCGCCGCGGCGTGCCCGCCGAGCACGAAAGACGCCTACGCGAAGGCGGTGCTGGGTGACGGGGCCGTGGCTTACTACCGGTTGAGCGACGCCGCCGGCACCAAGCTGTGTGACGCTTCGCCGCGCAAGAACGACGGACTCTACAACGCCACCGGGCTCACCTACCAGCAGCCAGGCGCGCTGAAGGGCATCTCCGACACCGCTTTGACGGCGGACGGCACCATCAACCCGGCGACCAGCAGCGGAAACACTCCGGTTTTCGGCGCCGTCGATTTCACCCTCGAAGCCTGGTTCAAGACGACGAGCAAGCAGGACCAGATGGTGGTGGACATCGGCCAGGGCGGCACAGGGCGAATCGCGGGAATCGGCCCGTCCACTGCGAAAGGCGGTATCTGTGGCAGCCTTTCCGACGCGGTCGCATTTGACACGTGGGACGGATACTTCACCGGCGATGCGAGCAGTGTCGGCATCAACGTCTTCGACGGGGCCTGGCACTATATCGCCGGTTCATTCACGCAGGCGGGAGGAGGGTCGGTCGACCTCTACCTGGACGGGAAGCTGCTCGCAACCACGAAGGTCAGCGACCAGCCCGCCACCTCGCAGGTGCGAATCGGTTACTGGGTCGACACATTCTGCAACTCGCCCTTCGCCGGATCAATCGACGAGGTGGCGATCTACCCCACGGCCCTGACCGCCGCCCAGGTGAAAGCCCACTACACTGCGGCAGGTCGCTAGATTCGTCACGTTCGCCGCGCAAGCCGCGCTGTCGCATCCAAAAGATGAGTGAGCTCTGATGCCTGTATTTGAGATGCCGCTCGAGCAGCTGGCGGTTTACGCCGGCCGCAATCCAAAGCCCGCCGACTTCGACGCGTACTGGGATCGGGCGCTTGCGGAGCTGAGCGCCACCTTGCCCCGGCCCGAGCTGGTCCCTCATCAGAGTCCCGCGCGCTTTGCCGAGTGCTTCGATCTCTGGTACATGGGCGTGGGCGGGGCTCGAATTCACGCACACTACTTGAGGCCGCGGGCCGAGGGGCCTCATCCGGCGGTGTTGAGGTTCCACGGGTACACAGGGAGCGCCGGTGACTGGTTCCCGATGCTTCCGTGGGTGGCGCAGGGATTCGCGGTCGCAGCGCTGGATGTTCGAGGCCAGGGCGGGCTCTCCCAAGACGTCGGTGGCGACATCGGCACCACGCTGGGCGGCCACATTGTCAGAGGCCTGAACGATCACCCAGACCGGCTTTTGTTCCGGCAGATCTTTCTCGATACGGTGCAGCTCGCGCACGTGGTCATGGCGTTCCCGGAGGTTGATCCCGCGCGGGTGGTGGCGACTGGCCGGTCGCAGGGCGGCGGATTGACGCTGGCGTGCGCGGCGCTCGAACCCAGGATCCGCCGAGCGGCGCCCGTCTACCCGTTTCTCTCGGACTACCGGCGGGTGTGGGAGATGGACCTCGCGCGCGACGCCTATGAGGGTCTGACCTATCACTTCACGCGGTTTGATCCCACCCACCAGCGCGAGGACGAGACCTTCACGCGGCTTGGGTACATCGACGTCCAGCACCTGGCGGATCGCATCAAAGCCCGTGTGCTGATGGCCACTTCGATGATGGACACCATCTGTCCACCCTCCACGCAGTTTGCCGCCTACAACAAGATCACCGCTCCCAAGGAGATGGTCGTCTACCCGGACTTCGGCCACGAAGACCTGCCGGGCCTCGACGACCGCATATTCGAGTTCCTGTCCGCCGTTTGACCGCCGTCCGGCGCTGTTGCGCGCGTGGAAGTCATCGTGGAAGGCCGCTTGCGATCCCACCTATGATGGGGTCGGGTGGGCGAAGAGAAAGCGCCGTCGAGGCGGCGCAGGCCTGGCGCTCGCAGCGGTTGCGGTGGCGGATGCGCCAGCGTGATCGTGGTCCTGACGCTGGGCCTTCTTCTCAGCCTGTTCAACACCGCCATCGGGCTTGGGATCTCGGTGCGCATTCCGTTCACCGGGAGCAATCTCAGCCTCGCGGGCACGGTGGGTGAGAAGAACAAGGCTCCGGACGCCCTGCCCGCCTACCTGCGAGGCAAGCTGGCCGGGAACGAGAACTTCGTGAATCAGTCCAACACTCTGACCATCTGGACCGCCGAAGGGACGGCCGTGGTGGTGCTCGGACACCAGGAGGGGGCTCCGGTCGTCGACCTGCATCTCGAAGCGAAGTAGGCATTTGTCTCTATGAGCAACCTGGAGGTTCTCTCCGATTCCGAATGCGTGAAGCTCCTGCGGGCTCACTCTCTCGGCCGGCTCGCGATGACCGATCACAACGGCCGGCCGGAGATCTTTCCGATCAACTACTTCTTCGATGAGGGGCTGGTCGTCTTCCGCACCGATCCAGGGACCAAGCTCGACCTCGCGCCCGGCGCGCAGGTCGCTTTTGAGATCGACGGTTGGGATGCCGAAACAGCGACCGCCTGGAGCGTCATCGTGAAGGGCATCTCACATGAGATAGGCGATCACCCCGTGGTCCACTCGGAGCGCATCCGGGCCTGGCCCGTGCGGCCGGCCGCGGCGGGCGCAAAGGTTCATTTTGTGGGCATCTGGGCGAACGAGATCAGCGGCCGGAAGGTGAAGCTACCCGAGCGACCGGCCGGTTCTGCGAACCTCAGCTGACGGCTATCGTCACCCGGTAGGCGCCGGCTGGACCTACGCATCGCATCGCTTCGCCACAGCTCACCCGGGATGCGGTGATGACCGCCGCGCCAGGTCTCAACGCCGTGTAGCGTGCGGCGGTGGTGCCGCAACCCACGCCGGGAGGGCACTGCCCGAAGGGCGCTGCGGAAACCGACGGCTCTGCGTCCAGACGCAGAATGGAGCTCGCCGGAAGAGCATCGAAGGTCCAGGCCGTGCTGCCGAGGCTGACGGTGACGACATCGCCAACCTGAACCGGGACCGACAGCCCGTTCTGCGCGTCGCCGATGGCGACATCGCGCGCCGCCTGGTTTGAGCTCGAGCCGCAGGCAAAGAGGGCGGCCACCGCACCCAAAGCGGCCAGACGCAAGATCACCGTTGGCATCTTCAACCCAACGCTCGCCGAACCGCGGGGGTAACAGCCATCCGGACGGTCTAGAGTTGGTAGACCTTGAGCACCAGCATCTCTCGAACCGGCTTCAAGATCACGCTCGCGGATCCGCGCGTATCGGCGGAGGCAAGGACCCGAATGCTCGCCGACCCGGGTTTCGGACGCCTTTTCACCGAGCACATGGTGCGGATCGATTGGGATTCCAGGTCAGGCTGGCAGGGCGCTGCGCTGATGCCGTATGGCCCGCTGACGCTCGACCCGGGAACGTCGGTGCTGCACTACTCGCAGTCGGTGTTTGAGGGGCTCAAGGCTTTTCGCCAGGCGGATGGAGGCGTTGCGCTTTTCCGGCCGGATGCCCACGCCTGGCGATTCCACCGCTCGGCCCGCCGGCTGGCGCTGCCGGAGCTCCCGGTGGAAACGTTCATCGAGTCGATCGAGGCGCTGATTCGCGTCGACGGCGACTGGGTGCCCTCCGCAGCCGAGCACAGCCTCTATCTTCGCCCGTTCATGTTTGCAACAGAGAAGAGCCTGTCGGTTCATCCCTCGAGTGAGGTGACGTTCCTTCTCATCGCGTCGCCTTCCGGCTCCTACTTCCCGAGCGGCGTCAAGCCCGTGACGGTCTGGCTGTCCGAGGATTTCAGCCGCGCGGCTCCTGGGGGCACAGGCGCGGCCAAAACAGGCGGCAACTATGCGGGTGGGCTGCTCGCACAGGCGCAAGCCACGGCGAAGGGCTGTGACCAGGTCGTCTGGCTTGACTCGCACGAACACCGCCACGTCGAGGAGATGGGCGGTATGAACCTCTTCTTCGTCTTCGGTTCCGAGCCCAAGGCCAGGCTCGTGACCCCGGGCCTGACCGGAACTCTGCTGCCGGGCGTCACGCGTGACGCGCTGCTCGTGCTCGGTGCCGAGTTGGGCTACGAGGTGGAGGAGGGGAGCATCAGCATCGGGGATTGGCAGTCAGGGTGCGCAGACGGCTCGCTGACCGAGGTGTTCGCGTGCGGCACGGCCGCGGTGATCACTCCGGTTGGGGCTGTCAAGTCGGCAAGCGCTGAGTGGACGGTCGGCGACGGCAAACCGGGCGCAGTCTCGATGAAGTTGCGCCAGGCGCTCGTGGACATTCAGCGAGGGGTCGCCCCCGACAAGCACGGGTGGATGCAGCGGGTTGCCTTGAGGTAGATTGGAGCCATGACTAACGCCAGAAATGTCCTGTTGGTGCCCGCCGGGTTGATCCTGATGGGCGCGATTCTGCTGATCGTGGTGCTCCTGCGTGCTCAGATTGCGCTCGTGCCTGCGCCGTCGACGCACCAGCTCAACTGGTTCGGCCCCGCTCCCGCCGCAGCCGCAGCACCCGCGCTCAACGCGAACTCGAGCTCGAATTCGACCGTCGTCACCCAGCAAACGATCAAGTGGATCGGCACGAGCGCACCGCTCACGGCGCCGCGACCGGCCACTCAGCAGCCGGCCGATGGAAGCGCCCCTGCGCCCGGCCCGGCGCGC
Organism: Candidatus Dormibacterales bacterium; assembly: GCA_044450465.1. Lineage (GTDB taxonomy): Bacteria > Chloroflexota > Dormibacteria > Dormibacterales > Dormibacteraceae > JBIOJB01. The sequence goes on along the minus strand of JBIOJB010000040.1, from coordinate 10,994 downwards.
TGCCCCACCCAATCGGGCAGCGGGCTGCCCTGCGTGATTCCCTGACCCCAAGCCGGGAGCCCCGGGCCTGCCCCCAGGTCGTCCAGAAGGAAACCGGTGAGCGCTGAAAAGGTCGCGATCGTAGGCGGGGGCGCCACCGGCGACGCCGCCGCCTTTGCCCTTCGCAAGCGCGGTTTCGATGGGCAGATCTCGCTCGTAAGCGCTGACCCGGACCGGCCGTACGATCGGCCGTACCTCTCCAAGGAGTTCTTGCGGGGTGAGGTCGAGGCGCGCAAAGTCTTCCTCCACGAAGAAGACGAATACTCGAAGCAGCGGATCGAGCTCCATCTGGCGACCACGGTGACCGGAGGATCGATCGCCGATAAAAAGCTGTCCCTGGACGGCGGCCAGAACATCCGATTCGACGTGCTTGTGCTCGGGCTGGGCGGCACCCCGAGGCGGCTGCCGGACGCGCCGCAGGCCGATAACGTGCTCACGCTGCGCTCTTTCCGCGACAGCGATGCGATCCGCCAGGCGTTCGCCACCTCCAGCCGCTTGCTGGTGGTGGGCGCGGGATTCATTGGCGCGGAGGTCGCCGCCTCCGCTCGCGGCCTGGGCAAGCACGTGCTGATGCTCGAGGCCGCTTCAGTGCCGCTGGCGCGAGCGCTCGGACAGGAGGTGGGACAGGTCTACGCCTCGATCCATCGCGCAAAAGGAGTCGACCTCCGGACCGCGACTACCGTCAAGCATTGGCACTCGAGCGGAAAGCGAGTTTCCGGGGTCACCCTGTCGGACGAGAGCCAGCACGAGGTCGACCTCGTCCTGATGGCGGTGGGGATCGCGCCCAACCTGGACCTGCCGAAGGCGCTTGGTCTGCCCCTCGATGGGGGCGGCGTCAGCGTGGACGGCGGGCTGCGCGCCGCGGCCGGCGTGTACGTAGGAGGGGATGTCGCGTTTCACGCGCACCCGGTGTTCGGCCGGCACATTCGCGTCGAGCACTGGGAGGTCGGAAAGGGGCACGGTCGTGGAATCGCAGCCGCGATCGTGGGTGATGACGCTCCCTATTCGAAGCTGCCCTACTTCTGGTCGGACCAGTACGACGTCGGCCTCGAGTACCGCGGGCACGCGTCCGGCGAAGACGTGGCCGTGTGGCGAGGGGACCGCGAGGGACTTGCCTTCTCCGTCTTTTACCTGCGAGAAGGCGCAGTCGAGGCGGTGCTTTCGATGAACGACAAGAAGACGAATGAGCTGGGCGGGAAGCTGATCGAATCCAGAAAGCCGGTCGACGCCGCGGCCCTCGCGAACCTGGACGTCGAGCTTGCCTCGCTCCTGCCACCGAGCCCGAGCTAGAAGCTGATCAGAGCTCCGATTGACCTGGCGCGAGCCAGGGCAGTGCCTCCGCGAGCGGGCGGAGCAGAGTCGCGGCCTGCTCCTCGCTGATCAAGCGCCCTGCTACCAGGGCGAGAGCCGCCATGAAAGCCGCGCTCTCGGCTCTGTGACCCACCTCGCCGTGCTCGGCCCTCCACGACACGAGCGCGCTGCCGCTCTCAGTCAAACCGAACAGGTTCTTTCTCACCTGGTCCCAGATTGCGCCCCGGTCGGCCTTCTCGACGGCGTGGATCGCGGCCTTCTCGGCCTCGTGCATGGCTTCGCGGCCGGCTCCTCTCGTGTGATGGGTCCAACCCATGGCGACGCGCTCCACCCCGGCGGGGGAAAGCACGCGCACGTCGTCGACCAGGCGGGTCAGGGTCCGCTCGCCTTCAGGAAACCCGTAGCCTTCGGCGTCAACGCCCACACCACTAGCCTAGTGCGCGGCGAAGGTCAGCGTAAGTAGGCGGGCACCCACTTGAAACGGGCGAGGGCGTATGGGCCCGGACCGGACACGATCACCTGCGCGTTCACCACCACCGCCAGGTAGTAGAGCCACCGGAAGCCGGGATCCGAAACGGCAAAGGCCACCGTCAGGGCCAGGTTGGCGGCGAGCAGCAGACCGAGAATGCCCGCCCAGCGGGAAGCCAGTCCGAGAATGAGCAGCACAGCGACGACGGTCTCTCCCGCGGCCTGAGCGAGCGCGAACGGGAGCCAGTTTGGAGCGACCACCGAAACGAGGAACTCGTGCAGGCCCGGAATCGGATTGACCGCGGCGGTTTCACGCATGAGGTCCTTCATCCAATCGACCCCCTGCCATTTCTGGCTCGCGAAGTAAAGCCAGAAGAGGCCCGCCGACACGCGAAGCAGGCTCGGCCAGGCGTTGGTCATGCGGCTCACGTCAGCGTCACCGCTACCTGAGCGCGCGGAGGACCGGGTCGGTGGCCAGCTGGAAAGCCTTAGCCGCGGGTCTCAGATGCATCCGGTTCAGGCGATGCTGGATCGCCCCTTTCAGGATCGCGGCGCGCAGCTTGCCCTCAGAGAAATCCGTGTTGAACAGCAGCCGGTTGTGCCGCACCTTATGCCACTCCCCGCGCATGCGCCTCTCGCGCACGCGCTCGTGGAATCCGGTTCCCGGCAGCGGATAGGCGATCGTGTAGCTGACGTAGTCGAGGGGAAGATCGCTGGAGAAGTTGATGCTGCGGATCAGCGATTCGGTCGTCTCACCCAGGTAGCCCACCATGAAGAAGCCGGCGGCTTTGATGCCGGCCGCCACGCAGGCGCTCACCGCTACTCGCGCCTGGTCGGGCGTGATGCCTTTCTTCATCTCTTTGAGCACGCCCTCGTCGCCTGACTCGATGCCGAAAAAGATTCGGCGGCAGCCCGCCCGTCGCATCTGCTCGAACAGAGCCTGGTCCACGTGGGTCACCCGGCTCAGGCACTCCCAGGTCAGGGGGATGTGTGCATCTTCGATGGCCCGGGAGAGCTCCATGGTGCGCTTGTAATTGAGCGTGAACAGGTCGTCTGACATCCACACGTGGTCATAGCCGAGCTCCGCGATTTCGCGCATCTCGGCCACCACCGATTCTGGTGGGCGCGAGCTGAAGAGATCGCCAAACACCGACTTGTGGCAGAAGTCGCACCTGAAGGGGCAGCCGCGCGTCGCCATCAGCGGAGTCGTGGCGTCCTTCCAGTGCTTGCGCCAGTAGCTGATGTACTGGTCGTTGGGTATGTCTTTGCGGTAGGGCAGAGGAAGGTGCGACATCTCCTTGCTGCGCTGGTTGGGCGCCCCGCGCACGACCTCTCCACCACGTTTGAAGACGAGTCCGGGGATCTCTTCGAACCGCCTGTCGTCGAGGTGTTCCATGATCGAGACGATCGTCTCCTCGCCTTCACCCACCGCCACCAGGTCGAACTGGTCGACGAACGTCTCGGGCTCGCCCGATGGGTACGGCCCGCCAACGACGGTCAACGCTTTGCCGCGCACCTGCTCGGCGAGCGAGAGCGCTTCGTCCTGCATGGTGATCATGCAGTAGATTCCGATCACGGACGGGCGGAGCCGGTCGATCTCCGCCAGCACCTCTCGACGCTCCAGGAACGTGTGGTCGATGTGCTTGACCGAGTAGCCCGCGCGGCGCAGGGAGGCGCTGAGGTACATGAGGCCGAGGGACGGCATGATCCAGTGCCGGCCGCTGGCCGGCACCCGCTGCGGGTAGACCAGGACCACGTCGGCCCTTTCCATCGTCTCCACCTGGCTCATCTCGCCTCCCGCACGGTGACTCTGTAGCTGGTGCCTGTGAAAGTCGCGGGGAACAGATAGTCCAGCCCCGCCCAGTTGAAGCTCGGCGATGCGAGCTCACGGCCGCCGTGCAAATCCGAACCCGGCAGCGCCGGCACCGACCACTCGACGCCGAGCGAGGCCGAGCGCAGCCTCGCCCAGTCGCCGGTCACTGGAACCCAGCTGCCGAACCTGGTGCCGGTCAAGGGCGCCGGCTGCCCCGCCGCGGCGAAGTCCGCGAAGGCGGCCGACTGCTCGTTCAGAACCCCAATCTGAAGGACCCCGGGGGCAAGCCAGAGCGGGGTCACAGTCACGGTGATGCAAGTCGGGCCGATCTCATAGGTGACCTGGACCTCGCCCCGCGACGCCACCGGCACGAACCGGTAGCCGTGAGAGGCGTCGCCGCCGATCTCGTCCAGCTCAAAGGTCCGCCGCCAGACAGCCTGGCCGCCATATGTGAGATCGGCCGTCACCGCCGTTCGCGAATACACCCATCCATCCGAGTAGCGCGCGATGGGCACGCCGAAGCCCATGCCTTCCCCCGCGGCGTCCTGGCCGCCCACGAGCAGGGTGACTCCCTTGGCGAGCGCTGCTGTCTTGCCCGCGGAAGGCATCGGGCTGATGGCGGCGTCGACGCCCGGGTAGATGGATTGCAGATTGAGGCCGGCCCCGAAGCGGTAGGCGTACACGGTCTTGCCCCCGCTCTGCCGATACAGCGATTCGTCACCGAGCGGCGAGAACGGTGCCGACGGCTTGCCCGAGGCAAGGTCTGGAAACACGACGGCGGCCCGGTAGTAGCTGATGTTCTCGAGCACCAGCTCGGTCACCCCGCGCGACTGCAGCCACGCCAGGGCCGACGAGCGGTCGGCCGGCAGCGCTTGCGAGCCGGCGATCTGATCGGGAGGTCGGCCGCTGTAGTACGCGACCACCGGTGAGTCCGTCATCAGGACGCCGGGGCTGCCCGACGAAGCCTGGCCTGCAGCCACAAGACCGGCGTTGTCGGCTGCGAAACCGATGAACACCGGCAGGAATCCGACCGACAGCAAACCGGACGCCACCACCGGTACGGCCTTGAGGAGAGCCGGATACCGGTCGAGCGCGCCGGCAGCCAGCAGGGCCAGCGCCGGAAGCGCCGGATACAGGTAGCGGTGGCTCCCGCTGTAAACGCCGGCTGCCACCAGGGTGACAATCGCCGCGAGATACACCAGGGCCGGGACATAGATGAACGTGAGGCGGCGCAACTCCTTCATGCGCCAAGCCATCACAAGCCCGATCGCGGCGAATCCGACGACCGGAATCACAGCGAGTCCATACGTGCCTAGGAGCTCGGCCAGCCGCGACGTCGCTGCAACGGGGACGCTGCCCCGGGCGGTCGCGGACATTAGCTCGACCGAACCCCGCGCCACGGAGTGGCTGGCCGGGGCGAAGGCAAGCTGCAGCAACGCCAGCACGGCTATCGCCGGGGCGGCCCAGGCCATGGCCGGGATACGAACCCTGGCCGGAGCCTGCCTGCGAAGGGTGTCGACCAGGGTGACCCCGGCCGCCGCCGCAACCCATAGCCACGCTTTCGTGGAGGTGGCGCACGCCAGCGCGGCGAGTAGCGCCGCCACCTTCATCCTCCCCTTCACCGCGGCGAGCGCCCCGCCGGTCAAAAGAGCGGTCAAGAAAGGCTCGACAACAGCGGATCCTGAGGTGAACAGGAACACGGGGTTGAGCAGCAGCAGCAGGGCGGCGAGCCGGCCCTGGGTGCGGTTGGGCGCGATTCGGTAGGTGCACGCGACGGTGGCGAGGCCGAAGCAGGCACTTAGGAGCTTCAGGGCGCCGAGCTGCCAGAGCCCGAACAGCCACAGGACAGCGGCGGCGACCACGTGATAGAGCGGCAGCCACGTGTCCTGCATTCCGAAGATCGGATCGTTGAACTGCCCGGTGACCGCGAGATTGGCGGCGATCAGCCAGTGGCCGTAACCATCCTCGAACGGTTCCGGCATGCGAGCGGAGAGCAAGAGGGCCAAGCCGCCGAGCCCAATCAACCCGACCAGCGGGACGGCGGTGCGGAACGACCTGAGCGCAAGCTTCCCAAGCCGGCGAAGGGTCAGCACCTTGAGCAGCTCAACGGCGCTCAGCGTGGCGAGCAACAGGAAGCCGCAGGCGAACACGGCGGCGAAGACGGCCATGAAACCTTGATTCATGCTGACGGCAAAGGGCACGACGCCCGCCGCCACAAGACCCAGAACCCCATCGAAAATGGCACGGCGGTCGCCGACGCGCACGTACTCCTGGTGTCGCCACTCCTGGCCCCGGGCTTCGATGCGGTGTTTCGGCGTTCGCACAAAAACGCCTCCCGGTCGCAGCGCCCTTCCGAGAGCGGCGACCACCGTGAGCGACATTCCGGCGCCGACGATCTGACAGGCAAGGGCGGGCAGCCCGGACCACCAGCGACGGCCACGCCTCGATTGCGCTGCCATGAAACTAATCCACGGCGAGACGCTGACGAAAACGGCAACCGCAGAGGCCAGACCGAGATACCAGGGCAAATCGAAGACATGGCGTCCGGCCGCCACCAAAAGAACGGTGTACGTAACCAGCTGCAGCAGCATCAACGGCGCGATCGCGTACGCGAGTAAGTGCACGGTGGCCTGCAGCTTGATCGCGGCCCGTAGACGGCTGCGCATTACGGACCCGAGCAGCCGGAACGCCGTCTGGAAGCTGCCTGTCGCCCAACGTGACTGCTGGCTGCGGTAGGCATCTATGGAAACGGGCAGCTCCTCCGGCACCACTAGGTCTTCGAGATAGGCCGCCCGCCAGCCGCGCAGCTGCGCCCGATAGCTGAGGTCGAGGTCTTCGGTCAGGGTCACGGCGCTCCAGCCACCCGCGTCCTCGATGGCGGTGCGCCTCCAGACGCCCGCGGTTCCGGTGAAGTTCGTGAAGTACCCGCATGACGAGCGCGCCGCCTGCTCGACGAGGAAGTGATAGTCGATGGCGAGCGCCTGAAGCCGCGTGAACCACGAGTAGCCCTCGTCCAGATGACCCCAGCGCGCCTGGGCGAAAGCCACGCCTGTGTCCTCAAACGCGACCATGGTGCGTCGAAGGAAGTGCTCCGGCGGCACGAAGTCGGCGTCGAAGATGGCGATGAAAGGTGCGTCGGTGAGCGACATGGCATGCGCCAGGGCGCCCGCCTTGAACCCTGCGCGCGTCCCTCGGCGCACGTGGCTGATGCGGCACCCCTGGCGCCGGAGCTGTCCAACCTTCCGCGCGACGATGGAGGTCGTGTCGTCGTCCGAATCGTCGAGCACCTGCACCTCGAAGCGGTCGCGCGGCCAATCCAACCGGCACACCGCCTCGATGACGCGTTCGGCGACATACCGCTCGTTGTAGATGGGGATCTGGACGCACACCCGGGCCTCGGCGCCCGAATCGACCAGGCGGGCGGGCGAGGTGTGCAGCCGGGTCGCGCGCCAGGTGAGGTAGAGGACGTTCAGCCCGAAGAGAAACAGCAGCGTGCTGGTGAGCAGCACCATCCCCACCGCGCCCGGGACGATCACTCGGGCTGAGGTCCGTCGAAAAGCGTGTAGGGCCGCATCGTGGACCGTACGAAAGCGACCCGCGCGAGGGCTTCAGGGCTGTGGCGCCGCGTCCACTGCATGTAACGCCATGCCGACTGACCAAGCATTCGCGCCGCGCCGTCAAGCGCGCGAGGGAACAATGCCCCGGGTGCCCGCGTGATCGGAGCTTCGATCAAAAGAGGTCGAGCTTTGCGAGCCAGCTGTGGAAAGACCTCGCTGAGCGGCGGGTTGGCCGCCACGATCTCGTCCAGCAGGCCGGACCCGAACACAGGCTCCGCGACGAGCAGCTCGAAGGCCATGTCCTCGTCCTGCCGCGCCAGTGGAAAGCACTGGGAGCGCTCGAGGATCAGGTTGGCCGTCATGAGGCGAGGCGCGATCGGCCTACGGGTGCTTGCATCGACCGGCTTGGCGCGATGAGCCAGAGCATGGGCGAGGCCGGCGATGTTCACCGCCACGTACCCGAGATGACGGTGGCCGTCGTCGACGATGAGGTTGAGGTCGACGTCGTCCGTGGCGCGGAAGCCGCCACTGGCAAGCGATCCGGCGATGGAGACGCTCCGGATGAAGGGAGCGATGACCAGGAGCCGCTTGACGAACGTGACAGCCATCTCGAGGTAGCGGCCGGACTCGACAGCGTGGTCGCGAGCCCGATCCGCGATGGAGCTCACCCGGCCCAAGCTGTCGCGCTCCACCACGAGGCCCTGGGTAAGGGCCAGGTCGTGCGTTGAGGCAACCGCCCACCGGATCTCGTCTTCCGGAAGCTGGCCGCCTACGCACACCTCGCCGAGCCGTGCGGGTGTGAGGGCGTAGCCTCGCCGGCGAACGAGGGCGACGGTCCGGCGAACGCGATCCGCCACCGTCGCGGAGGGTGCGTTCGAATACCCGACCACCACTCCCTCGAATACGGACACGGGTTACGTCACGTGCCGGGTTGGGTCATCATCGATGATGGCGCTAACAAGATAAGCGGAGGGACGTCATGACGGCCGACGGACATTTTCGAGTTCCAGCTCCGGTCAACGAGCCGATTCGTGCCTATGCGCCTGGTGACGCGACCCGCAAAGCATTGAAGGCGAGGCTCGCTGAGCTGACCGACGCGCGCACCGATGTGCCCATGCAGATAGGCGGTGAGCGGCGCTGGGGCTCCTCGCGGGCGGACATTCGCTCACCTCATCGCAAGGAGCTGTCCATCGCGCAGGTTGCGGTCGGCGGGCGCAAGGATTTCAGTGACGCGATCGACGCCGCGCTCGAAGCCAGGCGATCATGGGCGGCCACATCCTTTCACGAGAGGGCGGCCGTGCTCCTTCGGGCGGCCGCGCTGCTGGCCGGGCCATGGCGGGACACCATCAACGCCGCGACGATGCTCGGGCAGTCGAAGACCGTGCATCAGTCCGAGATCGACGCCGCTTGCGAGACGATCGATTTCTGGCGCTTCAACACCCACTTCGCCGACCAGCTGTACAGTCAGCAGCCGGCCAACGACGCCACGGCCTGGAACCGTCTTGAGTACCGGCCGCTCGAGGGATTCGTTTTCGCGGTCAGCCCGTTCAACTTCACCTCCATCGCCGGCAACCTGCCTCTGGCGCCCGCTCTGATGGGCAACACGGTCGTCTTCAAACCCGCCACGCAGACCCTTCTCGTGTGCCATTTCCTCATGGAGCTGCTGAACGAGGCGGGCCTCCCGCCGGGTGTGGTCAACATGGTCAGCGGCAGCGCATCGGAGATCTCCGAGCAGGTTCTGGCGCACGAACGGCTGGCGGGCGTCCACTTCACCGGGTCGACCGAGGTGTTCCATGGGATGTGGAAGACGGTGGGCGAGAACATCGCCCACTACCGCACGTATCCCCGCCTCGTGGGCGAGACGGGGGGAAAGGATTTCATCGTTGCTCATCCATCGGCCGACCCCGACGCTCTACGCACCGCGATCGTGCGCGGGGCGTTCGAGTACCAGGGCCAGAAGTGCTCGGCCGCCTCGCGCGCCTACGTCCCGCAGTCGATCTGGAAGTCGATGAAGGCGGAGCTCGTCGACCAGGTCGAGGCGATTCCACAGGGAGACGTCGCGGATTTCCGCAACTTCATGGGCGCCGTGATCGATGGCAAGGCTTGGTCCAAGCACATGAAGGCGATCGACTTTGCGAAGAAGGCGGAGGACGCCAAGGTGATCGCAGGCGGCAAGGGGGATTCCAAAGAAGGTTGGTTCATCCGCCCGACGCTGATCGAGACCAAGAACCCGGACTTCAGGCTGCTGAGAGAGGAGCTCTTCGGTCCGATCATGACCGTGTATCCGTACGCGGACTCGAAATACGAAGAGACGCTCGACCTCTGCGACCGGACCAGTCCTTACGGGCTCACCGGAGCCATCTTCTCGCGCGATCGGAAGGCGATCCGCCAGGCCTCGGAGAAGCTCGTCAACGCGGCTGGCAACTTCTACATCAACGACAAGCCGACGGGCGCGGTCGTGGGACTGCAGCCGTTCGGAGGGGCGCGCGCTTCAGGCACCAACGACAAGGCCGGGTCGATCTTCAATCTCATCCGCTGGGTGAGCCCGCGAATGATCAAGGAGACTTACGTCCCGCCGACGGATCACCGCTACCCGTTCATGGACGCCGAGTGAGCGAGCCCAGGGCCTACGCGGCGTGAAGGTCAGGGTCGTGACCGACGACGCGGTCATGACCGTCACGATCGCCCGCCCCGAGGTTCGCAACGCGGTCGACGCCGAGACCGCCGCTAGCCTGGTCGACGCGTTTCAGGAATTCGACGCGACCAGCTCGCTCTCGGTCGCGGTGCTGGCCGGCGAGGGCGGAACCTTCTGTGCCGGGTTTGACCTCAAGTCCATCGCCGCGGGTGGCGGGAATCCAATCACCGACACAGGCCGTGGACCGATGGGGCCCACGCGCATGGCTCTTGGCAAACCGGTGATCGCCGCGATCGAGGGCTACGCCGTGGCGGGCGGCCTCGAGCTCGCGCTGTGGTGTGACCTGCGGGTGGCGGCGCGGAACGCGGTGCTGGGGGTCTTCAACCGGCGGTTCGGCGTGCCCCTGATCGACCTGGGCACGGTACGGCTTCCGAGGATGATCGGCCAGGGACGGGCTCTGGATCTGGTCCTGACGGGTCGCCCGGTGGGCGCCGAGGAGGCCCTACGCATCGGCCTCGTGGAGCGCCTTGTGGAACCAGGCACCGTGCTTGCGACCGCGCAGAAGCTCGCGGCCGAGCTCGCGACCTACCCAGTGGGGGCGCTGCGTGCGGACCGCCGGAGCGTTCTAAACCAGTGGTCGATGGAGCTGGGGGATGCGACGCGGGTGGAGTTTGAGGCCGGCGTCGGCGTCATCGCGTCGGGCGAGTCGCTCGAGGGAGCTCGCCGGTTCGCCCGGGGTGCGGGCCGGCATGGGGACTCCGCGTCGCAACCTCCGGCTTGAACGCCGCCCACGACAGGAGCGCCAGCCCCGCGAGCTCGGCCGCGATCACGGGCAGCGGTCCCCAGATCGGAAGGCCTTCGACTGAAATGACTGCGAGCAGCATGTAGCCGAGCGTCCATCCACCGATACCCGTGCGCAGCACCAACCAGGCCGCAAGGCCCAGCATCAGGAGATCGTCGAGGTGCAGGTACGGGCTCGCAAGCATGCCCCCGACAAGGGCTGCTGCGTAGATCCACTGCGGCGCCCGCCGGCGAAATCGGAAAGCAAGAAAGCAGGTCCAGCCTGCGACCACGAGCTGCAGGCCGCGCGTCGCCATCTGGTTGCCGATGAGCGCATACAGGGTCAGCTCGCGGTTGACCGGGAAGTTTGAGGCGGCACTCAGGCGGGACG
>JBIOJB010000039.1:0-25244 GCA_044450465.1 Candidatus Dormibacterales bacterium | reverse complement strand
TGCTGGATGATGGCGAGTCGCCGAGCTGCTCCCCTGGATAGTTCTCGTTCGGTCAACTGGGCTTCCTCCTCTGCTGAATTGGAATGCCCCAGTGTCAGCGATCTCCGTCAGTTCTAGACCGGAGCCAATTTCGTGTGCAAGTTCGGCTGACAGGTCCCAAAAGGCCTTCGACTGATGGGTCACACAACATCGGGTGATGCGTCACAGCTACTTCGGCTGATTTGTCACGCTCCCGCACATGAGGGAGATGAGCGTGACTGAGCAAAGGTACAAGGCGGTTGTGGCGGTAATTGGCGACGGTCGCACGGTGGGCGAGGTGGCCAGGGATTGGGGCATTTCGCGGCGGACGATGCACCGTTGGCTGGCGCGTTACGAAGGCGACGGACTGGAAGGCTTGAATATAATCGGTCCCACCGGCCGGCTCACAGCCCTCGTCAAACCCCGCCTGAGGTGGAGGCCATGGTGCTCGAGATGCGGCGCTCACATCCTTACTGGGGAGCACGGCGAATTGCCTTCGAGCTGGCCCGCAAGGGGGTCGAGCCGGCGCCGTCGGAGTCGGCGGTCTATCGCTGCTTGGTCCGGGCCGCGGTCATCGACCCGATGACGCGCCGCCGGCGCCGGGAAACCTGGAAACGCTGGGAGCGAGGCGCGCCGATGGAACTGTGGCAGCTGGACTTGGTGCATGGCTTCTTGCTGGCCGACGGCACCTCAGCCAAGGCGCTAACTGGTGTTGACGACCACTCCAGATATTGCGTCTCAGCTCGGCTCATGCCTCGGGAGCGAACTCAGTCGGTCTGCGACGGGTTCAGTTCAGCTCTGAAGACCTACGGTGTGCCAGCCCAGGTCCTCACCGACAACGGCAAGGTGTTCACCGGGCGCTTCGCGCAGCCACCGGTGGAGGTGCTGTTCGACCGAATCTGCCGGGAGAACGGAGTCGACCACATCCTCACCCAACCACGCTCGCCGACCACGACCGGCAAGATCGAGCGCTTCCACAAAACGCTTCGAGTCGAGTTCGACACCAGGCAAGTGTTCAAGACCTTGAAGACGGCACAGGAGGCGCTCGATGAATGGGTGAGCTACTACAACACGCAACGGCCACACCAGGCGCTGGGCGACCTCACGCCGGAGAGCCGCTTCCGCGCAGGTGGTGCAGAAGTCCGGCATCAGCTGAGACATCCGGAGCGCAACGGTGAGCAGTGGGTCTGCCGGAAGGTCGCCAGCAACGGTGTCGTCTCGGTCGGCTACCAACAGGTCTGCGTGGGCCGGAACTACGCCGGCAGCGCCTGCGACGTCCTGGTGACCGACGGCCTGCTTCAGTTTTGGGTCGGCAACGAGCTGCTCAAGACGGTCGCTCGCACCAGCAAGGGCGCGGTTCGCAAACTACATGCCGACAGCACTGCGCCGCGGCGCTAGATTTTCAGTGGGAGTGAGACAGATCAACCGAAGTAGCTTTACGACAGATCACCCGAAGGTCTATAGGGGCACTTTTCCGAGGGGCCCGAGTCACGTCTTCGGCTGTTTCGGGGCTCTCAGCATGTTCCCAGCCTTCTCCAAGTTTCGGTTCATGAACGACCGGCAAACTCCTCGGACATGGAAGCCGGAACAGAGCTGCAGCAGAGGGTTCGCTCCAGAGACCGGGCATTCCGCCTGCTGAACCGCCTGACCGCCGGGGTCGCCTTCGGTTCGGTCGCGGCTGTCGGCACGCTGAGCGTGGTCAGCGCCGCCACGCTCCCGGGCACCTCACCCTTCTCACAGGCAATCACCGCCTTGACTTCCAACTCAAGCTCCACGTCGTCGATCTCGTCGGGCCTCACCACCTCGAGCGGCGTCAGCTCGTCGACGAACTCGGTCGTGGCGGTGTCGGGCGGCTCTCATCCGTAACCCTTGAGCTATACGTTTCTCTGGTACGCGACGCGCGGCGCCGGCGCGGTGTCTTTGGTCCTGCTCAGCTGCGTGGTCGTCCTCGGTGTGCTGTCAGCGCTGCGCGTCCAGAGCACGGGGTGGCCGCGCTTCCTCACCACCGGCCTCCACCGCAACATCGCCCTGACCGCGGTCGTCTTTCTCGGCCTGCACATCGTCACCGCGGTTGTCGATCCCTTCACCCACCTCGGCTGGGCCGCTGCTTTGATCCCCTTCTCGTCCTACTACCGAACCTTCTGGCTCGGTCTGGGCGCCGTAGCCTTCGAGCTCCTGCTCGCGATCGTGATCACGAGCCTGTTGAGGGGCTTGATCGGGCCTGCGGCCTGGCGGGCCATACACTGGCTTGCTTACGCGTCGTGGCCGGTGGCCGTCCTTCATGGATTCGGGACCGGTACCGACGCCTGGTCGACTTGGTTCCTCGCGCTGTCGGCGATGTCAATCGGTGCGGTCGCGGTCGCGGTGCTATACCGGCTGATTTCGCAACCGCGAGATCCGCGCCTCGACGCACGGACGACTTTCCGCGGGACGGTCAGCCGGCGCGAACTGCCGTGAGCCAGGTTCGCCTGCTGGCCGGTCGCCCGCTCGCTCAGGGGGCCGAAGGATTCGCCGAACACGTCGCGCGGCTAGGGCCCTTGCCCCGGCGGCGAGCCGATCTCATCCAGGCGCTTGAGCGGACCGGCCTGACCGGGCGCGGCGGCGCCGCTTTCCCGGTGAGCAGGAAGTGGCGCGCAGTCGCCGCTCGGTCGAGCGGCTTGGCCGCAGTCATCGTCAACGGCGCCGAAGGTGAGCCGCGCAGCCAGAAGGATCGTGTCCTCATGTCGACGCGGCCACACCTTGTGCTCGACGGCGCGCTCCTGGCAGCCGAGACCCTGCGCGCCCGAGAGATCGTGCTGTATCTCGGCGAGGATCATTGGGCCGCTCGAACCGCGATGCAGCGCGCGCTCGACGAACGGCCCGAGAGCGACCGAAACCTGTTCCGGCTGCTGACCGCTCCCGCTCGTTACGTCTCCGGCGAATCGAGTGCGGCCACCCACTTCGTCACGTCTGGTGCATCCCTTCCCACCACCACACCGGCCTCTCCGACCCTCGTCCAGAACGTCGAAACGCTCGCTCACGTCGCGCTCATCGCGCGCTATGGCGAGGACTCCGACACGGTGCTTGTCACGATGGCCGGCGCCGTAGCTCAGCCCGGAGTGCTGGAGGTCGGCACCAGTACTTCACTCGGAGCCGCCGTCACGCTGGCGGGTGGACCTTCGCACCCCATGCGCGCGGTGCTTCTCGGCGGCTACTTCGGTGCCTGGTTGGGCGTGGACGAGGCGTGGGGACTGCCACTCGACCCCACTGAGCTGCGCCGGCGTGGCCTGTCGCTCGGCTGCGGGGTCATCGGCGTGCTTCCCCAGGATCGATGCGGCGTCTGCGACACGGCCGCGATACTTCAATACCTCGCGGGCGAGAGCTCGGCCCAATGCGGCCCCTGCTTCTTCGGCCTCCGCGCCCTATCCGACGCATGCGGCCGTATCGCCCGATCCGGGGCCGGCGCACAGGATCTGGCACTCCTGACGCGATGGTCGGCCGAGGTTCGGGGTCGTGGCGCATGCAAGCACCCGGACGGTGCCGTGTTGTTCCTCCAGTCCGCGCTCAAGACGTTCGCGCACGAGTTCGCAAACCACAAAGCACATGATGTCAAGAGGACGGCGTGACCAAGCAATACTCCTTGACGGTCGACCCCATCAGATGCGACGGACATGGGCTTTGCGCGGAGCTGCTGCCGGAGCTCATCCGGCTCGACGACTGGGGCTACCCGATCATCGCCGCCACGCCGATCCCAGATCACCTGATGGCTCACGCACAGCGCGCGGTGGAGGACTGTCCCGTGCTGGCGATCGCAATGCGCCGGACAGAGCGCGCGAGGACTTCGGTGCGGTGACGGCGACCGTGTTTGGAATCGCCGACGGCCGGGCTCTTGGAACCTCGATGCGAGTGGTGGTCACGCGGCCCGAGGCCATCGCGTCAGCCAAGGCCGCTGTGGACGACGTCATCGCCGCGATTGACCAGGCCGCCAGCCGCTTCCGGGAGGACAGCGAGCTTTCGCTTCTCAACGCGCGCCCAGAAACCGATGTCTCATTGAGCCCGTTGCTGGCGCAGGCGATCGCCGCCGCGCTGCGGGGAGCCCGGGCCAGCGGTGGCGCGGTCGATCCCACGGTGGGCACCGCGATCCGGCTCGCCGGATACGATGCGGACTTCGCCCAGCTGCCCGCGGACGGCGAGCCTCTGCTTCTCGTAGCCGAGCGGGTGCCCGGCTGGAAGGTGATCGCGTTCGACGCCGCCAAGCGCACGGTCCGGCTGCCGCGCGGAGTGGAGATCGACCTCGGAGCGACCGCCAAGGCGCTTGCCGCGGATCTGGCCGCGGCGGCGGCCAGCAGGGCGAGCGGCGGCGGCGGGGCGCTGGTCAGCCTGGGTGGAGACATCGCCGTGGCGGGCCTCGCGCCCGAAGGAGGTTGGCCGATCCAGACCAGCGAGGACAGCGCGGCGCCGATCCAGGACGGAGAGGAGTCGATCAGCATCGTCTCAGGAGGCGTCGCCACGTCCAGCACGACCGTGCGGCGGTGGACCCGCGGCGGCGTGCAGATGCACCACATCTTCGATCCGGCGACCGGCCTGCCCGCCCAAACCCGCTGGAGAACGGCCAGCGTCGCGGCCGGGAGCTGCGTGGACGCCAACATCGCTTCCACCGCGGCGCTGGTGAAGTCCGAGCAAGCCATTGCGTGGCTCGAGGTCAACCACCTGCCGGGTCGCCTGGTCGGCGTGGCTGGCGAAATTTGCAGGGTCGCTGGGTGGCCTCAGCCCTCGGTTTCGGATATGGCTCCCAGGGTTCTCTAAGCAAACTCCCAGGAAACTCGGGCAGCATGAGCATCGTGGAAACCGAAGCGGCGCGGGTTCTGGTCGTCGACGACGAGCCGAACATCACCGAGCTGGTCGCCATGGCCCTTCGCTACGAAGGTTTCAGCGTCAAAACCGCCGCCACCGGCCGCGCTGCGATCACCGCCGTCGGGCAGTTCGCACCCGCCCTGGTCATCCTCGACGTGATGCTGCCGGACATCGACGGCATGGAGGTGCTGCGGAGGCTGAACAGCGCCGGCACCAAGGTCCCGATCATCTTCCTCACGGCCCGCGACGCGACCGAGGACAAGGTCCACGGCCTCACGATCGGCGGCGACGACTACGTCACCAAGCCATTCAGCGTCGAGGAGCTGATCGCCCGCGTCCGCGTCGTGCTCAGACGTCACGGCGGCGCAGCGGCACAGAGCGGAAAGCTGAGCCTCGCCGACCTCGAGCTGGACGACGAGGCGCACGAGGTTCGCCGCCACGGCCACGCCATCGACCTGACCAACACCGAGTACCGGTTGCTTCGGTACCTGCTGGTCAACGCCGGTCGGGTGCTGACACGCACGCAGATCCTGGACCACGTCTGGCACTACGACTTTGGTGGTGACGCCAGCGTGCTCGAAACCTATGTCAGCTACCTGCGGCGCAAGGTGGATCGCCACGACCCGCCGCTCATCCAGACCGTGCGTGGGGTTGGGTACGTCCTCCGAACACCTCGAAAATGACCCTATCGCTACGCGGGCGGCTTCTGATCGGCGTCATCTCGCTCGTGGTCGTCGGACTTGCGATTGCTGACGCGGCGACTTATGCGTCGCTGCAGAGCTCACTTCTCAGCCGCGTCGACCAGCAGCTGACCACGCCTTCCACAGTGATCACCGTCCGCAACGTGCTCGGCACACCGGGATGTGACTATCGAGGACCGAGTGACGTGTTCCCGGCCGGCAGCGTTCTCGAGCTGCTCAGCACGGATGGGTCGCCGCAGACGATTTGCGTAGCGCGGAGCTTTGGCTCCTCAGCCTCGACGGCCAGACCCGAGCTGCCGAAGGCCTTCCCGTCGACCGCAATGGATACGCCAGGATCTCCGTTCACTGTCGAAGGCAGCGGCGGAGTGACTCAGTTCCGCGTCAGCGCCTGGCCCGAGAACTCCTTTAGCGGCCAGTACGTGGTCTTCGCAATCCCACTGGGAGACGTCCAGTCGACGCTCAATCAACTTCTCTTGCTTGAGTTGAAGATCGGACTTGGCGTCGTCATAGGTACTGCAATCCTGGCCCTCCTCATCATCCGATTCGGCCTGCGGCCGCTGCAGCGCATGGGCGGAGTGGCGCAGCAGATCGCGGCCGGCGATCTCAGCCGCCGCGTCGAGCCGGCCACCTCGAAGACCGAGATCGGCAGGCTGGGCCTCGCTTTGAACTCGATGCTGAGCCAGATTGAGGCGGCGTTCGCCGAACGCACGGCGAGCAACCAGCGACTGCGGCGCTTCATCGCCGACGCGTCGCACGAGCTGCGGACTCCGCTCACCTCGGTCCGCGGCTATTCGGAGATGCTGCGCCGCGGGGCGGCGAAATCCCCCGAGGATTCAGAGCTTGCCCGCCGGCGCATCGAAGAGGAGGCCGTGCGCATGTCCGCGCTCGTCGACGACATGCTTCTCATTGCGCGCCTCGACCAGGGGCGGCCCCTTGAGACGGCGCCGGTCGACCTGCAGGCGATAGCGAGCGACGCCGCCTCGGACGCGCGCGTGGTGGCGCCGCAGCGCGAGATCAAGCTCGACGCGCCAGCATCGGTGGTGGTCACGGGCGACGACACCCGGTTGAGGCAGGTCATGGGCAACCTGATGCGGAATGCATTGGTTCACACCCCCACCAGATCGCCGATCGAGATCAGCGTGACCACCGAGGACGGGCATGGTCGTGTTTCGGTCATCGACCATGGCCCCGGGCTTGGCCCAGAGCAGATGGAACGCATCTTCGAGCCCTTTTACCGTGCCGATCCGAGCCGCAGTCGCGACAGCGGCGGCGCCGGCCTGGGGCTTTCAATCGTAAGTGCCGTCGTCGCCGCACACGGAGGGCAGGTGACAGTCACAGAGACAACAGGCGGTGGCGCGACGTTCCAGGTCGAGCTGCCGCTGGCCTCCCCCCGCTAACGTCTGAGTAAACTCCAAGCTTTCTCCCAGCCTGCGCTGAGGCCCCGAGGCGATGATGAGATCAACGCCTGAATCCCCCCTCAGGCATTCCTCCAAGAGCGGGGGGCGCCGCCTAGTGCGCCCCCTGCTCCCAAGCCGATTTACTCGGGAGCTGTAGCCACCACGGGAACGCGCGGGGCGGCGCCCAGCAGGTGATGGAGGCGCGACAGGGGCCGCGGCGCCCACCAGTTGGCCCGACCGAGAATCCGCATGATGGCAGGGACGATCAGGATGCGCACGATCGACGCGTCGATGGCGATCGCGATCGCGAGGCCGATCCCGATCGCCTTGATGATCACGACGCTCGCCAGGCCGAAGGCGATGAAGACCGCGCACATGATCGCCGCCGCTCCCGTGATGAGCCGGCCGCTCTTCTCCAGTCCCATGGCGACACCCGCCTGGTTATCTCCAAGGCGCCTGTACTCCTCCTGAATCCGGCTGATGAGGAGCACCTCGTAGTCCATCGACATCCCGAACACGATGCTGAAGAGGATCACGGGCACGCTTGGGTCGATCGACTGGGCGGTGAAACCGAGCTGCTGGCTCAGGTGGCCCTGCTGGAAGATGAACACCAAAGCGCCGAATGAAGCCGAGATCGAGAAGAGGTTCGTGATCACCGCCTTGAGGGGCAGGACCATCGAGCCGGTGAGCATGAACAGCACGACGTAGGTCACCAGGATGACGGAGCCGACCGCGATCGGCGTCCTCTCGAGAATGAAGTTCACGATGTCGAGGTCGAAAGCGGTGTCGCCTGTGGCGAGGACCTGACCGTCTGGCACGTGTTCGGCCCTCACCGCATTGACGATCGCGCGCGCCTCGTTGCTCGTGTACGGCTTGCTGGTCAGGACGTTCAACAGCACCACGTTGGGCCCGGTGCCGATCGTGAGCGCCTGCTGCATGTCCGAGGACAGGCTGCTCGTCGGGCCGGCGTATGCCTTCTGGTAGTCGGCCTTCGTGAGGCCGAGGTCGACGATGCTTTCGACGCGGAGCACGTTGGGGAGGGCTGCGAGCCGCCGGCTCAAGTCGTAAACGTCGCTGATGTGCTGAGCTGTCATCGGAGACGAGTTCGGGTAGTAGACGACCGCTTCGATCGAGGTCTGGTTTCGACCCGGGAAGTCCTGAACCAGGGTGTCGTACCCCTGGCGCGCCTGGTTCGAGGGAGGCAGCTGGTCGACGTCGCCGTTGGCCAGTCGGAGCTGAAGGAATGGGGTCCCGGCGATCACGAGCAGCGCCAGAGCAGGGATCAGCACCAGGTACGGCCGGCGCATTACCCACAGCGCCATGGAGTGCCAGCCTCCCCGGCCATCGACGCTTCGACGGCCGAAGTACGGCAGTCGAAGCCGGTCAATCCTCCCGCCGAGGACCGACAGCAGGGCAGGCAGGAACGTAAGCCCGTAGATGACTGCGATTGCGACGACGATGGCCCCGGCGGCACCCATCGAAGCCAGAAATGTGCCCGGGAAGAAGAGCATCGCCGAAAGGCCGATGGCCACCGTCACGCCGGAGAAGGTGATGGCGCGGCCCGCGGTCGACATCGCCGTCGCAACTGCGTGCTCGCGTGTCGCACCTGCAGCGAGCTCATCGCGAAAACGGTTGACTATGAAGAGCGAGTAGTCGATCGCGACACCGAGACCGATCAGGGTGACGATGTTGATCGCGTACTGAGACACGTCGGTGAAGTGGGCCAGGAACACCGAGCCGGCAACGCCGCCGACGATTGCGAGCACACCTACGCCCAGAGGCAGCAGCGCGGCCACCACCGAACCGAAGATCAAGACGAGGAGAAGAAGGGTGATGGGCAGCGCGACGTACTCGGCGCGCTGCAGGTCAGCCTCCAGGGTTGTGTTGAACGCTGTGTTTATCGGCACCTCGCCGGTGGCGACGAACTGAAGCTGACCTGGACGCACCTCCGAGATGACCTGCTGGAAGTACTTCTCCGAGGCCACGGAATCATCCTTGAACTCGACGACCACAAGCGCCTTGTGCGAGTCCCTGGACACGAACCCGGACCGCTCGATGGCCTGCACGTCGTAAGGAGTGTGCAGCGCGGAGACGCGTGAATCACCCCTGAGCGGGGCGACTGCGCCCTCTAGCGCCGACTGATAGACCGGGTCGGCCACCTTGAGGTCTGGGCTGCTGAAAATCAGCGTCAGGCTTGAGCCGGTGGTGGCCCGCTGAGAGGCGATCTGGCTGCTGACCAGGTTGGCGGCGCGGCCGGAGGCCAGGTCGGCTCCGAAGCTGCCATTACCTGCTAGCGACGCGCCCGTCAGGATCCCGACGATGGAGAGGCCGAGCAGAAGAGCCGACACCACGAGCGTCAGCCAGCGAAAGCGGTAGACCAGCCGGCCCCAGGCCGCAAACATCGCACCCAAGATACGCAGTCGGGTTACGACCTGAGAGCGTCAGCCCGCGGTCACGTCAGCTTCCATTGAATGGCCCGGACGACGGGCTCGGCTGCGGCCACCAGAGCCTGCAGCTGGTCCTGCGCCGCAAGCACGGTGACCAGGTAATAGACCGTTCCAGCCGGGTTGGACCCGACAAAGAGCGCAGCCGCCGCGGGGTCTGCCTGCCCGGCTGATGTCAGGTTGAAGCAGATCGTCCAGAAGACGCCCTCCACCCCGTTCAGAGTGCCTGTGGTCACCGCCCCGCTCGGGCACTCAGCCGCGTCCGGGTAGCGGCTGACGTAGTAGTGGTCGACCGCGTCGCGATCTTCGGCCGCCGTGCGAGCCGGCTTCGACGGTCCGCTGGCGACCATCAGCGATCCGTTCCCATCGGGACTTGTCAGGGAGATCGTCTCGGTGTCGTTCGAGCGGACGGACCAGCCGAACGGGACGGTGACCTGGACGCCCGCATTTAAAACGGTCGAGCCGGTCAATGGAGGCGCCTGGGTGATGGATGGCGTGGGGAGTGAGCTCGGGCTCGGCGATCCAGCCGGACCTGGGCCTGGGCTCGATGCCGGGCTGGGGCTCGGGGCCGGGCTCGGGCTCGGTGACTGCCCGGCGAGGTTTGGGTAGCGCGCCGGCGACCCCGCGCGGCCGGTCAGCAAACCAAGCCCCGAACCTCCGGCTGTGAGCACGACCACCATCAACACAACGGCGCCGATGACGAGACTCCGGCGTGTGCGGTGAACGACCACGGGCCGGCCCTGGGCCCTTGGCGCGTAGCTCGGGCTTTGATATCCGGCTGGGCTGGGCAGCTCCGCTCCCGGTGGCGGGAGCAAGGCGCCGGGTTGGGAGGGTGAAACCGCGTCGTCGACCAGAGGTAGCCCACAAACGCGGCAGAGTGCAGCGCCCTCATCGTTCCTGGCACCGCACCGAGAGCAGATCTTCATCTAGTTCTTTCGCGCCACTGCCGCCGTCACGTCCGTGCGCGGGCGCCGGCCACGCTTCACCGTGCTCGGCGCCGCGCTCAGGGCGATTCCGCACGTCGGGCAGAAACCCGCGGCCACGATGGGGACGTGGCACGATGGACAGACGGTTTCCGCATATCCGATGTTCGCCGCCTCGTCCAGCAGCGCGAGGTGAACTACGTAGCGGATGCAGATCATCAGCCCCGAGACGAGAGCGGCCTGCCACACCAAGATGAACAGGCCGTCGATCTGGGCCTCGCGCATCCATTGGGTGCCAAAGGCAAACGCGACATGCGCGCCCAGCGCGGCCACGACGGCTCCGATTTCACGTCTGGACGCGCGATTGCGCCGGTAGCGCCAAATCGCGACCACGACAAGGCCGGTGGCACCTCCCTGCAGGAGCGGCTGGAAGATCGCAAGCGAGGCGAGAGTGAAAAGCCAACCGGCTGGCGACACCTGCGCGGGCATGTGCGTAAGCGCGCCGGCAAACCCGACCACGGCTTCGGCCAGTGCGAACCCCAGACCGGAGGCGATCCCGAACACGAGACCATCCACTGTTTCGGGGAATGCGATTCGCTTCGGCATTAGGAACGGAGGCAGCGCTTTTGCGGCTTCCTGCACCGTCGGGAGAACGAGCCCGACGAGCAGGAGAAAGCCAACCCCGGTACCCGCGGCGCCGAGAGGATTGACCGGATCCAGAAACGGCTGGTACGCGATGTGGGTCAGGAGCGTGAGAACGACTCCGACGGCAAAGCCGCCACCGAGGGTGAGCGCGATCACCCGAACCGGGTCGTCGCGGTAGACCTGCGCCTCGTAGAAATAGACCAGGTAGAGAAGCGGCAGCAGCAGCGCGGCCACCAGAATGGCGGCGAGGATCAGCCCGGTCGCGAACAGCAGGACGATCGCGCCAACCCCGATGAGGAACGCCCAGCGGAACTCGTGAACCTTGTCGTGACCAAGATGTGGGAAGAGCGTCGTGAACACGACCGGCTGCAGCACATGCTCGGAAGGATGTGCCGCGTACCGGTGCAAGCGAGTCCGCGGATCGCCGAACTCACGGGTTGTGCCCTGGTGCGCCCCGCAGCGGGTGCAGAAGACCCCGAAGGGCACCTCGTGACCACAGTGGTCACACCTCAAGAGCCACCTCTTGAATCAAAGCGCTGTTC
Source organism: Candidatus Dormibacterales bacterium (assembly GCA_044450465.1). Taxonomy (GTDB): domain Bacteria; phylum Chloroflexota; class Dormibacteria; order Dormibacterales; family Dormibacteraceae; genus JBIOJB01. The sequence goes on along the minus strand of JBIOJB010000039.1, from coordinate 13,741 downwards.
ACGCGCCAAGAATTGGGGCGCGGGACTGATTCTCAGGCTTGCTTGGCGCCCTCGGCAGTCTCGGGCTGACCTGGAACCCAGCCACGATAGAAGTGGCAGGAGTAGTGTCCCGGGTGCTTCTCGAAATAGCGCTGGTGATATTCCTCGGCCCGCCAGAACTTAGGCGCGGCCACGATCTCGGTCACGATCGGACGGTTGAAGTGCTTCTGCGCCTCCTCTTTGGATCGACGCGCGATCATCTCCTGCTCAGGGGTGTGAAAGAAGATGGACGACCGGTACTGGTGGCCGACGTCAGGCCCCTGCCTGTTCAGCGTCGTGGGATCGTGCATGTTCCAGAAGGCGGCGAGCAGCGCTTCATAGGTGACCTTGGTCGGGTCATAGGTAACCTCGACGGCCTCGGCGTGCCCGGTTCTGCCCGTGCATACCTGCTGGTACGTCGGCTCCTCGCGAGTTCCACCGGCGTAGCCCGAGACCGCCTCAATCACGCCGGGCATCTCGTTGAACAGGTGCTCGACGCCCCAGAAACATCCCCCCGCAAAGGTCGCCTTCTCAATTTCGTGAGCCATTTGTCGCCCAAGATACGCTCCCAAGGATGACCGTCACACGATGAGCGTTCCAACGCCGCCGAAACGCAAACGCTGGTTCGGGCTCGCGACCATGGACCTGGCACCGTTGCGCCGGCATCGAGACTTCCGTCTTCTGTTCATCGGCCGCATGGTCTCGTTCTTCGGGACGATGCTCACCGTCGTCGCCTTCCCGTACCAGGTGTACGTCCTCACTCACAGCCTCGTCCTTGTTGGAACCCTGGGCCTCCTTGAGTTTGCCGCCATCCTCACGTTCGCGTTTGTGGGCGGCGCACTGGCGGACGCGCGCGACCGGCGGTCGATGGTCCTTGTTTCGGAAGCGGCTCTGATGGGGTGCAGCCTGCTCCTTGCCGGGAATGCTTTCCTGCCCAGGCCACAGGTGTGGCTGCTGTTCGCGATCTCGATGGCGTGGGGCACGCTGGATGCCCTCCAGCGGCCGTCTCTCGACGCAATGCTTCCACGGCTCGTGGACCGCGAGGAGCTGGCGGCTGCGGCTGCGCTCGGCAGCCTGCGCGGCACAATCGGGCAGATCGCGGGGCTCGCACTCGGCGGCGTGCTCGTCGCCACGATTGGGCTGTCCGGCACCTATCTCGTCGACGCCGCAACATTCGTCGTCGGGTTGGTGTGCCTCTGGCTCATGCGCTCGGTGCCACCGCCGGTGGATGCGGAGCGGCCGAGCCTGCGTCGCGTCGCCGAGGGCTTGAGATACGCGAGGAGCCGCCCCGAGCTGATCGGCACATATGCGATCGACATGGTCGCGATGTTCTTCGGATTTCCGACGGCTCTGTTCCCGGCGATGGCCCAGAGTCTCGGAGGCCCCAAAGTCCTAGGCCTGCTCTATGCCGCTCCAGCCGTCGGTTCATTGCTGTTCTCCGCGACGAGCGGCTGGACCGGTCGCGTCCACAGGCACGGCCTCGCGGTGATCGTCGCGGCCATTCTGTGGGGATTCGCAATCGTCGGTCTGGGCTTCGCCCAAGGCCTGTGGGGTGCGCTCGTATGCCTGGCTTGCGCGGGTGGCGCCGACATGATGAGCGGCCTGTTCAGGCAGGTGATCTGGAACCAGACTATCCCGGATTCGCTGCGTGGCCGGCTCGCTTCGATCGAGCTGTTGAGCTACACGTCCGGTCCGGCCTTGGGGAATTTCGAGGCCGGAGCGGTCGCGGCCCTGTTCTCGATCCGCGCGTCGATCGTTTCGGGCGGCGTCCTGTGCGTGATCGGCTGCGCGCTGACGGCGCTCGTGCTGCCCGGCTTTCGGGCTTACGACGCGCGGAAGCACCTGGCCGCGGACTCCGCGCCGGCGACCTAGCCTTCGAGGTGCGCCTGGAGCCGAAGTTCGACGTTGCCCTTGAGCGCCTTGGAAACGGGACATCCGTCCTTGGCCGCCTCGGCCAGCTTCTGAAACTCGGCGGCATCAATGCCATTGACCCGTCCGCTCACGTCAATCGTGATGGTCGTGATCCCGGTGCCGGGCACGAATTCCACGTCGGCCGAGGTGGTCAGCCGGTCCACCTTGTGGCCGGCCTTGCTGAGACCGCTCGAGAACGCCATGCAGAAACAGGCCGAGTGCGCGGCGGCAAGGAGCTCCTCCGGGCTTGTCGTGCCCTTCGCACGCTCTGTTCGCGCGGCCCAGCTCACTGGAAACTCGGCCAAGGCCGCACTCGCAACATCTACCTTTCCGGAGCCGGTGGCCAGGTCGCCCTCCCACACCGTAGTCGCCCGACTGGTTGCAGCCATTCCTATCTCCTCCTCAGAAACTCGCCAGGAACCCTTGGCGAAGGGTCCTCCATGTGAGAACCGATGGTTGGCGCGGTCTCATCCCGATGGATCCCGGCCGCAGCGACACGTCAGCGCGTGGTCTGCTCCCACGCCGCCTGGCACCTCACGCAGCGCGTCGCTGCGGGCAGGGCCACCAGCCGCTCGGCGCCGATGTCCTTGCCGCAGTCCTCGCATCGACCGTATGCACCTTCAGACTTGCGAATCTCCGCGTGCGCAGCCTGCTCGCGATCTTTCTCGAGGATGCGGTCGATCTCGCCTGAGGTCGCCTGCTCGCTCATGAGCTGGGTGGAATCGGCGTCGCGGAATCCTCGACTCACGTCCTGACCAATGTTAGGACGCGTGAGAGCGGATTATGACGCGATCTTGGCGGTTCTCGGTTCGAGTGAAAGATGCACGCTCGCGGGGTGCTGAAGTGTGTTGTGGACGGTGCAGTGCTCGATCACCCGCATGAAGGCATCGTGTCGGCCGGGCTCGAGTCCAGGCGCGTCGACCACCAGCTCGATCTCCCCGACCCGGTGGGGATTCTCCGCCCACTCGAAGTCGCACGAGACGGTCAGCCCCTCGGCCGTCATCCCATGCCGGCGAAGGAAGCGCTCGGCGTAGAAGGCTACGCACGAGGCAAGCCCGGCCAGGAAGAGTTCGACGGGCGACGGGCCGGTCCCGTCGCCCCCGTCCTGCACCGGCTGGTCGGCGATGAGCTCGAAGGCTCCGACGCCGATCTGAAGGCGGTCGCGTTCCAGGTGACGCACGACCACCGCGCTCGGTGACTTGCTCATCAGATGAACAGTGTGATGGCGCCTTGCGCGTCGGCCAGGGCCTTGGTCGCCCCAGCAGGCTCGTCGAGGCCGTCGATCAGGTCTTCTCGCTTGAGGCCGAGCAGGTCCATGGTCATCTGGCAGGGAATCAGGTGCACCCCGAGCTCCTTGGCCATCGCCATGAGCTCGTGAGGGCTGGCGACGTGGTGCTCGTTGGCAAGGTGCTTCATCATCGCGGGGCCCGCCCCGGCGAAGTTCATCTTGCTGAGCTTGAGGTGCTCGTCACCACCGCGGTTCATCATCGACAGCATCTTCTGCATCCAGTTCTCGCCTGTGATGCGGACCTGGTTCTTGACCAGCGGGAACAGTCCCCAGAAGGTGAAGAAGACTGTGGTCTCCTTGCCCATCGCAGCTCCCGTCGTGGCCAGTATGAGAGTCGGCCACAGCTTGTCGAGCTCGCCGCTCCAGGCGAAGATGACCAGCTTCTCGGTCACCTCTGGAACGGGCTTGGAAGCTTCGGCGGCGGCCTGCGCAACCGGCGGTTTCTCGATCGTATTGACGCTCATTTCAGCTCTCCTTCTTCTTGAGCACGAAGCGGAAGATTCCGTCTGCCTGGTCCGACTCGACGAGCGGGTTCCCGGTGGTCTGGGACCACGCCTTGAAGTCGGGCACGGAACCAGGGTCGGTCGCGAACACTTCCAGCAGCTGCCCCGGTGCCATTTCCTTCATGGCCTTGGCGGTCTTGATGATGGGAAGCGGGCAGGACATCCCTTTCAGGTCGAGGCTCATCGTGATGGTCACGGACATCTCTTGCTCCTTGTCAGGGCACGCGCCCCTGCGGGACGGTGTGCCAGTACGTTTTGTTGAAGAGGGCTTTTGCCCAGTGCCAGCGGCGCGCCGGCGTGGGCGATGTCGGAGGATGGTCGTAATCGAACCGGATCGTGGTGGCCTGGCCTTTGCCCGTCTCGAGGAAGCACATGACCTTGCCGTCGTAAACGTGTGCAGGCGCCGGCTCGCCCATGGCGGCGGCCGCGATCCCGTCGGCCACGACCGAGGCCTCGTAGTGGGCGACCGAACCGCTCTTGGAGATCGGGATGTTGGTGGCGTCTCCGATCGCCCAGATGGAGTCGTGGAGCGTGTGCTTCAACGTGTTCTTATCGACCGGCACCCAACCCCGCTCGTCACCGAGGCCCGAGTCCTCGATCACCTTCTGGCCGCGGTGAGGTGGAACGAGGACCAGAAGGTCGTACCCCACCGTCTCGCCCTCCAGCGAGGTGACGGTGCTCGAGATCGGATCGACGGACTCGACGTTGAAGAACCCCGTCAGCTCGACGCCCCGCTCGGCGAGGATCGGCTGAACCAGCTTCGAGGTCGCCTCGATCGTGAACGCCCGGTTCAACGGCGAGAGGAGCTTGATCTCGCTCTGCTCACGGATCCCGCGAGATCTCAGGTAATCGTCGAGCAGGAACGCGAACTCCACCGGCGCCGGAGGGCACTTGTACGGAATGCCGGCCACGCCTATCACGATGGTGCCGCGCTGGAAGGCGCTGAGTGCCTGGTAGAGACGCTCGGCGCCAAGCATTGTGTAGAAGGTGTGCGCCCCGGCACCACCGGTCACCTCTTCCATCACGGTCCGGCTCCCTGTGGCGAGCAGCAGCTGGTCGTACGGCATGACGCGGCCTGATTCGAGCGAAACGCTCTTGGCTGTGGCATCGACGCGGATGGCCCGGTCGACGACAAGGGAGATGTCGGGCCGCAGCAGCTGAGCTTCGGCCCGCTGCAGAGACCTGGACTGTTCCTGCCCGATCGCGACGTACAGGAATCCCGGCTGGTAGACGTGAATGCCGGTGGTGTCGAGCACTGTCACGTGGGCCTTCGCGCCGGTCTGCTTGGCGATGAGGTTGGCGGCGATCGTGCCCCCCACACCACCTCCGAGTATCAGCACTTCAGAGGCCATCTCTCACCTCACCTTGCGCACGATGAAGCGGACGAACCCCTGGTCCTCGCGCACCTCGACCAGCTCTTGCTTCGCTTTTGCCACCCAGGCGGGAATGTCGGTCCGCGAGCCTTCGTCGCTCGACAGAACCTCGAAGACCTGACCCACCTGACCCTGCCGGATGGCTCCGATCAGGTTCATCAAAGGCCCAGGGCACGCCATGCCCCGTGCATCGATCGACTTGTCGAGCGGCAGTGTGCTCATAACAACCTCCTTCAGATGAAGAGAATCTGACCGTCGGACACCGAGGCGATAAAGGCGGCCACGCCTTCTACCCCATCGACCAGCGGGTCCAGGTCCGCCTTCGTCAGGCGAAACATGTCCATCGAGAGCGCGCAGGCCTGGATGTTCACGTCGCCCACGTCCTTGGCCTGCCTGAGCAGCTCACTCCAGTGCTGGCCGGGGTGGGCTCTGACCACCGGTGCCTGATCTGCGGTCGCCTCGGGCGAGAGCGCGTGATCGGCGATTAGCTTGCCGGCACGGAACGCGTCCAGCGCGTAGTACTGAAGAAACAGGTTCACCGGCCGCCCCATCGCAGCCGCACCCACCGTCATCACCGCCGCGGCGGTCAGCTTGTCGTCAGTTCCCGAAAACAGAACCAACGAGATCGGTTTCTCTTGCTCGTCCATCATTCACACCTCTTTGGCATGAGTGTCCCCGCGAACCGCGCTCCCGAGCAGAGGCGGCAGTCCCGCCGGCGGAGGGTCCAACGGCGCTGTGTAATTGATCAGTTACACGCCTACGCTCCAGGGGTGAGAGATTCTGAGATCGACGAGGCTGCTCACCGATTTGCGCTGCTCAGCGATCCGACTCGTCTGCGCATACTCCGCACGGTCATGGAGCGCGGCGAGCTCCCGGTCCACGCCATCGCCGAGGCCACCGGCGCATCGCGGTTCAATACATCCGCGCATCTAAACCGGCTCGCCGCCGGTGGGCTGCTGGCACGACGGCGCGAGGCGTCCAGCGTCTACTACCGGCTCGACGACCAGAACCTGCCCCGGATCTGCGAGGCGATGTGCGAATCGCTGCACCGGCGGTCAGCGGCCCTGGCGCGCACTTAGCAAACCGAGCACCCTGTGCCCAGGGCCGCGCTCGGACAGGACCCGCCGATGAGTACGATCTGTGTACGCAAGCGGGTCGATCCGGCTTTGGCCGGCACCGCATGGGAGCGGCCTTGAAAGGAGAACGTTTGTTCATGACCACAGCGCACGTGACCGAGTTGTCCAAATCACGGGTGAGCGAGCTGATCGCGCGTGAGGAGGAGCGGTTCAAGAAGGCGCGGCCCAAATCGCTTGCGATGTGGCTGGAGGCCCAGGAGGTCATGCCGAGGGGTGTGCCGTCGTCGTTCCAGGACGCCGACCCGCAGCCGATCTTCGTTGAAGAGGGCATCGGGAGCCGGATCTGGGACGTGGATGGGAACGAATACGTCGACTTCCACAATGGCTTCGGAGTCATGGTCGTGGGCCACGCACATCCCAAGATCGTGGACGCGGTCGCAAAGCGGATGGCCAAGGGATCTCACTTCGCACAGCCGGTGGCTGACGGGCTCACCGTGGCCCGCGAGCTGACGCGCCGGTTCCACCAACCCAAATGGCGCTTCACCAACTCGGGCACCGAGTCCACTCTTGACGCCGTTCGGCTGGCCCGCGGCTTCACAGGCCGGGAGCGCCTCATCAAGATGGAGGCCTCGTACCACGGGCACCACGACGCGTTGATGGTCTCCGTCGAGCCTCGCCCCGACCGGATGGGCCCGGTCGAGTCCCCGAGCTCGGTGCCGCAGAGCGAGGGCATTCCGGAGTCGACGATCGAGCTCACGACGGTGGTTCCATACAACGACCTGGCGGCGGCCAAGCGCGCCTTTGCCAAGTACCCAGGCGAGGTCGCTGCTGTGATCGTCGAGCCGGTGATGATGAACGTCGGAATCGTGCAGCCGGACCCGGGCTACCTGGAGGGCCTGCGTGACCTGGCGCACCGCAACGGGGCGCTTCTGATCTACGACGAGGTCAAAACCGGCGTGACCATCGCACCCGGAGGGGCAACCGAGCGGTTTGGTGTCATGCCGGACCTCATCGCACTGGCCAAGGCGATCGGCGGCGGCCTCCCGTGCGGCGCTGTCGGGGGCCGGGCTGACGTGATGGACATGATCGAACAGAAGAAGGTCGTGCAAAGTGGCACGTTCAACGGCAACCCGCTGACCATGGCCGCGGCCAAGGTCACGCTGCTCGAGATCCTGACGCCCGCCGCTTACGCGCATTTCGATGCGCTCGCCGAGACCCTGCACGGAGGACTCGACGGATTGATCCTCGAGTACCGCCTGCCCTTCCACGTGACCACCATGGCGGCTCGGGGGTCGGTGACCTATCACCCGACCAGGATCCGCAACTACCGCGACTACCTCGAGATCGACAAGAAGCTCGCCTACCTGAGCTGGCTCTACCAGTGCAACCGGGGCGTGCTGATGGCGCCCGGAGCGGAGGAGAACTGGACCCTGTCCGTGCAGCACTCGGTCGAGGACGTCGAGCGCTATATAGACACTTTTAGGGAGATGGCCCGCGATCTGAGAGCCTGATCGGCCGGCCCGGCCTTTGACGCCGGGGCCGCAAGAGTGCAACATACCGTCAACCGAGTTGCAGTTCGTTTTAGGGGGAGAAGGGGTATGACCGCCACCGCCGTTGGCTCAGTAGGGCATGCCGGGTCCGAGATTCCCGGGACTCAGCTCAAGAAAGGGGCGCTCGGCCTTTGGGACGACACCGTCATCGCGATTTCGAGCACCGCCCCTGCGTATTCCATCGCCACCTCGCTGGGCGCCCTGGCGGCGGTGGTCGGGCTCGCCAGCCTGGCCGCCATCTGGATCGGCTTTCTGCCGGTTACCGGCATCGCGATCGCTTACTACTACATGAACCGCGTCGACCCGAACTGCGGCGCGGCCTACACCTGGGCCAGCAAAGCCCTCCACCCCGGTCTGGGATTTGCCAACGGCTGGGTGGTCATCCTGACCGACCTGCTCTTCATGTCGTTCGCCGCCCCCCAGGGTGGCGCAGCCCTGCTCGGCCTCTTCAACGCATGGGGCCTGAACAGCATCGGCGGGCTCGACCTTACGCCGACCGCATGGAATGCGAACTACGAGCAGGTCTTCTTCGGCGTCCTGCTTCTGGCCCTGGTGACCTACATGGTCACGGTGGGCATCAAGGTCGCGGCCCGGTTCCAGTGGGTGCTGCTGGCGCTGGAGTACGTGATCGTGCTGGCGTTTGCCATACTCGGCTTCTTCAAGGGCGGCGGCAGCGGATTGAGCACGGACTGGGTCAACCCGTTCTCGATGGGTGGCCTGAGTGCGTTCGCCGGCGGTGTCGTCATCTCCGTCTTCTTCTACTGGGGCTGGGACACTGCGGCCAACCTCAACGAGGAGACCGAGGAATCGTCTGAGAATCCGGGCAGGGCCGGCATCATCGCCATGCTGTTCCTTCTCGTCCTGTTCCTCATCACGGCAGCATCAATCCAGTTCGTCATGACCCCAGACGAGATCCAGGCGAACAGCTCCCAGGTCCTGATCGCTTGGGCCGACAAGATGGTCGGAGCGCAATGGGGCTCGCTTGCCGCGCTCGCATTCCTCTCCTCCACGGTGGCGACCCTGCAGACCACCCTTCTGCCCAGCGTGCGAACCGCCTTCTCGATGGGCCGCGACCACATGCTCGGGCCGATCTGGGCCAAGGTGAACCCGGTGTGGCAAACCCCGGCGTGGGGCACCATCATCATGGGCGCGCTGGCCGGCATCATCGCGATCGTCTCGGTCAAAGTCGGCGGCTTGAACGCAATCGTCAGCGCCGGCGTGCTGTCCATCGGCTTGCTGGTGGCGTTCTACTACTCGCTGGTCGGCATCGCCTGCACCGTCTACTACCGGCACGCGCTGACCAGAAACATCAAAGGATTCGTGTTCGCCGGCGTTGTGCCCATCCTGAGCGCCGCGTCTCTCATCGGGTTGGGCGTCTACCTCACATACACGGACTGGACGCTCAGCGACACATTCGCATTCGACGCCACCAACGGCAAGTTCTTGGTGGCCGTCCCGGGGGTCGTCCTGCTGGCCGCCATCCCGGCTCTCATCTGGACGTGGGTCCGGCGCCACCCGAAGTACCTGAGCATGCCCACCGTGGCGGCACCGGCGAACGCCCTCGACTGAAGGCCCACTCAACCTCAATCTCACCGAACGGGCGCTGAACCCCGGCGCCGAGCGCGGCTGGTGGCTGCGTGAGGCGCTGGGGGCAGAGCAGACGGCGCCCAGCCCGCCGCTGACGAAGGACGTCAACGCTGATGTCCTCATTGTCGGCGGCGGTTTCACCGGTCTCTGGACGGCCTACTTCCTGCAGAAGCTGAAGCCCGACCTCGGAATCGTGATCCTGGAGCAGGACGTCTGCGGCGGCGGACCGAGCGGGCGCAACGGCGGGTTCGCCAGCGGCTGGTGGGACGAGCTGCACGGACTGGTCACCCTGTACGGCGCCGAGGGCGCAGTGCGAGCCTGCCGCGAGATAAGCACGAGCATCGACGGCATCGGACTCTTCTGCCAGGAGCATGGAGTCGATGCGTGGTTTCGGAAGGCGGGTTACATCTTCGCGGCCACCAGCGCCCGGCACGAGCACCTGTGCGACGAGATGGCAAGCCTGGCGGAGGAGGTTGGAGCGCCTGAGGAGATGCGCCGATTGACCGCCGCCGAACTGAAGTCCCGGTGTTACTCGCCGGCGTTTCGGGGCGGTGCCTTCATGAGGGACGGGGCGTCCGTGCAGCCTGCTTTTCTGGCGAGGGGCCTGCGCCGAGTTGTCCTCGAGCGGGGCGCCACGATCCACGAGGGCACGATGGTGACCCGACTCGAACCTGGGCCACCAGTGGTGGCGACGACTCCTCGGGGCACCGTGCGGGCTGCTCACGCGGTGCTGGCGGTGAACGCCTGGGCCACGGGATGGCGCCAGCTCAGCCGCCTGATCGCCGCCTGGAGCAGCTACATCGTGCTTACGGCGCCCGCTCCCGACAAGCTCCGGGCGATCGGTTGGACAGAGGGTGAGCTCATCACAGACCTCCGCACCTCGCTGCGCTACTTCCGCACCACCAAGGACGGGCGCATCGCGTTTGGCGGCGGTGGCGGCCGGGCGAGCACTCGGATCGACGAGACCTTCACGCACGACAAGCTCGCGGTGGTCCAGGCCGCGCAGGGCTTCCGGCGGTTCTTTCCGAGCTTCGCGGACGTGCCGCTCGAAGACGGTTGGGGCGGTCCGATCGACGTCTCGCCGACCCACCTCCCCGCTTTCGGATCGCTCAAGTCGGGCCACGTCCACTTTGCGCTTGGCTACACCGGCAACGGCGTGGCTCCCTCAAACCTGGCCGGTCGAGTCATCGCCGACCTGGTGACCGGGGCCGACAGCGATCTCGTCCGGCTGCCGATGGTCAACGCCAGGGCCAAGACCTTTCCACCCGAGCCTCTGCGCTCGATGGGTGCGGCCGTCGTGCGGCGAGCGATCATCGAGTACGACACCGCGGAGGAGCAGGGCCGCCGGCCGAACCCTCTGACCACCACGATCGCCACGCTGCCCCGCCGCCTCGGATACCTGCTGGGGCCCTAGGGGGCGGCCGCGGCCGGCCCGGCCGCCTCGGCCGGCTGTTCGTTCCCGCGCGAGCCCGGCGCGTCGGGCGACCGGCGAGCCATCCAGGCGAGCCAGATCGCGGTCAGGCCGACCATGACGAACATCCCCCCTCCCTCGGCCGCGACAAGGCGAGTCCCCTGTCCCGGAATCGGACCAAGCTCGGCGATCATCCCTAAGATCGTGATCGCGATCGGCGCCAGCGCCAGCCGAACGGGGCCGTCGGCCCGCCGCCATCTGCCGAACGTCCAGATCGTGGCCAGGACGAACAGCTCGAAGAAGTAGTACGGCCACACCGTCTTGGCAAACAGCACGAACGCGGCAGACGTCAGGGTCATTCCGCCCAGCATCCGCTCCTCGGTGAAACCACCCGGGCGAGTGGCGAACCACACGTTGGCCGTGAGCGCCGCGGCCACGACGAAAAGGATGTCCCAGTGCTGGATGAACCTGAGGACCGAGGGATCGCTCGCCACGCTCCAGATCGAACCAGCACCCACCGGCAAGCCGCCTCGATAGGTGAAGAGCGAGTGGACCAGGTCCGGTGAATCGGCGAGGTAAAACGGCAGCAGACCCGCAAGCCCCGTCGCCGCCGTCGCGCCAAAAAGCCGCGCGAAGGTGCCCGGCCCCTTGCGGAGCGCGGCAAAAGCCAGCGGAATCGCCATCAGTCCGATGGCGCTCCGGCTGAGCACGGAAAGGCCGAGGGCGAGCCCGGCGCGAAGGGCCCAGCCCTGTGCCAGCCACCGCGCGGCCACGAGGAGGAGCCAGATCTCGATCGGCTGCTCGATGTGGCCATATCCGGCGACCGCCTGCCAGATCGGCGGGGCCAGGGTGAGCGCACCGTAGGCGAGGAGCCGTGGAATCGTGGCGAGGCGCCGCCTCCGCAACCGCTCGATGGCGGCCACCCCCTCTCTTGCCATCAACAGGAGGAACAGGCTGAAGGCGCCGAGGGCGAGAGGCCGCCGGCGATCGATGGAGTCCCAGCCAAGCCGATCCGCGACCAGGCCGACCGCCGTCAAGGGCAACAGGGAGGTTGGCCCGTTGGCGTCTGGGTAGACGCTCTGGCCCCCTTTTGAGTACACCATCAACGGCTGGCCCTGGACGGCCACCGTCGCAGCGGGCCAGAAGAAGATGTCGAGGTCGGTCTGGGTGATCGGGAGCAGTCCGACGAGCACCCACAGCACGACGTAAGGGATCACCCAGGTGCGCGGCCGGCTCAGAACACCGGCCAGCCTGCGGAAACGGCTTGAACGGAGCATCGGGATGCTGATTCTCGCTTTCCGGGCTCGATCCGGGCGATCCTGGAGGCCAAACCGCTCTCCCGGAGAAGGGTAGGCACTGACTGACTGGTTAGACTGGTCCGCCGATGGCGAGGCCAACTCGAAAGGCTGTGCGGTCAGGCCCGGACCTCCTCGCGCAGGAGCTCACGCCGCAGCAGGTGCACCTGCTGAGGAACACGTATCACCTCATCAGTGAGCGCGGGGTGCACCGGGTCGCACTCGAAGACATCTCCGAGCTCGCCGGTGTGAGCAAGGGCATCCTTCTTTACTACTTCAAGACCAAAGAGAACCTGGTGCTGGCCACCATGAGATGGGCTCTGTCGGCCACTGCCGATCGGATCCACGATGCGATGGCTGCGGCGCACAGCCCCGAGGCCAAGGTGCTGGCGATGATCGACGCGATCTGGGTCGGCGCTGAAACCAACCGCGGTTTCTACCTCACCTACCTCGACCTCGCCGCCCACGCCGCACGAAACGAGAGCTTCACCGAGCTGTCCGCAACCTTCCATCAGATCGTGGACTCGCTCTACGCCGAGGCCGTGGCGGACGGTGTGCAGATTGGAGCTTTCGCCGTCGAGACGGTGGATGAAGCCGCGACCGTGGTTCGGGCCATCATCGACGGTCTGTTCATCCAGTGGATGCAGGGGCGGTCCTGGAGGCGGCAGCACGCCGCGTACCGCGAGACGTGCAAGAGGGCCGTGCTCGCCTACCTGACCCGACCCGCAGGAACGCCGGCTCCGTAGCCCCCTCGCCAGGCCCCAATTTCTCGGCTTGCTCTTGACTTGACTGACCGGTCAGTCTAAGCTGTCGCCAGTCCAGAGGAAGGAATCGCGGGAGGTCTGCATGGCGATTGCGGCGGCCGACGGAATCACTGAACTCCTGGAACGGTGCTCGGAGCTCTGCGAGGACTTCTCCTACCCCGGCGTGAAGAAGTGGCAAAGCCTCCACCCCGACGGCAGGGTGATCGGTCACTTCCAGGTCTACTTCCCAGAGGAGATCGTCCACGCCGCCGGGATGCTGCCGGTCAAGGTCATGGGCGCCGGCGGCTCGATCGAGTCGCGCCAGGCCGATTCCCACATCGGCTCGTTCATCTGCTCGATCTGCCGGAGCTCGCTCGAGCTCGGCCTCTCGGGACGCCTCGAGATGTTGAGTGCCTTCTACACGCACCCCATCTGCGACGTCGCCCGAAACCTCGCCGGAATCTGGGGCCGCAACTTCCCGCTCCAGCCCGCGGAGATCTTGTACCTGCCCCAGAACGCCAACTCCGTCCACGCCGCAACCTACCTTCGCGCGGAGTACGCGCGGTTGCAGGCCGGTCTCGAGCGCCTGGGTGGCCCCCAGGTCTCGATCGAGGCGCTCAACCACAGCATCGGCGTCTTCAACGAGAACCGGCGCCTGCTGCGCGAGCTCTATGCGGTGAAGCGGCGAACGCCGTGGCTGCTTTCCTCGCGCGAGGCGTACCTGCTGACACGAGTCGGTTCCGCGATGCAGCGCGAGGAGCACAACGACATCCTCGCGCGTGCACTCGAAGCCCTCGAAGCAAGGCCGGGACGAGAGCAAGACCGGGTGCGGGTTGTCTTCGAGGGTGGCTTCTGCGAGCAGCCGCCGCTAGACATGCTGCAGCTGATTGAAGAGGCGTGCTACGTCGTCGACGACGACCTTCTCATCGGGATGCGCTGGCTGACCCGGGACGTGCCCGACGATACGGCCGACCCCCTGCTCGCCC
>JBIOJB010000038.1:0-25690 GCA_044450465.1 Candidatus Dormibacterales bacterium | reverse complement strand
ATCCCCCCAACCAGCGCGATCGGCACGGCGAGGATGAGGGGGCACGGCGTGGCCACCACGAGCACCGCGAGCGCCCGCACAGGGTCGCCCGACAGGAGCCAGGCGGCGCCGGCCACGACCAGCGCGAGGGGAAGGAACCAGAGGGCGTAGCGGTCGGCGAGGCGGACAAATGGAGCTTTCGATGCCTGCGCCTCACGGACAAGCCGGATGATCCCCGAGTAGGTGCTCGCCTCGGCCGTGCTGAGGGCCCGCATGTCAAAGGGCGCTCCGGCGTTGATCACGCCGCTGCGCACCTTGTCGCCGCGAAGCCGGTCGGCGGGCTTGGCCTCGCCGGTCAGCGCCGACTCGTCCAGCACCGCCGCGTCGGAGGTGATGACGCCGTCAACCGGGACCACCTCGCTCGGCTTGACCAGCAGGCGATCGCCCTCACGCACGGTCTCGATGTCGGGTGACTCGAGCCCGCCGTCCTCGTACCGGTGGACCACGCGGGGCGCCCGCGCCAGGAGCCCGGACAGCTCGCGGCGTGCCCGCGCGCTGGCGTAACGCTCAAGAGCCTGGCCGCCCGAGAGCATGAGCCCGATGATCGCTCCCGCGAGAAACTGTCCGAGCACAAGGGAGCCGGCCATGGCCAGCAGGGCGATCAGATCGACGCCGGTCTCGTGGTGCAGCAGGTCGCGCGCCACCGAGATTCCCAGCGGGACGAGGGCCAGTGCGATGGCCAGGGCCCAGGCGAGGTCGGCTACAGAGCGAGCGCCGGCCAACCAGAGCACGCCCCCCGCTGCCGTACAGGCGAGAACCCCGATCAGGATCGCAAACGAGCTGCCCTCGAGCGGCGGGCTGACCCGGGGATTCGGGCCGGCGCCCGATGGACGGGGCCGGCGCCCCGCACTGGCGCTCGTTGGAGCAATCATGGTGGGAGCCCTAACTCGAGCACGGCCTCAGGGCTTGCGGTTCGCGAACCGAACCTCGAGTATGCCCGGCACCGTCAGGGCGACCGACTCCGCAAGCTCCCGGCCCTTCTCCCGCTCGTCCAGCGAGATGGTCGCTATCCCTTCGTCCACCGTCACCGCACCAGGCGGCAGGCCGAGCCCGATGTGCTTGACCTTCCGCTCAAGCTCCTTCTGCAGATCCTCGTCCCGGCGCGCGATCACCCTGACCAGGTCGCGCCGGCTGACGATTCCGACCACGCGCTTGCCCAGCATGACCGGGACTCGCTTGATGTCGGACTCGATCATGATGCGAGCCGCTTGCGAGACCTCGCTCTTGGTCGGCACGGTGACGACCTTCTTGGTCATCACGTCTGTGACCCTGAGCGGTGAGCTTCCGGCGGTTGGCATGAGGGGCGTGGCCTGGGTCCGGGGGTCGGGTCGGGTTTCCATGGAAAGCAGGTCGGCCTCCGAGATGATTCCCACCAGCCGGCCGGACGTGTCGACCACCGGCAGGGCGGAAACGGAATGTTCGATCAGCTGGCGCGCCGCGTCTTTGATCGAGGCGTCCGGGGCGATGGTGAAGACAGGATGCGACATGACATCGGTGACCCTCATGGACCAACGGTGCACCGGATCGGTCGCGCGGAGAAGTTACATTCGACCTCGCCGCGATGTGACCTTCGACTCTGCAGTCGCAAGTGGGCCGGGAGGCTGAGAATGACGCTGTGACGCCCCAGGAGGCGGCTGCCGCTTCTCCGGAACAGGTCCTGAAGGAGATCGATTCGGGGCCGCAGGGTCTGACGGCGGCTGAGGCGGCGCGTCGGCTTGCGGCGGTCGGCCCGAATGCGGTGGCGATCGAGTCTCGCTCTTTGGGTCGGATCGTCCTGGAGCAGGTGCGCAACGGGATCAACCTCCTGCTGGCCGGAGCAGGCGTCCTGACCATCGTGACCGGGGACCTCGTCGACGGCGCCATCATCCTCGCGCTCATCGCCCTGAACGTCGGCCTCAGCATCGTTCAGGAGTACAGAGCGGAACGGGCGCTGGCGGCGCTCCGCAGCATGCTCCCGCTTCACTGCCGGGCTTATCGCGACGGCGCCGAGGTCGAGCTGACCGGCACCGACCTGGTTCCCGGCGACGTGGTCCTCATCCACAGCGGCAACCTGGTGCCGGCCGACGTGCGGCTGCTGGAGGCGCACGAGCTGGAGATCGATCAGTCGACCCTGACCGGGGAGTCGGTCCCGCAGCCCAAGTCCATCGAGGCGGCCGGCGGCTCTCTGGCCGCTGGCTGGTCGGACATCGCGTTTGCCGGAACGACTGTGGTGGGCGGAGAGGGTAAGGGCGTCGTCATCGCGACCGGAGCGCGCACACAGTTCGGCGAGACCGCGTCCCTGGTGAAGGACACACGCGCCCCCGGCGACTTCCAGGTGAACCTGTCGAGGTTCGGCTCCTTCCTGCTCCGCTTTGGGCTCGTCTTCGCCGCGGGGATCTTCGTCAGCAACGCCCTGCTCGGCCGCGATCTCCTCGTGTCCGCGACGCTTGCCTTGGCGGTGGCGCTCGGGGTCGTGCCGGAAGCGCTGCCCGCGGTTACGGCGACCACCCTTGCGCTCGCCTCCGCCGCCCTGGCTCGGAAGAAGGTGCTGGTTCGCCGGCTGGCCGCGGTCGAGGACCTCAGCGCGGTGGACACCCTGTGCATCGACAAGACCGGCACCATCACCATGAATCGGACGAGCCTGGTCGACTCCTGGTCGCTGATCCCGCCGGACGATGTGCTCCGCGCGGCGGTCATCTGCTCGAGCTACCCCGAGCGGGGGGACAACGTCGTCGACGACGGCATCATCGAGGCCGCCTCTCACCTGGACCTCCAGTCGCTGAGTCATCTCGAGCGCAAGACCGTGATGGAGTTCAGCGCGGCGACCAAGCAGATGTGCGTTTCGACCGGGACCGAGCTCATTTACAAGGGCGCCGCCGCCACCCTGCTCCAGCGCTGCACGCAGATCCGAGCCCCGGGCGGAGACATGTCGGTGGCCGAGAAGCGACCCGAGGTCGAGGGACAGTTAACCCGGATGCAGGAGGCCGGCGGTCGCGTCCTTGCCATTGCCGCAAGTCCAATGAGCGCTGTCGTGAGCGAGGCAAATCTGACGCTGCTCGGTCTGATCTCGATGTCGGATCCACCGCGCGATGGCGCCGCCGCGGCGCTGGCCAAGGCCGGCGAGCTCGGCCTCGAGGTGAAGATCGTGACTGGCGACGCCCGGGCGCGGGCGGCCGCGCTGGGGCGTCAGATCGGACTCGACGTGCCGGAGAGCGCCATCGTCTCGGCCAGTGAGCTGCGGGGCCCCCAGCTTGCAGCTGTCGCCGCGAGCGGCCGCATCTTCGCCGAGGCGGTTCCCGCCGACAAGTACCACCTCGTTCAGGCGCTCCGCAGCCTGGGCCGTCACGTCGCGGCCACCGGCGACGGGGTGAACGACGCACCGGCCCTACACGCGGCGGACGTCGGCATCGCGCTCGCGAGCGGCACGGACGCCACCAAAGGCGCGGCCGACCTGGTGCTCCTGGAGGATGACCTGAAGGTCATCGTGGACGGGATCTATGAGGGCAGGCGAACCTTCACCAACATCAACCGGTACCTGCTCTACACGATGGTCAGCAACTTTGCCAACGTGATCATCGTTTCGCTCGCTTCGCTCGTCTTCAACTACCTGCCACTGCTGCCCGACCAGGTCTTGCTGCTCAACGTCCTGGCCGACCTGCCGATGCTCGCGATCGTCACAGACACGGTCGCGTTCGAGGACCTCGCCACTCCGCGGCACTGGGACATCCGTCGCCTCGTCGAGCTCGCCGTCTACCTCGGCCTCGTCAACGCGCTGCTCGCTTTCGGCCTGGTCCGGGCACTTTCGGGAAGGTCACCCGACGCGATCCACGCCGCCTGGTTTCTCTTTCTGGGCTCGACGGCACTTCTTGTCCTTTTCGCGGTGAGGACCAGGGGCTGGTTCTGGAGCCGGCCCTGGCCCAGCCGGCCGGTGCTCGCTGCTGTGGCGGCTGCCTTCGTGGTCACGGTCGCGCTGGTCAACCTCCCCGAAGCCCGGGTGCTCCTGCATTTCGGCACCCTCACCGTGCCGGAGCAGCTGGGAATCGAGGCCTACTCGCTTCTGTACCTGGTCCTTGCCGATCTTCTGCAGCGGGCCTTCCACCGCGCTCTGCCCGAGGCCAGGGCGCACCCGCCGGCGGCCTTTCCACCGGCGCGAATTGGCCGGTCCTAATCACTCTGGGACCTACGGCCCTTGGCGCAAACATGGCCGGACCGTACCCTCGACCTGAGGAGCGAGCGTCTCAAAAGGAGGTGAGCGAGATGACAGCTCGTATCGCACCCGAGGAGCTGGTCGAGTTCGACAGCCCCTTCGCGGAGTTCTTCAGAGGGCTGACGCCATGGCCGTTCAGATCGGCGAGGACGCTGGGTCCGTGGAAGCAGTTCGTCCCGGTGGCCGACGTCTTCCACCGCAACGGTGACCTGGTGATCAAGCTGGACCTGCCGGGCGTCGACCCCAAGGACATCCACGTCAGGCTCGACGACAGTGTGCTGATCGTGACCGGCGAGCGGAAAGCCGACAGCGAGGTGAAAGAGGAGGGCTACTACCGTCGGGAGACCAGCTACGGCCTCTTCGAGCGGCGGATGTCAATTCCGAAGGGGATCACCGAGGCTCAGATCAAGGCCGACTACGACAACGGCGTGCTGATGATCAGCATGCCGGCGGCGGCCAAGCTCGAGGAGCACCCCAAGGCCAAGGAGATCCCAATCAAGCGGGGGGCGACGCACCAGATCAAGGCCTGAGTCGCCAGGCTTTGGTTCGAGCAAGGGGTCGGACCGTCCGGCCCCTCGCCCGTTTCAGCGCCAGGCCACCTGCCTCGAGCCAATCAACCCGAGAGGAGCGAGCGCACCCTGGCCATCCGGGCCTTGGCGAGGTTCTGCTTCATGATCCACCGGACGTCCGGATCGGAGGAACGAAGCCATCTCTCCATGTACCCGACCACATCCTCTGGCGCCGCCGCGGCCGCCACGCTCCAGCAGTAGCCGAGCGCCTGGCGCAGGACGCGGAAATCATCTTCGCGACGCTCAGGCGCGGCCTCGATAGACGCCGTGATCCGGTCCAGCAGCGCCGCCACCTGCTTCACGTCTCCAGGGTTGCTTAGCAGCGCCGGTTCGCAGAGGCCGGCCGCCGCGGCCCGCTGTACGAGCGGCTCGCCGCCCGCCCATGCCTTCATCTCGCCAAGGAGCCAGGCCATGTCCTGGCGGCCGATGCGCTGCAAGGCCATCGCCACTCCCTCGCGCACCCTCCACCGGCTGTCGGATGCGAGCTCGCGAAGCCGCGCCATGACGCGGTCGGGATCCGTGACGGCAAGGCGGCCGAGTCCGGCGGCGCCGCACAGGGCGAGAAATTCGTCGTCAGAGGCGGCGAATCGCCACAAAAGTCTCGAGTCCGCCTCGTCGCCGACCGCGCGGACCAGCTCGAGGTTCGCGCGTGGACCCGGCAGCCCTGAGTGCTTGTTGAGGTAGGGCTGCCACCGCTTCAGTCGCCCCAGCTCGGCACGGTACTTCTCGGCGCGCTCGCCCAACTCGGTTCGATTTTATTGAGCGCATGGCCGCACGGCCCTGGCTGTGCGGGACCAACGGCTTGCACCGCGATACGCGCGAAGTAGTTAGATAGACGGCGAGGTGGCGGTCTCAGAGTCTCAGGCCCGGCCCGCGGCCCGCGCCGGCCAAGGGGTCAAGAATCCTTACAGTTCGCTGCCCAACTGGCTTTACCCGACCGTTGTCGTCGTCGCGTTGAGCCTTTTCGGCGTCTACACGGCGTGGATCGTTCTGTTTCAACCGGTCGGCCAGTTCGCGCCCTACTTGAGCCCGTTCGAGTCGCCGTTGATCAAATGGGGTCTGATCCCGCCAGGGATTCTCGTGGTCTGGGCCCCGCTTGTGTTTCGCGGCACCTGCTACTACTACCGCAAGGCATATTTCCGCTCCTTCTTCTGGCACCCGCGTTCTTGCGCGGTCGCCGAACCCGCGCGTGGCCGCTACCGGGGTGAAACCGTGTTCCCCTGGGTGCTGAACAACCTCCACCGCTTCGCCTTCTATGTGATCGTCGTCCAGGTTGCCTTCCTGATCTTCGACGCGATCGTCGCGTTTGACTTCAGCGGCCGGTTCGGCATCGGCCTGGGCAGCGTGCTGATGCTCGCCAACGTCGTCCTGCTCTCCGGCTACACGTTTGGCTGCCATGCGCTCAGGCATCTCGCCGGAGGCGGTCTCGACTGCTTCTCGTGCTCGACTGCGGCCCGCGCCCGATTCCGCCTGTGGAAGGGCGTCAGCGTTCTGAACATCAGGCATGATCGGTGGGCCTGGGCGAGCCTGCTGTCTGTCGGCGGCACCGACATCTATGTCCGGCTGCTCATGGCGGGCATCCTTCACGATCCGCGGTGGATCTCATGACCGCGATCGCGTACGAGACGGTCGAGACCGACGTGCTCGTGCTGGGGGCCGGTGGAGCCGGCCTCAGGGGCGCCATCGCAGCCGCCGAGGGCGGCAGCCGGGTCCTGGTCATCTGCAAGTCGCTGCTGGGCAAGGCGCACACGGTCATGGCCGAAGGTGGCGTCGCCGCCGCGATGCACAACGTCGCCTACCAGGATTCCTGGGAGGTGCATTTTGCGGACACGATGAAGGGCGGCAAGCTCATCAACGACTGGCGAATGGCCGAGCTGCACGCGCGCGAGTCGCCCGAACGGGTGCTCGAGCTTGAGCGATGGGGCGCGGTGTTCGACCGCACCTGGCAGGGCCGCATACATCAGCGTCCGTTTGGTGCTCACACCTATCCACGGCTCGCCCACATCGGGGACCGCACCGGCCTGGAGCTGATCCGCACGCTGCAGGACCGCGCCGTGCACACGGCGGGTGTTGAGGTCCACATGGAGGTCACGGTCTTCAAGCTGCTGAAGTCGGAGGGCCGGGTCGTCGGCGCGCTCGCCTATCGCCGGTCCGACGGATCGGTCATCCTCTACCGCTGCTCCTCGCTGCTGCTAGCCACCGGCGGCACCGGCAGGATGTATAGAGTCACGTCCAACTCCTGGGAGAGCACCGGCGACGGCACCACTCTTGCCTACGGCGCGGGCGCCCAGCTGCGGGACATGGAGATGGTGCAATTTCACCCGACCGGCATGGTGTGGCCGGCAGGTGTGCGGGGCATCCTCGTCACCGAGGGCGTGCGCGGCGAGGGCGGGGTGCTGCGCAACAAGGATGGCGAGCGCTTCATGGAGCGGTACGACCACGAGCGCATGGAGCTCTCCTCCCGCGACGTGGTCGCTCGCGCCATCAACTCCGAGGTGCTCGCGGGCCGCGGTTCGCCGCACGGCGGCGTGTTCCTTGACATCACGCACCGAAAGGCCGAGTTCATCAAGAGCAAGCTGCCTTCGATGTACGAGCAGTTCCTCAAGCTGGCCAACGTCGACATCACCACTCAGCCGATGGAGGTGGCGCCGACCATCCACTACGCGATGGGCGGCGTCCGGGTCGACGCGGAGACCGGGGCGACCAGCGTGGACGGCCTCTTTGCGGCGGGCGAGGTCGCTGCCGGACTGCACGGCGCGAACCGGCTAGGGGGCAACTCCCTGAGCGACCTGCTCGTGTTCGGAAAGCGCGCCGGCGACGGCGCGGCCCAGGCGGCAAAGGATTTCGGGTCCAAGCGGCCGAAGCTCGATCAGAAGGATGTTGAGGGCGCGATCGCGGATCTGATGGCGCCCCTGGACCGGACGGACGCGGAGAGCCCGTTCAAGCTGATGGCCGAGATCCAGGACACGATGACCAAGCACGCACCCATCGTTCGCGACGGTCCAGGACTCGAGGAGGGACTGGTCAAGATAAGGGAGCTTGACGGGCGCGTCGTCGCCTGCGGCACTGGAGGATCTCGCACCCTCGCCTTCAATCCTGGGTGGCACACCGCCCACGACCTGCGATCGATGGTGGTCAACGCCGAGGCCCTCCTGCGCTCCGCATTAGAAAGGAAGGAGAGCCGCGGAGCGCATGCCCGCTCCGACTTCCCCAAGACCGAGGACGACCTCAGCTCGGTCAACTTCATCGTCGAGAAGACGGCCGAGGGCATGTCGGTGAGGGGTGAGCGTCGCTCACCGCTTCCGCAAAACCTCGCCGAGGCCGTTCGCCACGCATATGCGCGCTACACACCCGAGGAGACGGAGTAAGTGTCCTGCACCAGAAATTCGTGGCAAATTCATCGGCCCCAGCGACCGGGGGCCCGTGGCCCCGATGCCTGCGTTAAGGGGCCCGGCGCTTCTCGTCATGCGTCTACCGACGCACTCCTCGTCGCGCCACCCCAGCCTTGGCACCGACCGCTGGTGCCGCGACTTTGCTCACTAACCTCGGGTGCAGGACACTAGTGGACATCTCCAATCTCGAGCTCAGCATTTGGCGCGGGGACGCCTCGGGAGGCGATTTCGTCGATTACCGCGTGCCGGTGCGGGAGGGTATGGTCGTTCTTGACGCCGTGCTCTGGGTGCAGGCGAACATGGCCTCCGATCTCGCCGTGAGGTGGAACTGCAAGGCGGCCAAGTGCGGGTCGTGCTCGGCGGAGGTCGATGGGTTTCCCCGCCTCATGTGCAAGACGCCGATCTCCGAGTACGGCTCACGCGTGACGGTTCGCCCGATGCAGGCCTTCCCGATCATCAAAGACCTGGTCACCGACGTCAGCTGGAACTACCAGGTCAACCGGGAGATCCCGCCTTTCACGCCAAGCGAGAAGGACTATTCGAGCAGCGAGCCATGGCGAATGCAGCAGAAGGACGTCGAGCGGGTGATGGAGTTTCGCAAGTGCATCGAATGCTTCCTCTGCCAGGACGTCTGCCACGTGCTTCGGGCCCACGACTCAAAGGGTGTTTTTTACGGGCCGAGGTTCATGGTCCGGATCGCCAGCCTCGAGATGCACCCGAAAGACGTCCTGGATCGCCGCCCGCTGCTCAAGGGCGCCGCCGGCGCGGGCTACTGCAACGTAACCAAATGCTGCACCGAGGTCTGCCCGGAGCACATCAAGATCACGGACAACGCGATCATTCCGCTGAAAGAGCGGATGGATGACGTCTACTTCGATCCGGTGAGGGCGCTGATCAGCCGCCTGGGCGGCGGTTCCAGGAAGGAGCAGTAGCTTGTTCGTCCAGCACACCGTCCACATCGATCACCCGGTTAAGGCTTGCACCGACGCGCTCATGGCGGGCCCACCCAGGTGGTTTCTGGGGGGAGCCGACAAGAGCTCCGAGGCGGTCGGGCTCCATGTAGCCGGCGTGCCGGTGCGCAAGCGCGTCGTGATCGAGCTGGGCGAGGCGGTTCGGACCTCGACCTGGACCGTGATCCCCATTTCGTGGAAGGCCACCTTTCCCCGGAAGCTCTTTCCGGAGATGTCCGGCAAGATCGAGATAGCGCCAACCGACGCCAAGCTCACGCGCCTCACCGTCAGCGGCATGTATGAGCCTCCGTTGGGCCGCCTTGGAGAACAGCTCGACGACGCCGTGATGCACAACGTCGCCGAGGGAACGGTGAAAGAGCTGGCCGAGTCCATCGCGCACCGCCTCGAGATGGCGATCTCCTCCCGCTCCGAGAGGGACCGCTAGGCCGCCTTTCCGGGGCCCGGTACGGCGCGACTAGCCGTTCGCGCCGGGAGTGGTCGTGTGACGGGCGAGATAAGCCGCCGCTTCCGCTCTGCGGGCGACCTCGAGCTTGGAAAGAATGGTAGAGACGTAGTTCTTCACCGTCTTCTCGGCCAGCTTCAGCTCCTTGCCGATTTGCCCGTTCGTCATCCCCTCCGCGACCAGGGTGAGGATCCGCTCCTCCTGGGCCGAAAGGCGCGCCAGCTTCTCGTCGCGCATGGTCTTGCCCTTGCGCAGCCTTTCCAGCACTGACTTGGTGATCTCCGGATCGAGAAGGCTCTTGCCCGCCCCGACCTCACGGATCGCGCGCACGAGCTCACCGCCGCGGATCTGCTTGAGCACGTATCCAGCCGCCCCGGCCATGATCGACGCGAACAGTGCCTCGTCGTCGGCGAAGGACGTGAGCATCAGCACCTGGGTCTTGTCCAGCCTGGCGCGGATCTCCCGCGTCGCCTCGATGCCGCTGCCGTCCGCGAGCCTGACGTCCATCACGACGACGTCTGGGCGGGTGCGCACCGCCTGATCGATCGCCTCGCGCACCGAACCCGCCTCTGCGACAACCGTCAGGTCGTCGTTGGCGTTGATCAGTGCCTTGACGCCGTCACGGACGACCTCGTGGTCGTCGACGAGCAGGATCCGGAGTCGAGTCTTCGCCACCTTGTCTATGCTGCCACTCCTTTAATGAGGTTGTCTTGAGTAATCGGGCTCTCTT
This sequence comes from Candidatus Dormibacterales bacterium, assembly GCA_044450465.1. Lineage (GTDB taxonomy): Bacteria > Chloroflexota > Dormibacteria > Dormibacterales > Dormibacteraceae > JBIOJB01. Next base: position 15,361 of record JBIOJB010000038.1, on the reverse strand, counting down.
CAGGTCCGACGAGTCAGGCGCCCCGGCCGGGACGTCTACATAAACCTACACGTCTTTGTTCAAACGGGAAAGGTGACGCGGAGCCGGGTCCCACGACCGGGCTTGCTGGTCACATCAAGGCGTCCGCCCAGGGACTCCGCGCGCTGGCGCATGTTGGCCAGCCCCAAGCCCGGCGAGCCGCCGTTCGTATCGAAGCCCCTGCCGTTGTCCTCCACTGTCAATGTGGCGTGGCGGCCGTCTCGTGAGAGGCTCAGCGCGATCAGACCGGGCTGGGCGTGGCGGACGGCGTTGGACAGGGCTTCGCGCGTGAACTGAACGATGTCTGCGGAGCGGACGGAGAGCGCGGCGGCGAGCGAGGCGTCGATGTCGACCTCGACGCGGGCGTCAGACCGTGAGCGAATCTGCTCCGCCAGCTCGCGCAGGGCCTGGTCGAGCTGCCGGTCGGCAAGGATGCCCGGTCGCAATCCAAAGATGTAGTTGCGCAGGTCGCGGATCACGTGGTCGAGCTCCTCGACGGCGCCCTCGATCCGGCGAGCCGTTTCGCCCTCGCCGGCCGCCATGGCGGTGCCCTGAAGGCCCATGCCGACGGCGAAGAGCGACTGGATGATCCCGTCGTGCAGCTCTTTTGCGATGCGCTCGCGGTCCTCCATTAGACCCATCTTCTGCAGCTCGCCCTGCGCGCGGTTGTACTCGATGACCAATGAGGCCTGCTCGGCGAAGGTCTCGATGAGGTGGCACTGGCGCTGGTCAAAACCGGGGCGGCCCTTCAGGTTGGCGACCATCAGGGTGCCGGTGGTCCCGCCGGGCTCACGCAGCGGTACGAAGAAGCCCGCACCATGCCTGCCCAGGCGGACGATCGGCTGAAACGCGCGCGGATCCGAGCTCACATCGTCGAGCCGCAGAGGCTTGCCTTCGCGCATCACCGCGCCTGATATCGAACCCTCGGATGGGAGCGTTTCGCCAAGGAGCTCGCTCGACTGCGCCCCGGCCGCGGCGGTCACGATCAGCTCGCCCGGCGTCTCCGAGTTGGTGACGATGGTCGCCGCGTCTGCGCCCACCAGAGCCTGCGCGTGCTCGGCGATCGTCTGGCGAAGCGCGCTGGGAGCGGTGCCGGCCATGATCTGGTTGGTGATGTCCTGGAGCGAGTTGAGCCAGCGCTCACGCGAGCGAACCTCGTCATACAACCAGGCGTTCGCGACGGCCACCCCGGCCTGTGTCGCGAGGATCAGGAGCGACGCCTCGTCCTCGGCGGAGAACTCCGCCGCGCCGCGCTTCTCGCTCAGGTAGATGTTGCCGTACACGCGGCCGAGGGCGCGCACGGGCGCACCCAGGAACGAGCCCATGGGCGGATGATTGGGCGGAAACCCGACGGCCTGTGGATGGTCGGAAATGTCCTTCAGCCGGAGTGGCCGCGCCTCCCTGATCAGCTGGCCGAGGACGCCGCGCCCCCGCGGCGGCGCCCCGATCTTGCGCCTCTGCATGGCGGAGATTCCAGTCGTGATGAACTCGACCAGCGTGCCGCCCTCGCCAATCACTCCCAGAGCTCCATATCGAGCGTCGGTCAGCTGGGCCGCGAGGTCGACGATCCGCTGAAGGACGACGGGGAGTGACAGCTCAGAGGCCAGCGCCAAGCCCGCCTCGAGCAGGACGTCCTTGCTGTCAGGTCGCGCTGTCACCGGGTCGAATCTACGCCAGTTGACCCCGGGTGAACGGGTCGTTGGACCCTACTTGGCCCGCTCTCGCGATGGAAAGCTCGTGTCGTGAAGATCAGAGGCTATGAACGGATAGTCCTCGCCACCGACGGCAGCGCCCAGGCAGCGGCTGCGGTCGGGGTCACGCGGTCTTTCGCCCACAGCTCCGGGGCTCGGGTCCGCGTCGTTCACGTCTGGAACCTGGAGGTCCACCACCGCCACGGTGTCTGGGACGTTGAGACACGCGCCGAAGCCAACCGCTTGATAGACGAGACGGTCTACGAGCTTCGTGCCGGAGGCATCGACGCGGATGGTGAGATCGTCCGCGCGGAGAAGGGACTTCTTGCCTCGGCGGTGGCCGGGGCTGCACGACAGTTCGGAGCGGATCTCGTGGTCGTCGGTTCGCGAGGTCTCTCGGAATGGCAGTCGATGATCAAGCACAGCACCAGCCACGAGCTGCTGGGCAAGCTGGATTGCCCGGTGTTGGTGGTGCGCTCCAACAGCTCCGCCGCCGCCCACGACGCGCAGCGCGTGTTGCTTGCGGTGGCCGGCCCGGAAGACATGCCCACCGCGGTCGAGGCCGCCATCGCGGCTGCCGCCGCGGCCGGGTCCGAGGTCATGGTGGCCCACGTCCGGCAGTCCTACGTCGGGGCCCAGGGCTTCGCCTTCGTCGAGCCCGAGCAAGATATTCGATCGACTGTCACCCAGGCCGTGTCGAGGCTCAAAGACGCCGGGATCACAGCCCAGTCCGTGATCGCCCACGCGGGACCGGTGGCACAGTCGGTCGCCGAGCTTGCCGCCAACTGGAACGCGGACGTCATAGTCCTCGGCTCGAGCCGCATGGGCGACTTCGAAAGCCTGCTCCTGGGCTCGGTGACCCACCAGCTTCTGCGGACAAGCGACAAACCGGTCCTCGTTGCCGAGAGGAGACGGTCGTGAGCACCATGCCCCGACACCGGACGGTGGGAGAGGTGATGACCAATCAGGTCCACGTGGCCGGGCCGCAGACCCCTTTCAAGCTGCTCGTGCGGTTGATCGAAGAGAACAAGGTGAGCGCCATCCCCATCGTCGACCAGGACGGAACGCCCGTCGGCATCGTGTCGGAAGCAGACCTTCTGCTGAAAGAGCGGCGCCGCGAGCTCGAGTCGCGCCTTGACCCATTTCACCCTCAGCGCAGGCGAACCGAGAAGGCAAAGGCGGAGGGCTCCGTAGCTTCCGAGCTCATGACCTCACCGCCGCTCACCATCTCGGCCGACGCAACGCTCACCGAGGCCGCCCGCCTGATGCAGGAACGCAACATCCGGCGCCTGATCGTCGTGGACGCGCGCGGCAAGATCGCGGGCGTGGTCAGTCGCAGCGACCTGCTCCAGGTCTTCCTGCGTGGAGACGAGGAGTTTCGCGACGAGATCCTGGGCAGCCTCGTTCCCGCGGTCCTCCTCACACCTGACGAGCCGATCGAGGTCGAGGTCCGCTACAACGTGGTCACGCTCAAGGGTGTGGTCGACCGGAAAAGCGACGCCCAGATCCTGACACGCAAGGCGCGAGAGCTCGACGGCGTGGTCGAGGTGGTCGACCGGCTGACCTACCGGTGGGACGACACGGCGGCGCCCGCCGCGGGCCCTCTGGTGGGCGGTTCCCTCCGAACCTACTGAGCTCTTCGCTGCTCCCCGGATAATGCGTCCGTGGACGCGACGCGTTCCGCGGCGGCGCGGCGGGGACTTGGTCTTGAGCTGGCCGGCGCAGCCTGGATGCTCGTGGAGGCGGTGATCGCCCTATCGGCGGGAGTTCTGGCCGGAAGCGTCCTTCTCATCGCGTTTGGTCTGGACTCGGTGATCGAGCTCCTCAGCGGGGCAGTTCTTGTCCGCCGGCTCTCCTTCGAGGCGCGAGGGGCTACCTCAAGCGATGTGGAGCGCCTGGAACGCGGAAGCGCGCGAGTCTCCGCGGTGCTGCTGCTTCTGCTCTGCATCTACATCGTGATCACCAGCCTCGCCGGGCTGGTCCTGCACATTCGGCCGGCGGGTTCGCCAGTTGGCATGGCCGTCACGGCGGTGGCGCTTGTCTTCATGCCGCTCCTGGCGGTGGCCAAGGGCCGCGTCAACCGGGTGCTCGAGAGTGCATCCCTCAGAGCGGACATCGCGGAGACCGCGAGCTGCGCCTTTCTAGCCGCCACGACCCTGGTGGGACTGGCCGCCGGCAGCCTGCTCAACCTCTGGTGGGTGCAATATGTCGCGGCGTTCGCTCTTCTGGTCTGGCTCGTACCGGAAGCTCGGGAGGCGATGGAGGGCTGGTCGAAAGCCCCCGAGGGTCATTCTCGGTGAGCCGGGCATAATGGGCCTGGAACCCATCTGGTTTCGCAAATTTTGACGGAGGGGGCGGAGGACCAGAAGATGGATCGTCCGAGACAGTCTCTGGAACGGCGACGGCTGATGATCACTCAGCTGCTGAAGAGCCCGGTCTTCGACCCGGCGGGCGCTGAGGTCGGCAGGCTGGAGGACTTCATCGTCAAGCTGACCGACGGCGTGTACCCACCGGTGACCGGGCTCAAGGTTCGGGTTGGCGACCAGGAGGTCTTCGTCGGCAAGGACCAGGTGGCAAGACTCGAGCCCGGAGGTCTTCACCTCAACACGAGCAACCTGCGCACCGAGCCGTTCCAGCGCCGGCCGGGCGAGGTGCTGCTCGCGGCCGACGTCCTGGGAAGGCACTTGGTCGACGTCGGCCAGGGCCGGATCGTGCAGGCCCACGACCTCGTGCTGGCACAGGACAACGAGGGCTGGCGGCTCCTCGGCATCGACCGTAGCCCGCAGGCTTGGCTTCGCCGCCTGGTTCCGAGGCGCGCCCGACCCGACCTGCGGCGCCACGCGATCCTCGACTGGAAGGAGGTGCAGCCGTTCGTCGGCCACGTCCCGACGGCCAAGCTGCTAATGCCCCTGCAGCGTCTTCGCCGGCTGCACCCGGCGCAGATCGCCGACATCGTCGAGGGCGCCTCTCACGAGGAGGGCGAGGAGATCATCCAGGCGGTTGGTGGCGATGCCGAGCTGACGGCCGACGTCTTCGAAGAGCTGGACTCCGAGCATCAGGTCGAGTTCCTCCGAACGCGTTCGAACGAAGAGGCGGCCAAGGTGCTCGACCGGATGGCCCCCGACGACGCGGCGGACCTGCTGGGCGAGCTCGACCAGGAGCGCCGGCTCCCAGTCTTGAACCACATGTCGGCTCCGCAGCAGCACAAGCTCCGCAAGCTGCTGCAGTACCACCCGACGACGGCGGGCGGCATGATGAGCCCCGACTACATCGCAGCGATCACCGGATCGACTGTCGAGCGAGCGTTGGAGGCGGTCCGGTCCGACGACAAGACGCCTCGCCAGCTCCTCAACACGGTGTTCGTCACGAGCCCGGATGGCAAGTATGTGGGCACCATCAACGTCGTCGATCTCGTGCGTGCAGATCCGTCTCGGAAGCTGGACGAGCTCGAGCTCACCACGTGCTCGGTCGGCTCTGGGTCCGACTTCGCCGACGTCACCCTCATGATGGCTGACTACAACCTCACGTCGCTGGCGGTCACGGACGCCGCCGAGAACCTGATCGGCGCCATATCGGTGGACGACCTGCTCGAGGCTTTGGTGCCCGACGACTGGCGCAACCGGGTCGAAGCGAGCTCCGGGGTCTGATCTTCGATGGCCGGGCGCGAGCCGACTAAAAACGACTCGCGCGTGAAGCCTACCTCGGCCGTCCTGGATGAAGCCCACGTGGGTGACATTCACGGCGCGTTTGGAACGATCCGCCTCAGCGACGTCGCCCCGCGACGCACCTGGCGGCGGCGGCTGCTCACGCTGGCGGCGATCGTCGGGCCCGGCCTGATCGTCATGGTCGGCGACAACGACGCCGGCGGAGTCTCCACCTATGCACAGGCGGGCCAGGACTTCGGCTATTCGCTGCTCTGGACCCTTGTGCTGCTGATCCCAGTTTTGATCGTGAACCAGGAGATGGTAGTCAGGCTTGGGGCTGTCACTGGAGTGGGGCATGCCCGTCTGATCAAGGAGCGGTTCGGCAGGTTCTGGGGCTGGTTCTCGGTGGGCGACCTCTTTCTACTCAACTTCCTGACGATTAGCACGGAATTCATCGGAATCGGCTACGCCGGCAGCTATTTCGGGTTCCCGCCCGTGGTCGTGGTCCCGGTAGCAGCCGCCGTCTTGATCGGCATCACCGTGACCGGGAACTTCAGGCGCTGGGAGCGAGCCATGTTCGTGTTCCTGTTCGCCAGCCTTCTGGTTCTGCCGCTCCTGGTCTTGAGCCACCCCGACGCCGGCTCCGTACTGAAGGGATTCACGGACCCGCGCATCCCGGGAGGACTCACGTCAAACGCGGCGCTGTTGATCATCGCCATCGTCGGCACCACCGTTGCGCCGTGGCAGCTGTTCTTCCAGCAGTCGAACGTCATCGACAAACGGATCACGCCCAGATGGCTCGAGTACGAGAAGGCCGACACGGTCATCGGGGCGTTCGTGGTCGTGCTCGGAGCTTCGGTCATCATGATCGCCACCGCATCCGCTTTCACCGGGTCGGCGGCCTACGGCCAGTTCAAGGACGCTAGCCACGTCGCGGCGGGCCTGCAGCACCTTCTGTCCCCGGCGGCAGGCTCGATCTTCGCACTACTTCTATTTGATGCATCGATCGTCGGAGCGTCGGCGGTGACGCTCGCAACCTCCTACGCCTTTGGTGACATCTTCGGACTGCGCCACTCACTGCACCGCGGCATTCGAGAGGCCAAGGTCTTCTACGCCTCCTACACCGCCATGGTCGTGGTGGCCGCCGGGATCGTTTTGATCCCCAATGCGCCGCTAGGTCTGTTCACTACGGCTGTTCAGGCGCTGGCCGGCATTCTCCTGCCGAGCGCCACCGTGTTCCTGGTGCTGCTCTGCAACGACCGCGCCGTGCTGGGCCCGTGGGTCAACAAAGCGTGGCTCAACGCGGTTGCCGCCCTGATCGTCGGGGCGCTGCTCGTGCTCTCTCTCGTCCTGGTGATCTCGACCGTGTTTCCGTCGGTCGACGTCGCCCGGCTCGTCATCGTTCTGAGCTCGGGTCTGGCGGTGGTGCTGATTGGTGGAGGGGCCTGGCTATGGATCGGCGCCAGGGGGTCACCCCCGCAGCCCAAGATGTCCAAGGCGGAGAGGGAGAACTGGCGCATGCCGGGCCTAACCCTTTTGGAGCGACCAGCCTGGTCGCTGAGCCGGACGATCTCGATGCTCACGCTCAGCGGGTACCTGGTGCTCGCCATCGTCCTGCTCGTGGTCAAAGCGGTTCAGCTCGCGCTTCACTAGAAAGAAAGCACGACGGAGGGTCGACTTCACTTGCGCATGGCCTGGCTTTGCCAGGCCACCGCTCCGCCGCGGGTTGATTCGACGCTGAATCATGTGAAAGGGGGGTTCACCACAAGGGGGGCCCGCCCCCCTTGTCCGGGTCTCTCAGGTTCGCCTTGTAGAATCTCTGCCCGTGCCGCTCGGTATGAGACCGGGGCACCGCGCCAGAGCCTCACGCCGGCGCCTTAGCCCTATTCGATCCATCACCCTTGCCGCGCTCGCGACCGCCCTGGCGGTGGTGGCGGGTGGTTTCGCCTACTTCATCCCCGCCGCGGCGACTGCCCTGCAGGCTACCGGGCAAACGGTGGCGATCCACAATTCGACATCGGCCGCGAGGCTAGGCACCCCTGCGCCCTCTGCGGCACCCACTCCCCAATCGATCGGCAGCCCATTCACCATCTTGCTGCTAGGTTCCGATGACGATTCGAAGTTCAGCGGCGACCACGTACTCACCCAATCGATGATCCTCGTGCGGGTCATTCCAGCCACCAAACAGGTGATCATGCTTTCCATCCCCCGGGACCTGTACGTTCCGTTGTCGGTCGGAGGGAGTGGAAAGATCGATGGGGCGTACTCGTACGGCGGGGCGGGCGCGGCGATTGCGACGGTCGAACAGAACTTCGGAGTCCACATCGACGACTACATCTGGGTGGGACTCCTCGGGTTGATCAAGCTGATCGATGCGATCGGTGGCGTGGATGTGGTCACCAGCCACCCAGTGCTCGATGACTACTACCCTGCCGACATTTTTGGCAACGTGCCATACGCCTATGAACGGATCGCGGTGCTGCCCGGACCCCAGCACTTGGACGGTTTGGCAGCAATGCAGTACGTCCGCTCGCGCCACGGCGACCTGCAGAGCGATTTTGGCCGCTCGCAGCGCCAGCAGCAGGTCTTGCTCGCCATTCGCCAGAAGGCCAAACAGCTTTCAGCCGCAGACATCCCGACGATAGCCGCCGCGATCGGCGGCGAGCTCAAGACGTCGATCAGCGTGGCGCGGGTTGCCGAACTGCTCCCCCTGGCCGCGAGCTTCGACAACCCGGACGCAATCACGCAGATTGTCTTGCTTCCGCCCTATACCCATGGTGGTGGCCCGGGCGGAAGCGTGGTCGGCTCGTGGGGCCTGATCATCCCGCTGGTGCACCAGTACTTTCCTTGATCCCGAGGGTGCTGCTCGCCACCGGCCTCGCCGTGCTGATGGTGGTAATCGGGTCGGCGACATACATCTATCTGACCGGGCGCCAGTCAAAGGTTGCCGTGGCGCCGCTCAAGCCCACGCAGGCGAGTCCCAGTCCACATTCGTTCATGCTCCCCGGCACCCTTTATCTGGCCCAGTCCGGTGCGCTCTACAGTCTCAGCGAGGGCCGCTTCCACCAGCTCACCGGCGAGTCCGGCTGGACGCAGCCCGCCCTGTTTCCCGACGGCAGCAACCTGCTGGCGGTGAAGCGGAGTGGATTCTATTCGGACGTCTACGTCCTCAACCGGTACGGGACCGTGGTCAGGCAGGTGACGGCTAACGCGGGACCGGTCAGCAACTACGACACCGGCCTCAACCATTGGTCGTTCTATCCGCGGCTGAGCCCAGACGGGAGCACCCTGTGGATGAGCTACGACGAGCCGAAGTTCGGATACGACGTCGTGATGTCCGTATGGGCGATGCCGTTGGGTGGGACCATCCGCCAGGCAAAGCTGTGGACCAACTCCAACGATTACACCGGGGGAGACGTGCAGCCCATCCCACTGCCGACCGGCGGCATCATCTACACCAAATACGACTATGGACCGGACCTCAAGCTCATCGGTCAGCTCTGGTTCACAAACCGCGTATACGCGTATGGGAAAGCGCTCACCGCTCCGGGTGACGACTGCCGTGAACCCGCGCTCTCGCCGGACGGTCATCAAGTGGCGATGATCTGTACCTACGAGAAGCAGGTTTCGTATCTGGTGATCGCGAACTGGGACGGCAGCAACCTGACCAGCTTCAAGACCGTGCTCACGAACCAGCTGGTCGCGCAGCCCATCTGGGCCCCTGACGGCTCGGGCATCGCCTACCTGGCGCCCAACTCACCGGACGGGCCTTTCCAGCTGTGGTTCCTGCCCAAGGACGCGTATGCGCCGCCGCCGCCAAGCCCGATTCCAACGCCGACCCCGACCCCTGGTGGGCCCTACAACGGGCAGCTGCCAAGCCCCAGCCCCACCGCGGCGCCTCCGCCGGTGGTGGTGAAGCCGATCCTGCTCACGACCGACCTTGGTTTGGACGCCACCTCGCCGATGAGCTGGAGTAGCTGAGGTTATAAAAGGGAGCCGGGGGTCCCCTCTAATGGATCCCAGCCACGACGAAGGGCTGCTCCGCTAGAGTCGGCGGACCGGTCGAACCTGGGGAATCCCTCTCATTGGTTACTTACATCCCGGGCCAGTGTCCACCAGCACGGGTTCCGCACCGGCCTCGGCAGCCTGCGCTGACGAGATCAGGTTGTTCGCCACCATCGAAGTCAGGACCTGGGCGCGGCGGGCCCTCGCGGCTTCGGGATCGACGGTGGGGTCGTACAGCGAAGGCGCCTGCGTGACACCGGCGAGAAGGGCGTACTGGCCCAGGCTCAGGCCGGCGAGCGGCGCCTGGAAGTACGCGCAAGCAGCTGAGGCCACGCCGAACTTGCCGTAGCCGGTCGTAATCTCGCTCAGGTAGTCGGCCAGGATCTGATCCTTGTCGATCACGCGCTCCACCTTGAGCGCCAACACGATGTCCTCGATCTTGTTGTAACCGCGATCCGACCCGTTGAGGTACACGTCCTTGACCAGCTGCTCGGTGATCGTCGAGCCGCCCTGGCACATGCAGAAGTTGGTGAGGTCGTATAGGAGTGCCCGGCCGAGCCCGATTGAGTCCACACCGTGGTGCGAATAGAAGCGTTCGTCCTCGGTGGCGACCACGGCCTCGGCGAGGAGCCTGGGCACCTCATGGGGTCCGAGGATCCGCACGCCGTGCACGGCGGTGGCGGCGGCCACCCGAGCCTGGATGTCGTCGCCGGAGGGCGTCCATACCCAGAGCGTCGCCACGCTTGGGGCGAGGATGGCGACGATCAGGGCGCCAACCAGCAACAGCCGGCGCAGCGTGACCAGCGCATCGCTCACCACGGTGCTTCTCAACGGTCTCGCGCCCGGCGGGTTACGAATTTCGGCATCCGGTCCGGCCCAACATTAGTGGCCTAAGGGGCACCGGGGGAGCCGGGCAGGCGGCCTCTCATAATTGATCCTTGTGGCCGTCATCGTCTGCCCCCAGCCGCTGGCGGCGGAGATCGGACTTGAGGTGATGCGGCGCGGCGGCAACGCGGTGGACGCCGCCGTGACCTGCGCCTTCGTGCAGGGGGTGATCGACCCCCAGATGTGCGGCCTCGGGGGCTGCGGGGTGATGCTGGTGCACAGCCCGCAGGCGGGCGACTCGCTCCTCGAGTTCTATGCCACCGCCGGCTCAAAGGTGCGAGAGGACCAGTGGGAGAAGCTGTTCCTCCGCGAGGCGGCCGATCGCTACGGCTACGTGCTCGAAGGCGCGGTCAACGACGCCGGCTACCAGTCGGTCGCGGTCCCGGGCACGGTGGCCGGCTTGCACGAGGCCCTGGCCAGGTTCGGGACCATCTCGTGGGAGGAGGCGATCGCGCCCGCCATCCCGCTGGCACGAAGCGGGTTTCCCGTGACCGGCTATGTGCACGGTTACTGGACGACCGACTACGGACCAGACGTCGTCCCCAACCATCGGCGAATCCAGGCCACGCCCGAGGCAAGGGCGATCTACACGCACGATGGCGAGCTCTACTCGATAGGCGAGCTGATGGTCCAGACCGACTACGCGCGGACCCTCGAGCGGCTGGCGGCCGGCGGGCCGGACACCTTCTATAAAGGAGAGCTCGCCGGCGAGATCGCGGCGGACTTCGCGGCCCATGGTGGGTTCATCACCAAAGAGGACCTGGCCGCGTATCGGGTCAACGTCACCGAGCCGATCCGGGGCACCTATCGCGGGCTGAGAATCGTCGCCGCGGGCCCGCCCGCGGGCGGGCTGACGCTGCTTCAGATGCTGAATTTCCTGGAGGGCTCCGACGTCGGCTCGCACGGCTGGCCCAGCACGGAGGCGGCGAGGCTCCTGGTCGGGGCCATGGGCTGGGCGGTGGCCGACCGGGAGCGGCACGTGGCCGACCCGCGTTTCGTCGAAGTGCCCGTTGGAGCGCTCGCAGGCAAGGAGTACGCGGCGCAGGCGCGAGAGGCTGCCTTTGCGACGGGGCTCGCGCACGACAGGGCCGACACGACCCACGTGTGCGTCGTCGACGACGCCGGCAACGCGGTCTCGCTCACGCACACGCTTGGCTCGGCAAGCGGAGTTGTCACTCCGGGCCTCGGCTTCGGCTACAACGACTACATGAACTGCTTCGACCCCCGTCCCGGCCGCCCGAACTCGATTCGAGCCGGCAAGACCCGGGTGACGATGATGACCCCGACCCTGGTTTTCGAAGGCGACCGCTTGCGCGTCTGCGTGGGGGCGCCGGGAGGTACGAAAATCGTGACGGGCATCCTTCAGGTGCTGGTTAACGTGCTGGATCACGGGATGTCGCCGGTCGAAGCGGTCAGCGCTCCGCGCGTGGATTTCCAGGGGGATGTCGTCCAGGCCGAGGGCCGGGTGCCCCAGGCGGTCTGCGAGGGGCTGCAGAGATCGGGCTACAAGGTCAACCGCCGGACTCTTGGCTACGACTCGTACTTCTCGCGCCCCCAGGTCATCGTGGCCGCGGCCGACGGCTCTCTGAACGGGGCTTCGGATCCGCGCAAGGACGGCGGCGCGGCGTTTGACTCTCGAACGGTATGAGGTTCACGGACCGCGTCGCGCTCGTCACGGGTGGAGGCAGGGGCATCGGCGCGGCGGTCGCGCGGCTCCTGGCGAGTGAGGGGGCGAAGGTCGCGGTGTCGGACCTGGACGTCGCGCCCGCCGAGGAGGTGGCCGGCCCCATCAAGGGCCTCGCGGTCGCCTGCGACGTGGTGAGCCGGGAGCAGGTCGAGCAGATGGTCGCGCGGGTAGTCGAGAAGTTCTCCCGGCTGGACATCCTGGTGGCGTGCGCGGGCATAACGCGGGACAACCTGCTCTTCAAGATGACGGACGACGACTGGGACGCGGTGATCGACACGCACCTCAAGGGAACGTTTCTGTGCGCCAGGGCCACGCAGAAGCCGATGGTCGAGCAGAAGTACGGAAAGATGGTGTTCCTCTCGTCCACGTCGGCTCTGGGCAACCGCGGGCAGACGAACTACTCGGCCGCCAAGGCTGGGCTCCAGGGGATGGCAAGGACGCTGGCGATCGAGCTGGGGCCGTTCAACATCAACGTGAACGCAGTCGCGCCCGGGTTCGTCGACACGCGAATGACGCGCGCGACGGCCGAGAGGCTTGGGATCGACTACGAGACGTTCAAGATCGGGGCGGCCTCGCAGATCCCGCTCAGGCGGGTCGGCCAGCCTGAGGACATCGCCCGGGTGATCGCGTTTCTGTGCAGCGACGAGTCGAGCTTCGTCTCGGGCCAGACGGTGTACGCGAGGGGCGGCCCTTAATAAATTGCCCCCGATGGGGGGCATTTCGGGTTGAGATCGAATTGAGTTCGGCGGGGTGCCATTTGGTCATACCAAAGCCCGAACAACTGTTTGCGGTTAAGGGTTGACTCTCTCGACAGGCGTCTGCTACGGTGGCTCAGTTCTCTGGGGGATCCCTGGTTCGGGATTCGCAGATATTAGGGGTAGGCATTGCGAGTAAATCGATACCTGACCCATATTCTCGTGCTCGCGATAGCAGTTGCGATGTCGAGTTATGCGTCAGTCGATCGGAATCTGGCTTCGTCCTTGACGGCCCGGCTGGGCGCGGTCAACGCCGAAGCCGTAGTCGTCAGCGAGGGTGGGACGGTCGGCGACGTTTCGCTCGGCCGCTACAGCACGATCATCAAGCCTGTAGCCATCCCGACTGCGGCGCCGATCGTACACACGCCTTACGTCTACACGGTCGCCGCCGGCGAGTCCCTGACCACGATTGCGGCCAGGTACAGCGTGACGGTGCCCCAGATCCGATGGTCGAACACCGACCTCATCTCGTCTGACTCGGTCTCCACCGGCCAGAAGATCCTGATCCCGCCGGTCCCGGGCGTCGTCGTGCTGGTCAAGTCGAACGACACCCTTGCCAGCCTCGGCACCACCTACCAGGTGGACCCGCAGGTCATCATCGACTTCAACCGGCTCCGCACCCCGCAGCTGAGCGCCGGAATGACGCTGGTCATCCCGGGTGGCGTGGGTGGGGCGTTCCCACCGCCGCCCACCCTCTGGCAGCTTCTCATGAAGCAGGGCTGGGGTTCCTTTGCCAACGCCCACGTGGTCAACTGCTGCCTCGGTCCCTACACCAACAACAAGTTCCCGGTCGGCTGGTGCACCTACTACGTGGCCACCAAGCGCAACGTGACCTGGAGCGGAGACGCGGGTTACTGGTACGCCAACGCGGCGGCCCAGGGTTACGCCGTCGGACCGACCCCGAAGGTGGGCGCGATCATGGTCACCTGGGAGAGCTGGGCGGGGCACGTTGCGTATGTCGAAAGCGTTAACCCCGACGGTTCGTGGACGGTGTCCGAGATGAATGCTATGGCGTTCGACGTGATCGATCTGCGCACCATCAAGCCCGGCCAGCTGGGCAACGCGCTGGAAGGCTTCATCTACTAAGGAGCTGGCCTCGTCTGAGGAGCTGGCCTCGTCCGGCCCAGGTTTGTTCGCCGAAACTGTTACGTCTGCCCGATCCAGCCTTTAGACCGTTCGGGCAGCCCAGGCCTCTTCCATCCGCCGCGTGTCCGCCTGCGCGGTGCGCAGCCCGGTCGAGGCGATGATCGCGGCCAGGATCAGAAGCGTCGGCGAGGTGATCAGGAGCGCCGCCTGGAGGTTGCCACCGAGGTGGTCTGAGATGAAGCCGACGTCAAAGGTCGAGTGCGAGTCGCCGAACACGTGCGAGACGAAGAGCAGCATCGTCACAGCGCTGGCCCGCAGGGCGGGCGAAACCACGTTCTGAGAGAGGGCGGTGAAAGGCCCCGAGTAGAGGTAGAGGCAGACCACGGTGGCGAGGAACACCGGCACGAAAACCGGGATGGGCCCGACGTTCATGGGTGCCAGCAGCGCGATCACGATGAGTACGGCGCCCGCGATGAACCCGAAGATGCCGACCTCGAGGTGAGCGGCAGGGGACTTGTGCATGCGGCGATCCGCGATCCAGCCCCCGGCCAGGGTCCCGATGAGACCGCCGAGTACGAGGACGACCCCGGCCAGCAGGCCGCCCTGGCCGGCCGAGAGGTTGAACCGGCGGTGCAGGAGGATGGGAAGCCAGAAGGCGTTCGAGGCCAGCACGAAATAGAGGAGCGCCTGGGACAGGATCGTCGCGCGCAGGGTGGGTATGCGCAGGAGGTTGAGGAAGGTGCGGAGGTTGGCGTCGTGGGCGGTCTTGATTACCGGCCCCCGGCTCTCGGCGCTGCCGCGAAGCGGTTCGCGAAGTCCGAACGCGAGAAGCGCGCACAGCAGGCCCGGCACGGCGGCGAAGAAGAAAGCGTCGCGCCAGCCGTACTTCTCAGCGATGAAGCCGCCACCGGCAAAGCCGACCGCGATCCCGAAGGTGCTGCCGGCGCCCCAGATGGCGGCGGTGCGGCTGCGCTGCTCTTTGGGAAAGTAGTCCGCGAGCAAGGACGTGCCGGCCGGGTAGTACCCGGCCTCGCCGATGCCAAGGACTGCGCGCGTGAGGAAGAGCTGGAGGAAGTTGCGAGAAAACCCGGTGAAGGCCGTCGCCACGCTCCAGACGGCGACGCCGACCCCGACCACTACCTTGCGCACGCCACGGTCGGCCCAGTAGCCAAAGGGAAGGGCTGCCACGGCGTACACGAGGAGGAAGGCGGAGCCGAGGAGGCCGACCTGGGTGTCGCTGAGGTGGAACTCGGTCTGGATGAGGGGGGAGGCGGCGGCGCCGACGTAGCGGTCCATGTAATTGAGGAAGTTGATCGCGACCATCACGCCAAGGACGTAGCGGGGGTAGCCGCGGAGCATCGGAGGAATTATGGCGTTGGGATAGGATTACCTCTCGAGCTCCCGCCGGGTGCGGCGGCGTGCGCTGGGTCGGCAAAGGGCACGTGGCGAGCCCAACGGTCTGTAAAACCGCCGCGAAAGCTTTGGGGGTTCGACTCCCTCCCGGCCCACCATTGCATCTCTCGCGACATAAGAGGCGTGGTGTCACTCAGTCACCTCTCGACCCCTTTGTAAAATGGGGAAGCCGAGACT
>JBIOJB010000037.1:0-25780 GCA_044450465.1 Candidatus Dormibacterales bacterium | reverse complement strand
GGCGTTACTGCTCCCGATCCGAACCTCGATGCAACTCGAGGGCAGGGCTTCGGCGCTGGTCGAGTCCTGGCGAAGCCGCCCCGGATGACTCGCCTGCAGGACGGCCAGGTCCTCGCCTTCTTCGCTTTGGTTCTGCCCATGGTCCTGCTGCCCGTGACGGGGTACGCGGTGGACGCTGCGGTCCTGAGCGGCAGTGCCGCCGCGCTCCAAGCGGCGGTGGCGCAGGCCGCTGAGGTCTCTGCAGACCAGATCGACACCGCTCTGCTTCGCTCGGGTGGCCAGCTGGCGCTGGATCCCTCCCGGGCAAAGAGTGCAGCTGAAGGAGTGCTCGCGGCCGAGATTCCGGACGCGAAGCTAGGTTCCGTTTCGGTGGCTGGATCGGTGGTCTCCGTCTCGGCAATCGAACAGGTGTCTGCGCCGATGCCGCTATTCGGTCAGAGCTTCACCCTTAACGCGCAGGCGTCCGCCCGGCTCGCGAGCGGCTACGCGAGCCCCAGCAGCCACCTTGCGTTACCGGTCAGCACCTTCTGGAGCACGGCTTCGGGGATCTCCATGTTCTCGAGTTCCTCCAGGCAGCGCTTGGGCTGGATGAATGGATAGTCGCTGCCGAACAGGAACTGGTCTTGAAGCCGGCCCTTGAGGTCTCGCATCACCTCAATCGGGACGTAGCGCGGCGCCCAACCGGAGATGTCGATGTAGAGGTTGTTCTTGTGGAGGGCCATCGCCAGTAGTTCGAGGTGCCATGGGTAGCCGAAATGTGCCGCCACAATGGGCAGGTCCGGGAATGACGCAGCCACCGCATCGAGCCTGATCGGTCGGGCGTAGTCCAAGCGGATCCCCTGCCCGCCGGGCTGGCCTGCCCCGATTCCGCTGGTCCCTGTGTGGAAGAGCACGACCAGGCCAAGTTCCTGGCACCGGTCGTACAGAGGCCAGAATCGCTCGTCGTCTGGCGCGAAGGCCTGAAGTGATGGGTGGAGCTTGACTCCCTTCAGACCCAATGCCGCTATGGATTCGAGCTCCGCGACCGCTCGCTCGCCCTTGAGCGGATCAACGCTCCCGAAGCCGACGAACGCCTTGGGGTGATCGTGGCAGGCCTTGGCGACCAGCTCGTTGGGCACCCGAGGCCGCGCGGTGGCTGTCTCGGCGTCCCACGCGAGAAGGACGGCGAGGACGTCCAGCTGCTCGTAATCCGCAGCCAGCTCGTCGATGGTGCGCCGGACCACCTTCGACCGAAAGTAAGCCTCGGCCGCTTCCACATAGCCGCGCATCGAGGCGTCAAGCCAGTCCGGGGTGGGCAGGTGGACGTGAAAATCGATTGCCCTCATTACCGGGATCATAAGTTCCGGGAGACTAGAGATATGGAAGCAGCGTTGCTGGTGCTGGCCGGCGGGCTCAGCCGCCGCATGGGTCGGCCCAAGCCATGGCTAGAGGTGGACGACACCTACCTGCTTCGCTACACGGCGGAACGGCTCGCCGATGCCTTTGCCGAGGTACTGGTCTCGTTTGCCGAACCCGAACAGATGGAGCAGCCAGTCCCTTACCGAGTGGTTTTCGATCGCAAGGCGTCGGCGGGGCCCCTCGCCGGCATCGAGGCCGGCCTGATGGCCTCGCGTCACGAGGTCGTATTCGTCCTTGCCTGCGACATGCCGTACGTGACTCTCGAAGCCGCAGAGATGGCCGTAGCCTCGGCCCGCAGGTGCGATGCCGCGATACCCCGGGTGGATGGAAGACCCGAACCAGTCTGCGGTGGTTACCGAACTTCAGCTCTCGGCGTGATCAAAGCCGCGCTCGACTACGGTCACTACCGAACGGCCGAGGTCGTGGAGCAGCTTGATGTCACCTGGCTCGAAAACCTTGATCCAGCTCAGTTTCGGAGCCTCAACACCCCAGCCGACCTGGAGCTCTTTCATGTCGCGCACCCGCCCCAGCGATAATGGATTGAGGCCTTGAAAATCGTCGTCACAGTCAAACAGGTACCGGACCCAAACTCGACCCTTACCCTCGAGGCCGACCATTCGATCGCAAGGGACAAAGAAGTCGTTCTCGACCCCGGTGACGAGTGCGGAGTGGAAGAGGGGCTGCAGCTCAAGGAAGCCCACGGGGGCGAGGTGATCCTGATCTCGATGGGTCCCGAGCGTGCGAAGGACGCCATCCGCAAAGGTCTTTCCATGGGGGCCGACCGCGGCGTCCTGATCACTGACCCTCAGCTGGCCGGAGCGGACGTCCTGCTCACCACAAGGGCGCTGGCGGCGGCGATCAAGGCTGAGAGCCCGGATCTCGTCATCTGCGGCACGGAGTCGTACGACGGAAGCACCGGCATGGTGCCTCCAATGCTGGCCGAGCTGCTTGGCATTCCCCAGTTGACGGTGGCCAAGAAGGTGACCGTGGACGGCACGAGCGTGAAGATTCACCGGCAGACGTCGGATGGCTACCAGGTGATCGAGGCGTCCATGCCTGCGCTGATCACGGTGACCGCCGCCATCGCGGAACCCCGCTACGCCTCCCTGAAGGGCATCATGGCGGCCCGCTCGAAAGAGATCAAACAAATTGGGCTGGGTGATCTCGGTGTTGAGCTTTCTGCCTCGGTCGAGACCATCGAGGGCATGGCCGACGCCGAGACCCGCAAAGCGGGCATCGTGATCGAAGATGACGGGTCGGCCGTCGACAGGATCGTCCAGCTTCTGTCCGAGTCGAAGGTCATCTGATGTCGAGGATTTGGGTCTACGCCGAGATGAACGCGGGCAAGCTCGCGCCGACTGCCTTAGAACTGATGGCCAAAGCGCGGGAGCTGGGAGACGTCGAGGCGATAGCGCTCGGAGCGGGAGCAGGAGCCGCAGCTGTGACTCTGGGCAGCCACGGAGCCAAGGTCGTCCACGTCAACGAGGACGCGGCGTTCGACGAGTACCTCGCGGAGCCGGCCACCGACGCGCTGGAGATCCTCTACAAGCAGCAGGCACCGGACCTGATCCTGTTCGGATTCACGCCTGACTCGCGCGAGGTCGCCGGGCGCTTCGCGGCCAGGCTTGGTGTCGGTGTCATCTCCAATGCCGGCGACGTGGTGTCACAGAACGGCGGTTTTGTGGCCAAGGTCCAGTACTTCGGCGGTGCCAAGGTCGCCTCGATGCGCGCCGACGCCAAGCCCGCCATCGTCCTGGTCCGGCCCAAGTCGTTCGAAGCCTCGGAGTCCGGCGGTACGGCAGAGCTCAAGCAGCTCGCCGCCGGCATCAGCCAGTCATCGATGCGCGCGCACATCATCGAGCGGGTCGTGGAAGCGTCCGAGAAGGTGAAGCTCGAAGACGCAAGGGTCGTGATCGGCGGCGGGCGCGGAATGGGCGGCCCTGACAATTTCGTGCTGCTCGAAAACCTTGCCCACGAGCTTGGCGGGGCGGTCGGGGCGAGCCGAGCCGTGGTCGACGCGGGTTGGGTCCCGTACTCGATGCAGGTCGGCCAGACCGGCAAGTCCGTGCGGCCAGGCGTCTACATCGCGGTGGGCATCTCCGGCGCCATGCAGCACACGGTTGGGATGAAGGCGTCCAAAGTGATCATCGCCATCAACAAGGATGCAGAGGCGCCGATCATGAAGATGGCCGATCTCGGGGTCGTCGGCGACGCGCTCAAGATCATCCCTGCGCTCACGGCTGCGGTCAAAGCCAAGAAGGGCTGAACCAGGTCCAAGGTTCCGATGGGGCCTAACCGCCTCCGGGAAGACCGCTGATGGATCGGCAGGAGGCGGAGAACCTGCTCGCCGAACGCCAGGCTCTTCGACACGCACGCGACTTTGCCGCCGCCGACGGCATTCGGGCTCGGTTGCGCGAAGGCGGATGGGACGTGGCCGACACCGCGACCGGCAGCAAGCTGCAGATGTTCGAGGCCCCGGCCGGCAAGGAGCAAGCGCCCCCGCGTGCGGTCACGCTCCTGACGATCGTGCACGGCTGGCAGTCCGACGCCGAAACCTGGCTGCTCTCAGTGTTCACACACTGCAAATCCGACTTCGAGTGCGTCATCGTCGACAACTCGGCCGACCCGCGCATCGCGGGTTGGCTGAAGTCTCGCGTGGCTGAAAGGCTGCGGGTCATCTCGATTCCCGAGCCGGTCGGCTTCGGCGCGGCGGTCAACGCCGGGATCCGGGCGGCGGCGGGCGAGGTCGTCGTCCTTTTCGATCCTGGCACCGAGCTCAAAGGCGATGCTGTCGGCCCGCTGCTCGCGGTGCTGGCGGACCCGAGCGTCGCCCTCGCGGGACCCTTTGGATTGCGCGGCGTGGGCTCGCTGAAGGAGTTCTCCCCGAGCGATGGTCCGGAGGTCGATGCGATTGAGGGCTATTGCATGGCCTTCCGCCGAGCAGATGCAATCGAGGCGGACGGCTTCGATCCAAAGTTCCGCTTCTACCGAATCGCCGATATCGAGTTCAGCTTCCGGCTTCGAGCGAGAGGAGGCAGGGCCGTTGCGGTCAGCAACCTTCCGATCGAGAAGCACGAGCACCGCCTGTGGGAGGCGACAGAGCCGTCCGAGCGCGACCGGCTGTCGCGTCGGAACCTCTATCGGTTCCTCGACCGGTGGGGCGAACGCAAGGACCTGCTCACCGCGGGCGTGCTTGCAGGAGGCGCTCGAACCCGCCGATCCAATCGCCTGGGCCCCTAACATTGCCCGCGGTGGGCGACGAGTACACGGAACGGGTCGGCGAGCTTCACTCGAGGCGGAAGAAGAACCTCGGCATGGGCGGAGCCGACCGGGTCTCCAGGCAGCACGAGCGCGGCAAGCTGACGGTTCGGGAGCGCATCGAGCTGCTTTTCGATCCGGGCACGTTCGTCGAGTTCGGCCTGCTGGCGCATCAGATGCCCGTTCGCGGCGGGGAGACCGACCCCGACGGCACGCCCGCAGACGGTGTGGTGACGGGCCACGGCCACGTCGACGGGCGCCAGGTTTGGGTGATCGCCTACGACTTCACCGTCATGGCCGGCTCGATGGGTGCCGTCGGGGAGCAGTTCAAAGCGGCCCGAGTGCGCGAGCTGGCCCTGCGCTACCGCAAGCCGATAGTCTGGCTGCTCGACTCCGCGGGGGCACGGATCCAGGAGGCGGCGGGCTCAACGTTCGCGGGTACCGGTTATCTCTTCTCCGACCAGGTCGTCATGTCAGGGGTGATCCCTCAGGTCGCGGCGATGCTCGGACCATGCGCCGCGGGCACGGCATACATCCCAGGCCTGGCGGACTTCGTTCCGATGGTCAAAGAGACGTCGTCCATGTCGCTCGGCGGCGCCAGGCTGGTGAAGGCAGCCACCGGCGAGGACGTCACGGACCATGACATGGGTGGCTCGCAGGTCCACTGCTACGAGTCGGGCGTGGGGGATAACGAGGTCGGAAACGACGCGGAGTGCATCGCGTTGGTCCGCCGCTTCCTTTCCTACCTGCCCTCGAGCAACGCCACCCCGCCGCCGCACGTCGATGTGGGCGATCCGGGCGATCGGCTGGTCGAAGGCCTGGAGAAGATCGTGCCGGTCAGCCCTCGGGCGGCCTACGACGTGAGAAAGGTGATCAAGGCGGTGTTCGATCGCGATTCCTGGCTCGAGATCAAGCCGACCTGGGCCAAGAACATCGTGATCGGCCTGGCCCGCGCCGCGGGCCAATCCGTCGGCGTGGTGGCCAACCAGCCCATGCAGAAGGGCGGCATCCTCGACTCGGACGCAGCCGACAAGGCTGCGCGCTTCATCCGCATGTGCGACGCGTTCAACATCGCGCTCGTCTACCTAATGGACGTCCCGGGCTTTCTCGTTGGTTCCCAGGTGGAGAAGGACGGAATCATCAGGCACGGGGCCAAGATGCTGTATGCGACTTCGGAGGCGACAGTGCCCAAGGTCACGGTCATCATGCGCAAGGCGTATGGAGCCGGCTACTACGTGATGTGCGGCAAAGGCTACGAGCCGGACACGCTTGTAGCGTGGCCGTTCGCCGAGATTTCCGTCATGGGCCCTGAGGGCGCGGTCAACATCATCTTCAACAAGCAGATCGAGGCGTCAGACGACCCTGAGGCAACCAAGGCTCAGCTAATCGAGGCCATTCGAGCGCAGATCAGCCCATATGTGGCCGCGGGTTGGGCCATGATCGACGACGTGATCGACCCGTCCGAGACCAGGCGAGTGATCGTCGAGAGCCTCGAGCAGGCCCGCGAGAAGAAGGTGGAGCGGCCGTGGCGCAAGCACGGCAACATCCCGGTATGAGAGCCGCGTGGGCCTCTTGAGCTTCGGACGATGAGCACGCCACCCGTCGTCATCACGGCCGCGCTCACCGGAGTGATCGCAACCCGCGAACAGTGCCCGGCGATTCCCTACACGCCCAGCGAGATCGGCGCCGAGGCAAAGCGAGCCGTCGACGCCGGGGCTGCCATCGTTCACATCCACGCACGCACGCCGGAGGGCGGTCCCGATTGGAGCCTGAAGACGTTCGCCGAGATCTTCATAGAAGTGCGGGCTCGCACCGACGTCATCGTCAACTTCTCCACCGGAGCCGTCGGGGTTGCCCCGGAGGAGCGGGTCACCCACATCCGTGAGCTGCGCCCTGAGATGGCGGCCTTGAACATGGGCTCGATGAACTATGCGATCTACTCTGAGAAGAAGAAGACCTTCTATCACGACCACGTCTTCGCGAATCCGTTCAAGGACATCCAGTTCTTCCTTGAAGCCATGAAAGCCGCCGGCGTGCGACCCGAGATGGAGTGCTTCGACGCCGGCCACATCGCGAACACGCGACCGCTCATCGACATGGGGGCGCTGAAGCCTCCCTACCAGTTCAGCCTCATCATGGGCGTGCTGGGTGGAATACCCGGCACCACGCGCCACCTCGTCAATCAGGTGGAGTCGCTGCCGCCGGGCTCGCACTGGCAGGTGATCGGCATCGGTTTGCACCAGTGGTCGCTGGCGGCCGCGGCGATCACCCTGGGCGGCAACATCCGGGTCGGCCTGGAGGACAACTTCTACATGGAGGAGGGGAGGATGGCTGCCAGCAATGGCGACCTCGTGGAGAAGGCGTCGAGGCTGGTGCGCGAGATCGGCGGCCGACCGGCGACGGTGGCCGAGGCGCGAGAGCTCCTCGGTCTGGAGGCCGCACCGCGCCCGGCACCGGCGAGAAGCGCCCGGTGACCGAGGTCAAAGCCGAGCTTGTAGGGAGTGTCTGGAAGATCACGACGCAGCCTGGCGCCCAGGTGGCTGAGGACGATGTCCTTCTGATCCTGGAGTCGATGAAGATGGAGATCACGGTGGGCGCCCCTCGAGCCGGCACCGTCGGGGAGATCCGGGTCAAAGAGGGAGATGTGGTCAAAGAAGGCCAGGTGCTGGTCGTCCTCGAATGATTGAGGAGGCGGGCAGAAGCTCCGAAACCCAGGCCAGATGAAGCCCGCGCTGATTCTGTTCGCGTACCAGCGACTCGTCGAGCGAGAGCGCGCGCTGCGCGCCGACATCGAAAACGTCCAGTCCCGGCTGGCTGCCGACCCCGAGGTCGTGAGCCTCGATGAGTCCCTCGCCAACGCCGTGATGGTTCAGGAGGCGTCCGCGGAGCGGCTCCGCGAGTCCGACCGGCTGCGCGAGGCGCACCGCTCCGATCTGCGAGACAGAGAGCGGCAGCTGATGAGCGGCCGGATCCGCAACCCCACCGAGCTGATGCAGATGTCGGAAGAGGTTCAGCACATGAAAGCTCGGTTTGCGGAGGAGGAGGACTCGGAGCTGCATCTGATGGAGGAGGCCGAGGCGGCGGACCAGCGGGTCGCCGAGGTGACCGTGCGGCTCGAGGAGGCCACCCGGCGAGCGGCGGAGGCGGAGCCCTACTTCAAGCGCGAGCTGCAGGCCTGGCTCGTGGATCTGGCGGAGGTGGAAGCCGAGCGCGACGAAGTGTGGGCGAGCGTTCCGGCCGCCGCACAGGCCGCGTACAACCGCCAGCGTATGCAGCCGGCGGTGGCCGAGGTCGTGAACGACCAGTGCGGGGTGTGCCACGTCACGGTCACATCATCCGGCAAGCAGATCCTGCGCAAGGGTGACGAGCTCGTCTTCTGCGACAACTGCGGCCGGATCCTAGTCCCGGCTTGAAGAAGGTCCTGCGCCTCTTCACCGATGGTGCGTCCCGCGGCAATCCCGGACCCGCGGGCCTGGGTGTTGTGATCGAAGATGACAAGGGTCTACGGCTCAGAGGCCTGCACCGCTGGTTGGCCCAAACCACCAACAACGAGGCGGAGTATCACGGCTTGATCGAGGGTTTGAAGGCCGTCACCGAGTGGAAACCGGATCGCCTCGAGGTCTACCTGGACTCGAAGCTGGTGGTCGAGCAGGTCAACGGCCGGTGGAAGATCAAGGAGGCCCGCCTCGCACCCCTGCTGAAGCAGGCGGTCGAGCTGCTGCATGGCTTTCCGGAGTGGGAGGTCAAGCACATCGAGCGGGAAAAGAACAAGGGTGCTGACGCCCTCGCCAACATGGCGATCGATGAGCACGTCAAGGGCCGCGGAACGGGCGGGTAGAATCCACTCCGGGCCGAGGCGGACGGGTGACCGCCGACCTAGTAAGCGGTTGGAGGAAAGTCCGGGCTCCAAAGAGCAGGGCGCTGGGTAACACCCAGTCGGGGCGACCCGAAGGAAAGTGCCACAGAAAATACACCGCCGGCGGCGTTGATCTCCGGAGAGGCGTCGCTTGGTAAGGGTGAAAAGGTGGGGTAAGAGCCCACCGGCGGGCGGGTGACCGTCCGGCCAGGCAAACCCCGCTTGGAGCAAGACCAAATAGGAGGGCGATCACGGCGGCTCGCCGAGCCCTCGGGTATCGGTCGCTAGAGGTTCCGGGTAACCGGAGTCGCAGACAGATGGTCACCGTCCCGCAAGGGATACAGAACCCGGCTTACAGTCCGCCTCGACCCACCTTCTCGTTTGAACCGACCGGCGCTCGCTGGTCAGGCTCGCGGGCTTAGCTGCGGGACTGGGCCGTCTGCGTCCGTCAGTCCACCTTCGATAGCCGCTTCCGCGAGGTCCAGAGCCTGTCCGGAATTCTGATAATCCGCGGATTCGTTGCCAGCGCCGCCACGCGTCTCCCGTCGAGCCAGGCTGCGGGTCAGCCGATCAGGTGGCTGGGTGTGCCGCCGAACCCAACTGCGACGGTGAAACGACTTTGCATGCCAACAAGCCTTGCGCCGCGGTCGCGCGGTTGGAGACGCTGGTTCTGATGGCGGGGTATGACCTGCCGGTCAGGGCGATCCGGTCCCAGGTGGCCAGCGCGATCAACGTGATCGTGCACCTCGAGAGGTTTCGTGACGGCTCCCGCAAGGTGGTGCTGATCAGCGAGATCGTCGGCATGGAGGAGGATGTCGTGTCGATGCAGGACGTCTTCCGGTTCATTCCCACCGGACTCGATTCCGAGGGGCGTGTGACCGGCAGTTTCGTCCCCACCTCGGTCCGGCCACGGATCCTCGAGCGCTTCGCAGAGCGGTCGATCGAGATGCCGCCGGAGATCGCGGCGTTGTACCCAGACGTAGTGGCCTAGCGCGACCGGAGGCCGCCCCGAGTGGCTCTGCAAGAATGAGCCAGAGTGGTGCTTGACACAGAGCCAAACTGATGCCATAGTGGCTCCGATGGATCTGACAGGGTACGTCGACCGGCTCCGGAACGAGGTCCTGATGGCGGCGGAAGCCGGCGGCGAGGGCGCTCGGGCCATCGCCGAGCGGATCATGGCGCCACTGGACTCGGCCACCCGACTGGTTCTGCTCGAGGCGATGTCGGCCGCCGCCGACGAGATCACGCGCGATCTCGCGCCCGGTTCGGTGGAGGTGCGCTTGCGCGGGCTCAACCCGAGCTTCGTGGTGACGGCGCCTCCGGCAGAAGAGGCGTTCGCCAGTGCCTCCGACGCACGCCCGTCGCTCCCGGCGATCCGGGGCGAGGGCGACGAGGGTGGAACCTCTCGAATCAACCTGCGCCTGCCCGATTCGCTCAAGGGGCGCGCCGAGGAGGCGGCCGAGCGGGAGGGTCTTTCCGTGAACGCGTGGCTTGTCCGGGCGGTGGCGATCGCCCTGGAGCCCGACGAGGGTGCGAGGCGCGCCGGCCCCCGTGGCCGCCAGGGCTACACCGGTTGGGTGCGCTGACATGCCTGACTTCGAGACCCCCGAACCGATCTCCGTGACGATCACGCTTGGCGTGGGAGACGTCCGGATCATTGCGAGCCACCGCACGGACACCGTCGTGGCGGTCAATCCGAGCGATGCCGCCAAGCCGGCTGACGTGCAGGCAGCCCGCGAGACCCGCGTCGAGTACTCGGAGGGCAGGCTCTCGATTCGCGCTCCGAAGCTGTGGAAGCAGTGGACCCCCTTTGGCGGCAGCGAGTCGATCGACGTCGCCGTCGAGCTTCCGTCGGGTTCCCAGGTCGAGTGCCAGGCGGGCGTGGCCGAGGTTCGCTGCGAAGGCCGGCTCGGAGACTGCGCCTTCATCATCGGCGCCGGAAGCATCCGCCTCGATGACACAGGCCACCTCCGGTTGAGCACTGGCGCCGGGAGCGTGTCCGTCGGGCGGGTGGTCGGCCGAGGTGAGATCACCGGGTCCGGCGAGGTGCGCATCAGCGAGATCCACGGACCCGCGGTGATCAAGAATCTCAACGGGGTCACGTGGGTCGGCGAGGTCGAGGGCGACCTGCGCTGCAATGCGGCCAACGGCGACATCGCCGTTGACCGGGCGCTAGGTGCCGTCAAAGCAAAAACGGCCAACCGCGCGGTGCGCATCGGCGAGGTAGTGCCTGGCTCGGTCGAGCGGAGGACCTCATAACGTGAGCTCGAGGTTGGCGTTCGGCAGGGCACCGCGGCCCTGCTCGACGTGCGCTCCCAGTTCGGCCGCGTGGTCAATCTCCTGACCGCGTCCGACGGTCCGCAGCCCTCCGACCAAACAGTCGAGGTGCTCGCGCGCACGTCATTCGGGGACATCGTTGTTCGGCGGAGTACAGGTTTGCGAGGTGAGGGGCAATGAGTCGCGCTGCCAGTTCCGCAATCGTGGCCAGGGGCCTGCGAAAGTCATACGGCGGCAAGGTCGTCCTGGACGGCATCGACCTGGACATTCCCGAGGGCATGGTCTTCGCGCTCCTCGGTCCCAACGGGGCGGGCAAGACCACCACGGTCCAGATCCTCTCCACGTACATCAAGCCTGACGGCGGCACCGTGCGAGTCGCCGGCCACGATGTGGCCAGGGATCCTGACGCGGTCCGCGCAGTGATCGGCGTGACGGGCCAGTTCTCGGCGGTGGACGGGCTCCTCACGGGCACGGAGAACCTGACGCTGATGGCCAACCTCTACCACCTGGGTGCAAAGGAAGGCCGCAAGCGCGTCGCCGAGCTGCTGAAGCAGTTCGACCTCGTGGAGGCGGGTCCGAAGATCCTCGGGACGTACTCCGGTGGGATGCGGCGGCGGCTCGACCTTGCGATGACTTTGATCGGGGAGCCGCGGATCATCTTCCTCGACGAGCCCACCACCGGCCTAGACCCCCGAAGCCGTCACACCATGTGGCAGATCATTCGCGACCTCGCTGCCTGCGGAGTCACGATCTTCCTCACCACGCAGCACCTGGAGGAGGCGGACGAGCTCGCCAACAGGATCGCGGTCCTCGACAAAGGAAAGCTTGTCGCCGAGGGCACTCCGGAAGAGCTCAAGCGAATGATTCCCGGAGGCAGCGTCAAGCTTCGATTTGCCGACGCCGACGGTTGGCCAGCGCCGCCATCGTGCTTGGCCGTGCGTCACGCGACGACGAGGCGCTGACGCTGGAGATCACGACCGATGGCGGTGTCAGCTCGCTGCGGTTGCTGCTCGACAACCTCGACCACCAGAACATCGCCGTCGACAGGCTGACGGTGAATGAGCCTGACCTCGACGACGTCTATTTCGCGCTGACCGGCCATGCCACACACGAGAAGGAGCCCGTCCGATGAGCACGTATGCGATGACTGATGCCGCCACGATGCTGCGCCGCGATTTTCAGCACCTGCGGCGGTACCCCCTGATGACGATCAGCGGGATCGGGACGCCGACCGTGATGATGCTCCTGTTCGTCTACGTCTTCGGCGGCGCAATGGGCCACGGGCTCGCCGCCGGCGTCTCGTACGTCAACTACCTCATCCCCGGGATTCTCATGATGACCATCGGCAGCGGCTGCGCCGCGACCGCCATCGGCGTCAACACGGACATGACCGAAGGCGTCGTGGCCCGCTTCCGCATCATGGCGATCTCTCGTGCCTCGGTGCTCACCGGGCGTGTAGTCGGAAGCTTGATCAGGACGATGCTCAGCGTGGGCCTGGTCCTGGGGGTCGCGTTGATCGTTGGCTTTCGCCCCACGGCCGGCCCGGCACAATGGCTCGAGGCCGGTCTATTCATAGCGCTGCTGGCGCTAGCGCTCACATGGCTTGCGATCGCATTCGGGATGGCTACCAAGTCAGTGGCAGGTGCCAACAGCTCCACGCTCGTCCTTCAGTTCGGGCCCTTCATCAGCAGCGGCTTCGTGCCGCCGGACACCATGCCGGTGGGTGTGCGTTGGTTCGCTGAGAACCAGCCCTTCACCTCGATGATCGAGACGATTCGAGGACTGCTGCTGGGCACGCCGATCGGCAACAACGCATTCATAGCAGTCGGCTGGTGCGTCGTGATCGCTCTGATTGGATACCTGTGGGCGCGAAGGGCATACAACCGCGACCCAGTTCGCGTCTGAGAAGACCTCGGCCCTGCCAGGGCGTTGCCAGACGCGATCCGCGACGCCACAATGTCCATGTGTCGAAGGCCGAGATCGACAAATATCTGGCGGGCGTCGAGGAGCCCAAGCGAGCCACGCTTCAGAAGCTGCGCCAGACCATCCATGAGGTGCTACCCGATGCCGAGGAGGTCATCTCGTACGGCATGCCGGCGTTCAAGGTGAACGGCAAGGTCGTCTGCGGTTTTGCGGCGTTCAAGAACCACCTCGCGTACCTGCCTCACAGCGGGTCGACTTTCACGGAGCTGAAGACGGAGCTCGCCGGCTACACGTCGACCGAAGGCTCGCTGCACTTTCCCATCGACAAGCCGCTCCCCAAGACACTCGTGAAAAAGCTGATCGCGGTCAAGCTCCGGCAGATCAAGAAGGGCTAGAACCCACCTCGGGGACCTGCGCTCCCCGCACACTTCGGAGGTCACGAGAAGTTGCGGAGGCGCCCCCAGAATGTAGAGACAGGCGCCTTCAGCCGGCAGAAGGTCACGGGAGCGCCCTGCTCCAGCCCCGCGACCTGGTACGGCACCGTGAGGTGCGTGATCAGCGTCGGTGAGTCGCACATCCAGGTCACATCCGCGGGCTCGTAGTCGACCATCACCGCATAGGTCGCTGTGAGATTGCCCGGCAGCCAGAAGTAGTCGCTCAGCTGCGGGCTGACGACCACGGCTCCGTAGGTATTGCCATAGACCCGGAGAGCTCCTGGAACGCCGTAGTAAGCAGAGATGATGACTGCGCTGGCGCGCTCAGATGCAGGAAGACCGCCATAGATCGTGTTCACCTGTGCGGCGACGCCGTCCCATCCCACGCTGTCCGCGAACACCTCGTTGATCGAATCGAGCTTCGTCGAGTGAATCCGATCCGCAGGGGTGACGGGGACGACCAGAAAAAAGAAGACGGCGAACTCCAGGACACTCGCCACGACGACGGCGATCTGGAGCGTGGACCGCAGCCTGGGGCGCTCGATTCCGGAGATCGCCATCAGTCCCTGCGCCATGGCGATTGGCAGTGCGCCGGCCGCGTAGTACGACTTGCCCACGAAGAGAAACAGGACAAGGGCACGGCGCAGGCGATTCCGATCGGGCGCATCTGGGGGCTGCGGAACAACGAGATCATGCCGACAAGCCAGATCGGAATCAGAAAGAAGAAATAGATGCCGAACTGGATGAGATAGGCGAGAGGCCCACCGCCGCTCGACTGATGGTTGGTGATGTACGCGAGCGACGGAAAGCCCTCGGCGACCTGCCAGGCAAGGTTCGGAGCGAGGATGAGAATCAGGAGACCGGCCGTGATCCATGGATACCTCGTGCGCAGGTCCGCTCGCAGAGTGGGGGTGAGGATGACGGCCATGACGATCCCGGCGACGAGGCCGGCGATCGTGTACTTCACCTCGAGACCAACTCCGAGCGTGATACCGAGATAGATCCAGTTGCGAGGACGGCGGTCCAGGACCAGACCGAGGAGCCAGTAGAGAGCGACCATCCAGGTCACCTGATCGAAGGTCACCGTCTGGAAGACCCAGTTCGATCCGAGCAGGAACGGCGCGGCGATCGCGGCCAGCAGCGCGATCGCCTGGAGCCGGAGCGAGCCGCCGAGCCGGCGCACGTAAAGGCCCGAGAGAGCGACGAGGAAACCGCCGAGCAGCGAGGGGAGAACGCGCAGCGTCCACGGGCTCACCCCGAGAAGCCCTGTCTCGACCCGGGCCAAAAGCGGCACGATCGGTGGAAAGTCCACGTACCCCAATGCCGGGTGCTGGCCGCAGGTCAGGTAGTAGAGCTCGTCGGTGTGGAAACCGAGGTTGCCGCTGGTTGCAAGATGGAGGGCGATGACGCTCGCGGCCGCGCCCCCGAAAAGAATTAAGGCTGAACGCCTGGAGGGTCCTCCGACAGGCAGAGCGGTGGGGCCCTGCGACATCGCCGGCACTGTATCAGGCGGTAGTGGAAATTAACGTCCGCCCCGCCCGGCTGTCCGACCTCGACGCGATCCGTGGAATCGCCGGCAGCTATGGAAACCTCGACAGCTGGCCCAGCCGGCCCGACTACATCGACCACGAGCTCGCGACAGGCACGCTCAACGTGTGCGAGGTCGAAGGGGAGGTGGTCGGTTTCGGAGGGCTGCTCGCGCGTGGCG
Organism: Candidatus Dormibacterales bacterium; assembly: GCA_044450465.1. Taxonomy (GTDB): domain Bacteria; phylum Chloroflexota; class Dormibacteria; order Dormibacterales; family Dormibacteraceae; genus JBIOJB01. The sequence goes on along the minus strand of JBIOJB010000037.1, from coordinate 10,926 downwards.
GCGTCGCCCATCTTGGGGACCTGTTCGTCAAGCGCGACCGGCTTGGCCAAGGCATCGGCACGGCGATCCTGGATCAGACGTTGCCGGCGGCAGGCTGCAGGGTGACCTTCGCCGCCGGTGATCCGCGGGCGGTTCCGCTCTACCTGCGGTTCGGCATGGCTCCCGCAGGGCCGCTCCTCTACCTCAAGGCACCTTCCGCGGCGGCGCGGAGCCTCGCGGACTCAGGCGTCGCGCTTCGCGAGTCGGCGCCCGCTGACGTGGCAGCCCTCGACCGAATCGCTTCTGGCCGCGAGAGACTCCAGGACCTTGCGTTCCTGGCCGGCCACGCCCACTGCTTCTCAGCCGTCCGGGGCACCGATGTGATCGGCTACGGGTTTGTCAGGCTCGTCCACGGTGCGGCGATCATCGGCCCGTCCGGCGGGGTCACGGCTGAAGATTCACGGCTGGTCGGGGAGGCGCTTTTGCGCTGGTCCGCGGAGCGAGCGGCGTCGATCAGCATTTCGGTCTTTAGTCCCCACGCGCTTGCATCGGCGCTCGTCGCCTCGGGCTTCGAGACAGTGGATGTCGATACGTACATGACCACCTGCCCCGAGGCCATCGATCTCGAACGATACGTCCCGTCAGCCGACCTCGGCTGACCGTGGTCGAGGTGCTCCACGCCGAGTGAACGGACAACCCCAACCCGTCGACCCGCCCTAGGTCTAGCCGCCGATGTGCGACGGCAGCTGGAGCAGGAGCGTGATCACCCAGAAGAAGAAGAGCGTGCCGGCGGCGAGCCACTTGTTCCGCCACGCCTTGTACCCGATCATCAGGCCGTACCCCCAGGGGAGGTACGTGGGGTAGAAGTCCGGGGGACTCGACAACAGCAGGATGTCGGTCAGGATGAGGTTCAGCAGCCAGATCGTGCCGAACACGCCGAGCTCGACAATGACTGGGCGCACCGGGGCCCAGAGGCTGAGTCCCATCAGGCGCATCCCGCTTGCCAGGCAGATCACAGTGCCGACGAGGATCACCAGGACCCCAATCGACACCCCTACGTAAATGGCGTCGGGCTGAGGCCATGGAGTGGCCCTCACCTGGACGATGAAGAGGCCTCCGAAGAGGAGGACCAGAAACCCGACGGTCACACCGCCCCAGAGCGCGATGTCTCCTGCCACGTTGCGGGGCTGTCGCGGCTTGGGCGGCTCGTCCCGCCAGATGGGGACGGTGTATGCGGCGGGCGGGCCAAAGCCGGCCGGCGGGCTGGCAAACGCGGCGCTCGAGATGCCGTACGGCCCCACCTCATCCGCCGTCCATTGCATCCGGGGAGCGGCTGCCGGCACCGGAACCGCAGCGGTGATCTCGTTCTCCACGGGGACCGGCAGCCAGGCCTGACCGTTCCACCAATGGCTGCCATCCGGCGACAGCGTCGGCATCGGCTGCCAGGCCTGACCGTCCCACCAGAACTGACCGTCAGGCGAGACCTGAGGCTGCGGTTCCACGTGCCGAATATAGGGGCTTGAAGCCTCTGCTTAACCCGTCTAACGGAGCTTTCGGCGGGCCGGTCGCACCTGCCACGATGGTGGGGTGAGCGCGGCCAGCCGTACGATCGAAGCGCCCGTGGCGCCGAGGCGCAACCATGCGCTCGAAGCCCACGGCGATCTCAGGGTCGATCCCTACTACTGGCTGCGCGAGAAAGGATCGCCCGAGGTCGAGAGGTACCTGGTAGCCGAGAATGCCTACGCCGGCGCCTTCATGGAGCCGTCAGCCGGGCTTTGCGAGAGCGTCTATGGCGAGATAGTCGGGCGAATCCAGGAGAGCGACACCTCGGCGCCGGTCCACTTCAAGGATTGGTGGACGTACACCCGAACGGTCGAGGGCCTGGACTACGAGATGTACTGCCGGCGACGCGGTGCGATCGACGCCCCTGAGGAGGTCTACCTGGACGCCAACCGCCTCGCCCTGGGCCACGAGTACTTCGACCTCGGGTACGTGGAACGGAGCCCGAACGACTGCCTTGTCGCCTACGCGGCGGACACCACCGGCTCCGAGCTGCACGAGCTTCACTTTCGCGACCTCACGACGGGGCGCGACCTCGACGACGGCGTGTCCGGGGTGTACTACGGCGCGGCCTGGTCCGCCGACAGCACGACCTTCTTTTACGTTCTGCCGGACTCTTCGATGCGCCCGTACCAGGTGTGGCGGCATCGGCTCGGCACACCCGTCGGCGACGACGTCATGGTTTTTCAGGAGGACGACGAGCGATTCGAGCTCAGCGTCGAGCTGACGAAGAGCGAGCGCTTCATCGTGATCACAAGCTCAAGCCAGATTACGAGTGAGTGCTGGTTCCTATCGAGCGCTGCTCCCGAGGCTGAGCCTCGGCTGATCGAGCCACGGCGCACCGGCATCGAATACGCAATCGACCACCAGGGCGAACGATTCCTGATCCTGACCAACGACGGAGCCGTCAACTTCAGGTTGATGGCCGCGCCGGTCTCCAGCCCCGGACGTGCCGCGTGGGCCGAAGTCGTGCCCGAGCGCGATGGCGTGCGCCTCAACAGCGTGGACGTCTTCGCGGGCCATGTCGTCCTCGGCCAGCGCTCAACCGGCCTCGAGCGCCTGGAGGTGCTCGACTGCTCAGCCGGCCAGCTGCATGTCGTTGAACAGCCGGATTCCGCCTACACGGCCTTCCCGGGCTCGAGCCCCGACTACGAGAGCACTGTGATGCGCTTCTTCTACACGTCGCTGACATCCCCGTTCTCGGCGGTCGACTACGACATGCGAAGCCACGAGCGGACGCTGGTCAAGGAGCAGCCCGTGCGCGGAGGCTACGACCGCGCCGCGTACTTGACCGATCGCCAGTGGGCCGTGGCGCCGGACGGGACCCGAATCCCGATCTCGGTGGTGCACCGCAAGGGTCTGACGCTGGATGGTTCGAATCCCGTCTTGCTCTACGGCTACGGCGCTTACGAGGTGTCGATCGACCCGATGTTCGACCCCGCCAGGCTGAGCCTCCTCGACCGCGGGTTCGTCTTCGCGATCGCCCATGTCAGGGGTGGTGGCGAAATGGGGAGGGGTTGGTACGAGGACGGCAAGTACCTGCACAAGGGCAACACGTTCTCCGACTTCGTCGCCTGCGCGAAACACCTGATCGACGCCGGCTATACAAACGCCGGCAAGCTGGCGATCCGGGGGAGGAGCGCTGGTGGGCTGCTGATCGGCGCCGTCCTCAACCAGGCGCCAGAGCTCTTCGCGTGCGCCGTGGCGCAGGTGCCATTCGTGGACGCGCTCACGACCATGATGGATGACAAGCTGCCACTCACCGTCAACGAGTACGAGGAGTGGGGCAACCCGGCGGATCCTGAGTTCTACCGGTACATGAAGAGCTACTCGCCGTACGACAACGTGCGCGAGGCCCGGTACCCGTCCGTGCTGGTGACCGCCGCGATCAACGACCCCCGCGTCTCCTACTGGGAGCCGGCCAAATGGGTGGCGAGGCTGCGGAGCATGAGCACGAGCGGACGCCCGATCCTACTCAAGACGCAGATGGGCGCAGGGCACATGGGGCCGTCCGGTCGTTACGACTCTTGGCGAGAGGAGGCGTTCGTATTGGCCTTCGTGATCGGACAGCTCGGTGTGTCTTGACTTGAGGGTCGAACCGCTTTAGGCTAGGCGGCCGATACACCCATCCGGGTGTGTCCATCGAGCTTTTCACTTTAGTAAGGAGCGACCAATGTGTGGCACATGGGCAGTGCGGCTTCGCGCAGAGAGCGAGGCAAGCATGCTCCTGACCGCACGTTGAGTCTGGTTCGCTAACCTAAAAGCTAGTCATCGAAGCCCCGCAAGGGGCGCCCGCCGACCCGAGCCGTCGCCCGAGTCGCGGCGGGGTACCAGGACCGTGCGGTTGTTGGGCACCGACACGGTCCTTTTTCTTTTCCATCGAATTCATCGGGAGCGAGAAGTGAGTTCACCCGCCGTCGAGATTCTGGGCATCAGTAAGTCGTTTCGGCGCCGCGAGCGCGAGTCGGGCGCGCCCTGGTGGCGCCGTGAGTGGAAGGACGCGGTCGCGCTGCACGAGCTCGATCTGACCATCGAGGCGGGAGGGGTGACCGGCATCCTGGGGCCCAACGGCAGCGGGAAGTCGACGCTGATCCGCATCCTCGGCACGCTTCTGACACCCGACTCGGGCAAGGCCACGGTCTTTGGATGGGACGTCGTGGCAGAGCCGCTGGCGGTGCGGCGCCACATCAACCGGGTCTCGGTGGAGGCGGCGTTCTTCAAGGAGCTCAGCCCGTGGGAGAACCTCCTGTACGCGGCGCGCCTCTATGGAGGCGCGGCCTCCGGCGCCCGCAGCCGCGTGGTCGAGATCCTGGGGCGGCTTGGCCTTCCCTCGGCCACGATCGACGAGCCGATGAAGCAGCTGTCCCGTGGACAGCAGCAGAAGGTGGCGATCGCGCGCAGCTTCCTCACGGCACCATCGCTGCTCCTGATGGACGAGCCGACGACCGGCCTCGATCCCCGCTCCAAAAAAGAGGTCCAGGCGCTGCTCGGTGTCCTCAGGGCGGAACGTGAGGTCACGGTCCTGCTCTGCACCCATGACATGGACGAGGCCGCGGAGCTCTGCGACCGGGTGCTGATGATGGACGGAGGGCGCGTCCTGGCTGACGGAACGCCACAGGACCTGTGTCGCACACACGCCGCCGGCGTGGCGAACGCGACGCTCGAGCAGGTCTTCATGAACCTCACCGGCAAGAGCTTTGCCGTGGCCGAGGAGAAGGAGGAGCGATGAACGTTCAGGTGAGACATCGAGAGCTGAACGCGCTCGCCGGCTTTGCCGAGCGGCAGCTCCACGTCGTCAAGCGCTACTGGCTGTGGGAGATCGTCTGGCTCTTCTACAGCCTCGTCAGCGTGCTGTCGATCGGCTTTCTCGCTTCCGGCCTTGGATCGCTGGGCGCGCCCAAAGGCACCTTCGACCTGCGCGCCACGCAGCTCTACCTGCTGATCGGGGCTCTCTTGTGGGGCTACCTGTCGCTCGTTTTCATGGAGGCGGCGTTCGCCATTTCATGGGAGCGCTGGGAAGGCACGATCGAGTACACGTTCATGGCGCCCGTGAGGCGCATCACGCACCTCATGGGCATCTGCCTTTTCGCCATCGGCTACGGCCTGGCGAGGACCCTGGTCGTGCTGTTGGTGGCGGCCGTCGCCTTCGATCTCGACTTCTCACACGCCGACGTGCTGTCTGCGCTTGCGGTGCTGGCGGCCTCGACCGTTCCGCTGATCGGGCTGAGCATCCTCACCGCGGTCCTGCCACTCCTATCGCCTCAAAAAGGCGAGCAGATGTCGATCGCGTTGCAGGGTTTCCTCCTGCTGGTCTCGGGCGTCTACTACCCGCTGACCGTCCTCCCGTTCCCGATGCAGGTGGCCGGCGCGCTTAGCCCTCTGACCTACGCCCTGTCCGGCATCCGGCGCGCTCTGCTCCAGAAAGCGACAGTGGGGGAGCTGCTGCCGACGATCCTGGTCCTGCTCGCCATGGGCGCGGTGATGATTCCGCTGAGCGTGTGGGTCTTCGGCTGGGCCGAAACACGCGCCAAAAGGCTGGGCCTGCTGAAGCGGAGCGGGTGAGTCCAGGCCCGCCCGTGGGGTTGGCCAAAAATAGTTTCAAACCAAACTGATGTTCGACGCTATCAGCTTTGGCCACAACATCTAGCCTCGTCCGTCGGCTCAAGTCCCACATGCGGGGCTGGTGACACACACGCTCCGACGGGGCCTCCCCACATCTTGTGGTAAGGGTATTGACAGGCTCGAGCACCGTTGCTACTGTTCGCGGCGAATCGCGGTGATTAGTGGGGAGAAGTGGTGAACCCGGCAAACATCGAACCATACGTCGCACCCTACGTCCAAGTAAGGCACGCCATACACCTCCTCTACGCCACCTCTCCCTACAGCCGCGATGGATTCCCAGAGCCCGGCACCGGGCACCGCGTGGACAAGCACGGCAAACCCCAACCGCTCGAGCTTCACGGCTGCGGCTGCAGCCTGTGCTCTCGCAAGCGGCGCTCGGGTCTTGAGTTCTGGGAGGCCAGATGAGTGTTCACCGGGGCGCACCGCGCGCGGGTGGACGACAAGGGAAGGCTCGCCATTCCGGCCGGCTTTCGCAAGCAGCTGGCGGAGGGGAGCTACGTCTCGGTGAGCCAGGACAACGTCCTGGCGATCTACCCGCCCGACCTCTGGACCGCCTTGGGTCAAGAGCTGAGTCGCAGCCCGCTGCCGGGCCCGGACCAGCGCGCGCTGGCTCGAACGCTTTATTCGATGTCGAGCAGCTTCGAGCCGGACGGGCAGGGACGGATCAGCCTGCAGGCGGAGCAGCGTCGGTTGGCGGGGATCGAAGCCCCGTCGACGGTGGTGGTCGTCGGGACGGGATCTCGGGTCGAGATCTGGCCCGAGGCCCGATGGGACAGCTACAGCACCGACGCGCAAGGGCGCTTTACAGAATTCGCTGACAGGGTGATGTCCGGGCATTAGCCGGCACGTTCCAGTACTTTCACAAGAGGTAATAGAGCTGCTCAAGCCCCAGAGGGGGGCGGTCGCGATCGACTGCACCCTGGGGCAGGCGGGCCATGCTCGCCAAATTCTTGAAAGAATCATTCCGGGCGGCCGGCTGCTCGGGATCGACCGCGATCCCGCGGCCGTCAAGACCGTCCGAGAAGCCTTGGCCGGATTTGGGCCGGCGGCAGTCGTAGCGCAAGGTCGATTCTCCGAGCTTGAGGCGATCAGCGCCCAGCACGGATTCGCCGCCGCCGACCTGATCCTGTTCGACTTCGGCCTCTCCAGCGACCAGATCGATGACCCGGAACGCGGGTTCAGCTTTCGTGCCGAGGGCCCTCTCGACATGCGCATGGACCCGACCTCGAGCCTCACCGCGGCGGAGATCGTCAACCACTACGCCGCATCGGAGATCGAGAGAATCCTTCGTGAATACGGCGAAGAGCGTTGGGCTCGCCGGATCGCACAGTTCATCGTGGCGCGGCGCCCGCTGCGCACCACGCGCGACCTGGCTCGAGCCGTTGAGGATGCCGTTCCCCGGGGCGCATGGCCCCGCGACATCCACGTCGCTACCAGGACGTTCCAGGGCCTCCGCATAGCCGTCAACGACGAGCTAGGCGAGATCGAGGCCGGTCTACGAGCAGCTCTCACGACTCTCACACCCGGTGGTCGTATGGCGACGATCAGCTTCCACTCCCTGGAAGACCGTTTGGTCAAGTCATTCTTCAACGTCGAGTCCAAAGACTGTATCTGCCCACCCCAGCAGCCAGTCTGCACCTGCGGCCACCGGGCCACCCTTCAAATCGTCACGCGCCGCCCCGTGCGGCCGTCCGAACAGGAGATCGCCGCCAACCCCCGAGCCCGCTCAGCCCGGCTCCGGGTGGCGGAAAAGCTCTGAATCCACAAGTCCTGGTGACCGGTCTAACCCCTCCGGTCACCAGGCACCACCGTTCTCACCATCCCATCAGGCGCCGGGTCCTGGTCCAACCAACACATGAGGCACACGTTTTGACACCGACCCGAATACTGACCCGGCGCCGGCTTGGCACCGCCGCTGCGCACCCGGTGCCGGCCAACCTGAGGAGGCGCCGGCGCACGCGCGGTTTCGTGCAGGTGGCGGGCGTCGCCTCGCAGAGGCTGCGCCTCGACGCCCTGGGGCACGCGTACCTGGTGGCGGGCGCGGCGCTGATCGGCTTGATGTTCTATCTCGCCGTTGCAGCCCAGATCACCCAGTCGTCTTATGAAATCTCACAGCTGCAGGATCAGCAGCGCCAGCTCGTCGCCGACCAGGACCAGCTCCTCTATCAGGAGGCGACTCTCAAGTCGCCGGCTCAGCTACAGCAGCAGGCGGCCCAGAGCGGAATGCAGCGCGTGGTGCTCGGCAAGGTTCTCTCAGGACCGCCGGTGGCGATCGATCTCACACAGCCGGTCGGAGCTCCGGCAACCGATTCGACGCCGTTGTGGGCGCGCATGGTGGCCTCGGCGATAAGCACCGTGAGCGGCACCCGCGACGTCCTGGCCTCGACGGGCAAATAGTTGGCCGTCCGGGCGCTGAGCTCGAGGCGCCCCGGAAGGGTCGATCGCGTCGGCTCGCCCCGGCTGCGAATCTTCTCGATGCTCGCCGTGGCCATCCTGCTGGCGGGGATGGTCTGGTCGAGGCTCGCGTACTGGCAGGTGGCGCGGCACACGCAGCTCACGCAGCAGGCGCTGGCCGAGTACAGGGAATACGTGCCGCTGCCGGCGACGCGCGGTGCGATCTTCGACCGCAACATGACCCAGCTGGTGGTCAACACCAACGTCTACTCGGCATTCGTATCGCCTGACCAGATCACGCCCGACCAGCGATCGGTCGTGGCCGGTGGCCTCGCCTCGGTCCTCGGTGTCGACCAGAACGCCGTCATGGCGACGCTCGAGTCGGGAGCCAAGTTCGCCTACGTCTCGCTGCACTTTCCCAAGGCCAAGGCCGACCAGCTGACCGCCCTGGCGCTGCCCGGTGTGGGTCTTGAGGCCGATACGCAGCGCTCGTACCTGCCCGGCGTCGACACGGGCACGACCCTCGCGGCGAACCTCCTCGGTTTTGTCAACTACAACGGAGACGGGCAGTACGGGCTCGAGGCGGCATATCAGAAGGTGCTGGCCGGAACCCCCGGCTTCATCTCGAGCTACCGAGACCTGGCGAATCGGGAGATTGTCCTCGGCACCCACACCCATCAGAACCCGGTCAACGGGTCTGATCTCGTTCTATCCCTCGACGCCAACATCCAGTACGCGGCGGAGCAGGCGCTGGCGGACGGCGTGAAGAAGGACAACGCGGAAAGTGGAAGCGTGCTCGTCATGGACCCGACCACGGGCGGCATCGTCGCCTGGGCCGACTACCCGACCTACGACGCAAACGCCTTCAACAAGACAGACCCTTCCATGTTCACCGACAACGTGCTTGGGTACCTGTACGAGCCGGGTTCGGTGATGAAGGTGGTCACGCTTTCAGGGGCGATCGACGCCGGTGCGATCACTCCTACGACCGTGATCAATGACCCCGGCTTTCTGAACGTCGGCGGGTACAACATCACCGACTGGGATTCTCGCAACCACGGCAACATCGATTACACATACGTGCTTGAGCACTCGTTGAACGTAGGCGCGATGAAGGCCATGCTCGCCGAAGGGCACGCCGCCTTCTACTCGTACCTGCAGAAGTTCGGCCTGACCAGGGCGAGCGGTGTCGACGTCGCCGGCGAGAGCTCCCTGCCGCCGCCTTCCGCCGCGCAGATGGCCGACGCCCAGTACGCGACGACGGCATTTGGACAGGGAATCGACGTGAACATGGTCCAGATGCTCTCGGCGGTCAACGTCATCGCCAACGGTGGGCGTTACGCCGCGCCTCACGTGGTCGACCGCATCGGCACCAATTCGGTTCCGCTGCAACCGCAGCCTCAGGTCATCAGCGCCGCCGCGGCGCAGGCGATGATGGGGATGATGGAGGCCGACGTGCAGCACGGTTCGGGCTTCACGGCACGGATCAAGGGTTTCGAGCTCGACACAGCCGCCAAGACGGGCACCTCGCAGATCCCGGTCGGCGGCAAGTACACCCAGGACGTGTGGGCGTCGTTCGTCGGCTTCCTGCCGGCGCAGCACCCCCGGTTCACGATGCTGGTTGTCGTGAGAAAGCCGCACGCCCCCGGCAGCCAGCGCGACTGGACGCTCAACGACGGCTACATCACAGCCGGGCCGATCTGGCAGAAGATCGCGCAGGCCATGGTCGTCGACTGGCGGATCACGCCCGACTCGTAGTTGAACCGCCGATCTGCCCTGGCGTCGTACCTGGGCGGACGGGATCGCGTTAGGAGACTGGTGGCATGAGGCTGACCCTGCTCGAGATGCTCGAGGCGACCGGCGGCAACGGGGCTGGAGGAACCCAGGTCGGTGATTCCTTCGAGTCGTTTCACACCGACACGCGCGAGGTCCGGCCGGGTGGCGTCTTCTTTGCACTTCGGGGCGCCGAGACGGATGGTCACAGATTCATCGGCGACGCAGTGGCTAGAGGAGCGGCGGCCATAGTCTCGGAGCGCCCGGCGAGGACGCCGACCGGGGTGGCCGAGGTGCTCGTTCCGGACGCCTGGGCTGCTCTTTACTCGGTGGCGGCATACACGCTCGATCGAGTTCGCCCACTGGTCGTGGCCGTGACCGGGAGCAACGGCAAGACGTCGACCAAGGAGATGGTCGCGGCGATTCTCGCCCGCCGATTCAGCGTGCTTAGGACCCAGGGCAACCTGAACACGGAGACCGGGGTTCCGCTTACGGTGCTCCGCCTCGAGCCGCATCACACCGCACTGGTACTCGAGATGGGCATGCAGAAGGCAGGTGACCTGACCCGGCTGGCAGCGCTGGCGAAACCAAGCATCGGCATCGTCACCAACATCGGCACGGTGCACATGGAGTTCTTCGAGACGCGCGCGGACCTGGCGCGCGCCAAGGGCGACCTGGTCGCTGCGCTGCCGGACGACGGCCTGGCCGTGCTGAATGCGGATAGCGAGTACTTCCCGCTCCTCGCGCGGATGACCTCGGCGCGAATCTCGACGTTCGGCGATGAGCGCGGCGATTACCGGGTCGAGGGTTATCACCCGATCGCGGATGGCGGTGCTCGGTTCTCGGTGCGCGGCGTCGACATCGGGCTGGCGATGGCCGGCCGGCACCAGGCCCTCAACGCCGCGGCCGCATTGGCCGCGGGCGAGGGTGCAGGGGTCGATCTGGCAGAAGCGGCAGCGGCGCTCGGCGGCGTGGCTATCGCGCACCGCCTGCAGGACATCCCGACCCGGTCCGGGTTCGTCGTGGTCGACGATGCGTACAACGCGAGTCCCGAATCCATGCTGGCCGCGTTCGGTGCGATGGCCGAAAAAGCCGCGG
>JBIOJB010000036.1:0-25987 GCA_044450465.1 Candidatus Dormibacterales bacterium | reverse complement strand
GGAGGCATCCGGATAGTTTCGGAGCGCGTCGACGAAAAGCTGCCCAACCCCGGGTGGGGTCTGGCCCTGTTCGTGGCGAACCAACCGCTCGCGACCGAGAAGGCCCGTGCCGTGATTCCCACCGAGGTGCCTCTCGCCACGGCGACCTTCAACGCCGCGCGGACGGCGCTGCTGGTGCGCGCGATCATGTCCAAGCGTGGTTCGCTGCTCGGCGAGGCGCTCCGAGATCGGCTGCATCAGCCTCACCGGCTTCACCTCTATCCATGGACGGAAGAGGTGATCCGCGTGGCAGAGGCGGCGGGCGCATTTGGCGCCGCGATCTGCGGATCAGGGCCAAGCGTCTTCGCGTTCTGCGCGCCCTCTCAAACCGAACGCATAGCAAAAGAGATGGAGGCCTCGCACCCCAATCGGGGCCGCGGAATGGTCACGCGCATCACCGACAGGGGAATGTTCCGGACTCTGTGATCGTCCAGAAGTACGGCGGTACCTCGGTGGGCACCGCCTCGCGAATCCGGCGGGTCAGCCGTCGAATCGCCGCCACCGTGAGGGAGGGGCACAAGGTTGTCGTCGTCGTCTCGGCGATGGGGCACACCACCGATCGGCTGATCGCTCTGGCCGAGAGCGTCAACCCTGATCCGCCCGCTCGTGAGCTCGACATGCTGGTGGCCAACGGCGAGACGATCACGGCGCCTCTGGTTGCGATGTGCCTGGAGGGGATGGGCGTCCCAGCAATATCACTCTCCGGGCTGCAGGCTGGCGTCCGGACCAGCGAGCACCACTCGAGGGCTCGCATTCGTGACATCAAGCCCGACCGCATCCTCCAGGCCCTCAAGCAAGGGAAGGTCGTCATCGTCGCCGGCTTTCAAGGCGTGACCGGAGACCTGGAGGTCACGACCCTCGGCCGGGGAGGCTCCGACACGACGGCCGTCGCGCTTGCGGCCGCGCTCAAAGCTGACAGCTGTGAGATCTACACCGACGTGGACGGCGTCATGACGGCCGATCCTCGGGTGGTGCCGTCCGCCCGGAAGCTGAGTCACATCAGGTATGACGAGATGCTCGAGCTCGCTGCCGTCGGCGCGAGGGTGATGCATCCGAGGGCCGTGGAGATAGGAGAGCTCTACGGTGTTCCCATCCACGTCCGGTCGAGCTTCCACAACGGCACCGGTACGATGATCGTCGCTCAGGTGCCGATGGAAGAAAGACAGCGCGTGCGCGGCATCGCGCAGGAAACGAACGTCGCGAAGATCACAGTCGTCGGCGTGGCCGACCGGCCCGGTGTGGCGGCCGCGATCTTCGAGCCGCTCGGCGCCGCGGGCATCTCTGTGGACGTGATCGTCCAGAACGTCGGCCGCTCGGGCCGGACGGACCTCACCTTCTCGGTGGCGGAGTCGGACCTGAAAGCGGCGGAAAAGCTGGTCAAGGCGGCTGCGAAATCGGTGGGCGCTCTGCGCGTAACGTCGGCACGCGACATTGCGAAGCTCTCAATCGTCGGCACCGGAATGCTGGGTACTCCGGGTATCGCCGGACGCATGTTCCACGCCCTTGCCACCGCCAAGATCAACATCGAGATGATCAGCACGTCCGAGATTCGGATCACGTGCCTGGTGGCCCGCGGCCAGGTCGAAAAGGGCGTTCGCGTGCTGCATCGGGCGTTTCAGCTCGACGCCGAGTAGCAGTTGCCGGTCAATGTAGCGATCGTCGGTCCGCCGGGGGCGGGGAAGTCGACCCTTTTCAACGCGTTGACCGTGGGTCGCGGGGCGGATGGCGTCGGCATGGTCGATGTGCCCGACGAGCGGCTCGGGCGACTCACTCAAGCGGTCCATCCGGTCAAGACGACGGCTGCTCAGGTGCGGGTCGAGGACACGCCCCCCGGCAGCCGTGCTCAGCGCGTCGCGTTCGCTCGGCAGGCGGACGTCCTGGTCAAGGTGGCGCGCTGCTTCGGACCCGACCCGGACCCGGCAGCCGAGCTCGAAGAGTTCGCGCTTGACCTGGTTCTCGCTGACCTCGCGTCGGTCGAGAAGCGGTTGGAGGTCGTGGCCAAGGAGGCGCGCGCCGGCAAGAAGGACGCGCAGAGCGAGACCGCCGCGCTCACCTCGGCCAAGGCGCACCTCGAAGGAGGGCAGCCGCTGAGGACGCTGCAGCTGGATGGCGAGCAGAGGGCTTTCCTGCTCGCCATCTTCCCCGTGACGCTCAAGCCCGCCGTGTACGTGGTGAATGCCGCTGACGACCAGCTCCCGCTCGGCGGAACCCCGGCGGCCCGCGTGGCACAGCTCGCCGCCGCCGAGGGCGCTCCCGTCATCACGTTGTCGGCGCGGCTGGAGCTCGAGCTGGGGGAGCTGGAGGGGCCGGAGCAGTCCGAGATGCGGGCCAGTTACGGAATCGACGAGTCAGGTCTGGGCAGGATCGCTCGCGCGGTCTGGGAGGTTGGCGGCCTGATCACGTACTTCACCGCGGGCGAGCCTGAAGTCAGGGCATGGCCATGTGAGCGCGACGCACCGGCACCGATCGCGGCGTCGAAGATCCACACGGATTTCGAGAAGCACTTCATCCGCGCCGAGGTGACCTCGGTCGATGAGCTGGTCGCGGCCGGCTCAATGGATGCGCTGCGGGCGGCCGGCAAGCTGCGCGTCGAGGGCCGCGACTATCGGGTCAAAGATGGCGACGTCGTCTTCTTCAGGATCGGACGGACGAGCTAGAAGAGCGAGAGTCCACCGAAGAACGTGACCCAGAGCAGGTTGGCCACGTAAGCCAGAACCAGGATCACGATGACCAGCATTACCCAGCGCATAGGCAGGGTAACGGTGACAGGTAGACCTCCTTGCCGGCGGCCCTCTACGAGATCCCGTATGCGGCGCGCGTGTCACGCCGCATCAGCAGGACCAGGATGGGAATGCCCACCAGCACGAGCGACCAGGCCGTCGCCACGATCACGGCCGTGATCCAGCCCCAGGGCCGCACCCTCCTCAGTCCGAAGTAGGCGGCGGAGTGGAGGGCAGCCGCGGCGGCTGTCAACGCGAGGCCGATGACCGACTCGAAGACGACCACGGTGGTGACGTCTTGGGTGATGCCCGCGTTGACCAGAGCTTGCTGCATCTGATCGCGGCCGGCCGGCGCCGCGACCACCGCCGCGAACTGCGCAAGCTCGATGAGCCAGAACACCGCGCCCATAGCAAAGATGTAGGGAAGCAGGCGCAGGCGTGGGCTCTGGACGGGTCGAGCGACCACGGGATGGAACGACTGTGTGCCAGGCCCCGGTGGGGGTCGCAGCTCCGGTGTCGTCTGCGGTGGAACCCAACGCGCTGTGCCGCACCGCGGACAGTGACGGTGATCCTCACCGAGCTCCGCGCCGCAGTTGACGCAGAAGGCTTTGGTCATCTTTGGGACCCCGAACGCTTGACAGCAACTACATTCAGCGTTATAACTGCGCGCGGGACACAACATGTCGTAGCCCACGTCACAAATGGTTGCGTCCCTCGGCCCAACGGCAGGCAGGCGGAAAATTCCCTCAGACGCCCCTCACGTCCCAGAACAGGCCCTCCCCCCGCCTGCCTGTTCGATTTCATTCGACTCCGATCGTTCCACAAATGGCGGCTCCCTGCCGCCGCCGTGGTCAGAGGGCGCAATCTCTTGCGACTGGAGCGGGCTTTAGACTTTCAAGTCCAGTGAGTCGTAAGGGCAAGAAGAAGGGCAAGGCCAAGTACCGTCAACCGGTCCGGCCGGGAGTCGCTCCGGCAGCCGGGGCCGCAGCAGGCACCGGCGTGGCGTTGGGATCCGCTCCCCGCAGCGTCTCTCAGGCGCGAGTCGGTGGTGACCAGGCGCTGGTGCGGGCGGTCGAGATGTCGCTCGGCAGCCGCAACCAGATGGTCAAGGGCAAGGGGGGCCGCTACAACGTCGAGTCGGCCGATCCTGCAATCCCGCTGGACCGGGTTCCGTATTTCACGCGCGACCTGGTGCGACTCCTCGTCGTCGGCGCCGCCATGGTGGTGCTGCTCGGGCTTGGCGCGATCGCGGTTCCGCAGCTCGTCAAATAAGAGGACATTCCTTACTCAGCGTTTAGAGCAGTCGCACGCGTGGCTGGGGCGGCCGGGTTCACCCCGGCCGCGAGTCCGCGCTCCTTGCTGCCTCCCCTGCTGCGCTAGGCGTTTCTAATCCGGTAGGCCCTTCCGCAGCGGGAGGGTGAGCAGGGGCGCGAAAGCGCCCCGATGAGAGGGAACCCGCGGTTCCCTCTCATAACCACCACCCGTACACTCAGGCGGTGCGGGTCATTCTCTTCACCGGAAAGGGTGGCGTCGGCAAGACCTCTGTCGCGGCAGCCACGGCCGTTCGATGCGCCAAGGCCGGCTATCGCACGGTGGTGATGAGCACCGATCCGGCCCACTCTCTCGGAGATTCGTTTGACGTCGAGCTGGGTTCGGACGCGACCAAGGTCGCCGACAACCTGTGGGCGCACGAAGTCTCCTCGCTCCACGAGATGCAGCGCCATTGGGCAAAGCTCCACGAGTACGCGGTGGAGGTCTTCGCGACACAGGGTTTGGACGAAGTGGTGGCGGACGAAGTGGCCAACCCGCCGGGAATGGACGAGATCGCTTCCCTGATGTGGATCAAGCACTACGCGCAGCGGGCCGAGCACGACCTGCTGGTCGTTGATTGCGCACCGACCGGAGAAACGCTGCAGCTGCTCACATTTCCAGACGCCGCCAAATGGTGGCTCGATAAGATCTATCCCTGGGAGCGGAGGGCCATGCGCTTGGCGCGGCCGATGCTTCAGCCGATGATGGGGATACCTCTGCCCTCGGACGAGGTTTACGCGTCGCTGAAGGATCTCCTGCTCGACCTGGGCGGCATGCGAAAGGTGCTCACCGACCCGGAGATGACGACCGTTCGCATCGTGCTGAACCTGGAAAAGATGGTGGTCAAGGAGGCCAAGCGCGCCTACACATACCTGAGCCTTTTTGGCTACGTGACCGACGCGGTGATTGTGAACAGGATCCTTCCCGGCGAGCTTCACGACGAGCTCTTCCAGAAATGGCAGCAGATCCATCGCCGGTATCAGGCTGAGGTGGAGCAGTCGTTTGCCGGCATCCCGATCTTCAACGTGCCCCTGTTCGATCGCGAGGTGGTAGGCCCGGAGATGCTCCTCAAAATGGCGGACGCGGTCTATGAGGACCGCGATCCGGCGCAACGGTTCGCCACGACCAGCCCGCAGCGGATCGACAAGGACGGATCCGACTACGTGCTGACGCTGAAGGTCCCGTTCGCGGATCGCTCGGCCGTGGACCTGAGCCGGCACAACGGCGAGCTGTACGTGACCGTCGGGAACTACCGCCGAGAGATCGCGCTGCCTCGGGTGCTGGCGCGCCGAGACACAGCGGGAGCGACCGTGCGCGATGGCGAGCTCCGTGTGCGCTTCGCGGCCAAACCTGGCAAGCAGCCTGAGGGTGCCAGATGAGCCGCGACGGGGAGCGGATGATAGAGCTCATCAACGAGCTCGCCTCGCGCGCCGGGCATCTGCTCAGCGACATGGTCCCGCCGGCGGCGCAGGTGCATCTCCTTAACGCCCAACGCGAGCTGATCACCGCGTTGATGCTTATCTACGAGAACAGGGTCACCAGCGGAGCGCCGGAGAGTCGCGCGGGCTCGAGGGCACGAGCGCGCAGCGCGCCGGTCGGGCGCCGCAGCGCCAAGCGCGTCGGCAAGATCCCCATCGATTGAGCGCGTTTCTGGCCTTCCTTCTGCCGGCGCTTCTGCTGGTGCCGGCGCTTCTCGTCGCCATCCCGACCCACGAGATGGGTCATGCGGCGGCGGCGTACCTTCTGGGCGACCGGTCGGTTCGCTACTTCGGATACTTCACGCTGAACCCGCGGCGCTTCCTCGACCCGCTGGGCGTTATCGCCGTCTTCGTCGCGCTTGTCGGTTGGGGCCGGCGGGTTCCGGTTCAGCCCAACCGGGTGAGCACGCCCGGTCGACACGTCATCCACGAGCTCGGCGGACCGGCGGCCAATCTGTTGATCGCGATCGTGCTCGGCCGGCTTCTTCTGCAGCTCCTTCGCATGGGCCTTCCGTTCTCGCTCGACGTGTCGACCGGGCTCATCGGGGAAGCGCTGTTCGCAATCGTCTTCCTGAACCTGTCCGTCTTCGCGTTCCAGCTGCTTCCGATACCTGGCCTCGACGGCTGGAACGTGATCGAGGCCCTGTTCAAGAGTCGCAACCCCCGCTTCTTCTTCAACGTCGACTCGCGCCGGCGTGAGATCTGGATTGGCTGCGTCGTGGTCATCTTTCTCTTCCAGCTCTTCCAGGGCGGCAGCGCGCTGTCCTTCGTCATGACCCCTTTCTATTGGCCCGCGAGCCTAATCTCTTTGGGCACGTGCGCCGGATACGCGATTCCAGGCTTTCTCGGGCTGCATCCCTGCCCGGCGTAGGGACGCTTATCAACGAGCCCGCGTACGGCGAGCTCGTCAAGGCCTACGGGAGAGAAAGGGTCGTGGAGGCGATCCGGGACCAGCTCGCCGAGGAACGGGGTGCAGAGGTTCGAGAAGAAGTCGAGCGGGCCGGCCTGGTCGGCGAACGGCTGAGCCGGCTCGTGGCACCTCGGCTGCGCCACGTGATCAACGCGACCGGGGTGGTCCTGCACACCAACCTCGGCCGGGCGCCGCTGCCGGGCGCTGCGGTCGATGCCCTGGCGGTGTCGGCAGGCTACAGCAACCTCGAACTCGACCTGCGGACCGGCCGGCGCGGCGAAAGGACGGCCCTCGTCTCAGAGCTGATGCAGAAGCTGTTCGGCTGTGATGCGGCGCTGGCCGTCAACAACAACGCCGCCGCGGTCCTTCTGGCTCTGACAGCGCTGTGCCGCAGCAAGGAAGTCATCGTTTCGCGCGGGCAGCTTGTGGAGATAGGCGGATCGTTTCGAATGCCCGATGTGATGCGGCTCTCGGGCGCTCGCATGTTGGAGGTCGGCACCACCAACCGCACGCGAATCGACGACTACGAGGGGGCGGTCACATCGAAGACGGCGGCACTGCTTCGTGTGCACACGTCGAACTTTCGCGTCACCGGCTTCATGGAAGCGGTTTCGCTTGAAGGCATGGCCGAGGTGGCGCACCGGCACGGCTTGCTGCTCATCGATGACCTTGGCAGCGGCGCCGCGGAGCCTTTGGCCGACGAGCCGACCATCCCCGAATCGGTCGCGCATTGCGACGTGATCACGTTTTCGGGTGACAAGCTTCTCGGAGGACCGCAGGCCGGCATCGTGCTGGGGCGAGGCCTTGCCGGCACCGAAGCGGTGAAGAAGATGGGGCGCCATCCGCTCGCCCGAGCGGTGCGCATCGACAAGCTGACGCTCGCGGCGCTGGAGGCGACCCTGAGGCTGCGTTTGACGGGACGCTGGCGCGAGGTGCCGGTGGCCGCGATGCTCGCCCAGTCCAAAGAGGATCTGAGACGCCGCGCCGCAATGTGGTCGGTGAAGCTGGCGGACAGGGGAGTCGGCGCCACCCTGACCGAAGGCACCTCGGAAGTGGGCGGCGGCTCTGTACCGGAGCGCCAGTTGCCCACGGTGCTGCTAGCCCTCTCCGGACCCGCCTCGCGAACCGCGGCGGCGCTGCGCATGGGCAACCCGCCTGTGATCGCGCGCATCGAGAACGATCTTTGCTGCATAGATCCCCGCACCGTTCTCAAGGGCGAGGACGAGACCCTGATCGACGCGGTGGAGGCGGCCGTCAAGGGGCTGCCAGGCTGATGAGCTTTGTCGTCGGCACGGCGGGCCACATCGATCACGGCAAGTCAACTCTCATCGAAGCCTTGACCGGGATCGACCCGGACCGGCTCGAAGAAGAGAAGCGTCGCGGCATGACGATCGACCTCGGGTTCGCGCACATGACGCTGCCGAGCGGCCGCGAGATCGGGATCGTGGACGTGCCGGGCCATGCGCGCTTCATCCGCAACATGCTGGCCGGCGCCCAGGGCATCGACGCTGCGCTGCTCGTGATCGCGGCCGATGAGGGCGTCATGCCTCAGACGCGCGAGCACATGGACATCCTGGACCTGCTCAACATGCGGCGCGGCCTGATCGTGCTGACCAAGATCGACCTGGTCGACGATGCCTGGCTCGAGCTGGTGAGGGCGGAGGCTCTGGAGGCGGTCGAACGGACATCGCTCGAGGGCTCCAGGGTCATCGCCGTGTCCGCAAGGACCCATGCCGGGCTGCCCGAGCTCATCGAAGCTCTTGATTCGCTTCTCGCTCAAGCGGGCCCGAGGGCTGATCTCGGGCGTCCGCGCCTGCCCATCGATCGCGTCTTCACGATGACGGGATTCGGAACCGTAGCGACAGGCACGCTGGTCGACGGCGCGCTAGGCGTCGGAGATGAGCTGGAGGTCGTCCCGGGCGGACGGCCGGTTCGTGTCCGCGGGCTGCAGCGCCACAACGTCAAGGTGGAGCGCGTACTTCCCGGAAATCGCGTGGCGGCCAACCTCATTGGCGTCGAGAAGCACGAGCTCGCACGCGGCGACGTGCTCGCCCGACCGAATACGGTCCCGCCGAGCCGGCGCGTCGACGCGAAGGTGCGAGTTCTACCGTCGGCCAACCAGCCGCTGCGCCATGGCGCCCAGATGATCCTGCACACGGGCACCTCGGAGGTGTCGTGCCGCGTGATCGCGCTGGGCGCCGATGAGGTTAATGCGGGCGGCGAGGGTTGGGTGCAGCTCTACCTGGAGCGGCCGATCGCCGCCGGAGTGCACGACCGTTTCGTGCTGCGCATACCGAGCCCGCCACTCACCGTGGCGGGCGGCGAGTTCGTCGACGTGGATCCGCACAAGCACGCACGACACGACTCCGCGGTGCGAGATTCCCTTGTCCGCCGGGCGGCCGGGGACATCCTGCAGGAGGAGCTGGGCAAGTACCCGCGCGGGGTACAGGCGGCCGCGCTGCTCAAAGCGACGCAGGCTCCAGACGCCGATGTGGCCAAGCTTCGGGCCCGCCGACTGGGCGATTGGCTGTTCAGCGAGCAGGCTTGGAAAGCAATCGCAGCACGCGCGTCACGCGAGATCGCTGGGTATCACGAGTCCTACCCGCTCCGCGCCGGTATCGGTCGTGAGGAGCTGAGGACGCGACTCGGGATTCCGTCGAACTCGTTTTCAGCGGTGGTCCAGGGGCTGATCGAAGACGGCCGGCTGTCGGAGCGCGAGGGGTCCCTGGCCGCCCCCGATCACCAGGTGGCCTCCGGCGCCCTGGATGGACCCGCGGCCGGGCTGCTGCAGCTGATCGCCCGGGAGCCCTTTGCTCCGCCCTCGCTTACGGAGGCGATGCAGCAGACCGGAGCGACGCCGGAGATGGTGCGGGCTCTCGCGCAGCAAGGAGCGCTGGTGCGGGTCAGCGACGATGTGGCATTCACGAAGACCGCTTTTGAGTCGGCGGTCGCAATGGTCAAGGAGATGGTCGGGTCGACGGGCTCGGTGACCGTGGCGCAGCTGCGCGATCGGATGGGCGCGAGCCGGCGGCCGGTGCTGGCGCTGCTCGAATACCTGGACGCGCAACGGGTGACCCGCCGCGTGGGAGACGCCCGGGTTCTTAGGTGAGCTCACGAGGCACGCGGGCGGCCGCGTCAAGGCTCAGGAATCGAATCTCACCTAAGCCCCGGTCGATCTCACCTCGTCTGCAGTCGTGGCCAGGGACTCCCTGACCATTGGCTTCACCTTTGTTCCGTAGAGCTCGATGCTTCGCATCATCTTCGAGTGCGGCAGCGACCCGTTGCTGTACTTCATGTCGAATCGCGTGATGCCAAGCGCTTTCACGGTATCCACGATCTTGGCGGCGACCGTCTCAGGCGCTCCGGCGAACAGTGCGCCCTGCGGGCCGGTGGACGCGTCGAACTGCGCACGTGTCATGGGGGGCCACCCACGCTCACGGCCGATGCGCGAATGCATTGCCGAAAAGTGCGGCCACAACTCCTCGCGTGCCTGCTCGTCCGAGTCGGCGATGTAACCGGGCGAGTGGACGGCGACCGGTCGCTCCGAATGCCCGAACTCGGCCAGCGCCCGGTGGTACAGCTCGACAAAGGGCGCGAACCGTCGAGGCGGTCCGCCGATGATCGCGAGCACCAGCGGAAAGCCGTACCGCGCTGCGCGCACCACCGACTCCGGGCTGCCGCCGACTCCGACCCAGGCCCGCATCGATCCCGACTCGGTCGTCGGATATGCACGCTGGCCCGAGAGCGCCGGCCGCATCGTTCCGGACCAAGTCACGGGGCCTTCCTTCAGCAGCTCAGCGAAGAGCTGGAGCTTCTCCTCGAACAGCACATCGTAGTCGTCGAGGCTGTATCCGAAGAGGCCGAACGACTCGGTGAACGAGCCGCGGCCGAGAATGATCTCGGCGCGCCCGTTGGAGAGCGCATCGAGGGTGGCGAACCGTTCGTAGACCCGGACCGGATCATCGGTGCTGAGCACGGTCACCGCCGAGCCGAGCTTGATTCTCTTAGTCTTGGCCGCGATCGCGGCGAGGACGACCTCAGGCGCCGAGACGGCGAGGTCCCGGCGGTGATGCTCCCCGACCCCGACGAAGTCCACTCCGAGCTGGTCCGCCAGGACGGCCTCCTCGACAACGTTGCGAATCACCTGCGGCTGAGACAGCACGGATCCGTCGTCGTCGACGGTCAGGTCGCCAAAAGTGTCCAGCCCCAGCTCGAGCTCTTTCATCTCAGATCCGAACCGGCCGCCTCGCTCGTCGATTCCGCTCGTGAGGCGTAATCGGTCTGGGGAGGAGGACGCCATCCGTGAGCACTTCGCCGCAGGTTGGTAACGTCTCTCGCTGATGCGAATCGCCGACATGCTCGTGCGCGGCCGGCCGACGATCTCCTTCGAGTTCATGGCTCCCCGCAACGACGGCGAGGTCGCTGTGCTCGAGAAGACGATCGCGACGCTGGCCGAACACAGACCCGACTGGGTGTCGGTCACCTACCGTCAGGCCACTGGCGATCAGACCCTCGATCTGGTCACGCGGATCAAGCGCGACTACCACATCGAGGCGATGGCCCACCTCACCTGCGCCAACACGCCGGACCGAACCCGGCAGATCCTGAACTGGATGGAGCGCGAGGGAGTCGCCAATCTCCTCGCGCTGCGGGGCGACGCGCCGGTGGACGGCGAACCTTTCGTGCCAGGCAGCCCGGAGCTGACGCATGGCGGCGACCTCGTGGCCTTCGTTCGCCGCAACGGTTACAGGTTCGGCATCGGCGCAGCTTGCAGCGCGGAGAAGCATCCGGAGAGCCCCGACGTTCAATCTGAGTTCCGTTACATGAAGCTGAAGGCCGAGTCGGGTGCCGACTTCCTGATCACCCAGCTCTTCTTCGACAACCGCTTCTACTTCGACCTGGTCGCGCGTGCGCGCGCCGCCGGCATCACGATCCCCATCGTGCCCGGCCTCATGCCGGTGCCGAGCCGGCATTCGCTGCGGGTCATGCTGACGATGACCGGAGCCACCGTGCCTGGCGAGCTGCAATCGAAGATCGATCGGGCGCCCGACGACGAAGCCGTGCGCGCGATCGGCGTCAGGCACTGCATAGAGCAGTGCGCCGAGCTGCTGAAAGCGGGTGTCCCGGGGCTGCACTTCTTCACCTTCAACCGGCCTCGCGGTCCGATCGCCATACTCGGTGCTTTGCGGGAGCAGCAGCTGATCGCTACCTGACGCGAATCGGTCCCAGGCGCAGGACGGCTAACCTTCTTGGGTCATGCTGGCTGGAATCGACCTGGGTGGAACCCAGGTCCGTGTGGCGCTGGCGCGGTCGGATGGGAACCTCGTGGCGAGCGTCAAGACCAGGACGCCGACCCTCGGCTCGCCTGCGGACCTTGTCGAGTGGGCGGCCTCGGAGATCGACCGGCATCGGGGGCGCGAGAAGGTGCGCAGCATCGGCATCGGCGCTCCTGGCCCGATCGACTCAAAGCGTGGCGTGCTTGTCAACCCGCCGAACCTCCCCTGGCGCAACGTGCCGCTGGTCGCTCTGCTGAGCCGCGCCACCGGGGCAAAGGTGCATCTTGCCAACGACGCGGACATGGCTGGGCTTGGCGAGTTCACTCGTGGCGCCGGTCGCGGCACTCGAAACATGGTCTACATCACCTGGTCGACCGGCGTGGGCGGCGGGCTGATCATCGACGGCAAGCTTCATCGCGGTGCACACGGCACTGCGGGCGAGATAGGGCACATGATCGTCGACCTGGACGGGCCGCTCGACTCGTGCGGCCAGACGGGGTGCCTCGAGGCGTTCTGTGGCGGCAGGAACCTCGCCCGAGCCACCGGGCATCCGGCAGAAGAGCTCTTCGCCGCTGCGGCCCGTGGTGACCGTCAGGCTCGGCTCGTCGTGCAGGGCGCCGCGCGGCACATGGGTATGGCATTGATCAGCCTGACCAACGCGCTCGACCCAGAGGTGTTCGTGATGGGAGGAGGAGTGACCCGGTCGTGGGCGCTGGTGCAGCCGACCATGCTCGAAACGCTTCGCTCTTCGCCGTTCATCAAGCCCGCCCGACGTCCTCGCCTTCTCAGGGCCCGCCTGGGCGACCGCGCCGGGCAGGTAGGGGCCGTGGAATGGGCGCGGATCAACCAGTAGGGGCGGACCAGGCCGTCGGGGACGAGGAGCTGCGCCGCCGGCTGAAGCAGGCGGCCACCGAGTGCGGCGTCCAGGCCTGGATCGTCGGCGGGTACGTTCGCGATTTGCTGCTGGGCAGGTCCCATCCCAACCCGGACGTCGTGGTCGAGAACGGCGACGCCCTTGCGCTGGCGCGGCGCTTCGCCGAGCTCGCAGGCGCCGCTCCGCCCGTCACGTTCGAGCGCTTCGGCACCGCCCAGGTGACGCTGCCGGGCCATCTGGTCGAGTTCGTGACGGCCCGCGCCGAGTCCTATGCCTCCGACTCACGCAAGCCGGCGGTCCGCCCGGCCAGCCTTGACGAGGACCTTCGCCGCCGAGACTTCACCGTCAACACGCTGCTCATGGACTTCGACGGCGGCATTCATGACCGCCTCGGTGGGCGGGCGGACCTGGAGGCGGGCGTTCTGCGCACGCCCACTGATCCCCTGGTCACCTTCACCGACGACCCGCTCCGGATGTTGCGCGCGATTCGTTTTGCAGCCGAGCTCGGTTTCTCGCTGGCGCCAGAGGTGCCTTCTGCGATGCGCCGACTGAGCGCTCGGCTGACCCCGCCCGTGGTGTCCATCGAACGGCTGGCGGCCGAGCTGCGCCGGATGCTCGCGTCTGACCGGCCCGCCCTGGCCCTGGAGCTACTCGACGCAGGAGGCCTGCTCCGAGGCGTGCTGCCCGAGCTGGACGCTTGCAAGGGCGTTTCTCAAAGCGGATATCACACTCACGACGTCTACGGGCACACCCTTTTGACGGTTCAGGCCACGCCGCCAGAGCTCCTGGTTCGGATGGCTGCGGTGTTCCACGACGTCGGCAAGCCGGTCACCACGACGGGCGACGGGGCCTTCACGGGCCATGAGCTCGTCGGAGCCGCTATGGCGCAGGCCGCGCTGGATCGCCTGCGCTTCCCACAGAAGGAGACCGACGTCGTCGTGGCTCTGGTGCGGCTGCACCTCAGGCCGGTCTACTACAGTTCGGAATGGTCGGACGGCGCGGTCCGCCGGCTGGCCAAGGACTCAGGCCAGCACCTCGAGAGATTGATGCAGCTGGCCCGCGCCGACATCTACGCGTCCGCCTACCCCGAGCCTCAAAAGCTGGACGAGCTGCAGGCGCGCCTCGAGCGCGTCCTCGCCGAGCAGCCATCCCGCATCGCGCCTCTGATTTCGGGCGAGGACATCATGAGAGTCCGTGGCATCGGTCCCGGTCCCGAGGTAGGCCGCATCAAGCGCAGGCTCGAGGAGCTCGTGATGGACGGCGAGCTGAGCCCCTCGGCGGAGGCGGCGCTCCAGTACCTCCAGGCCAACCCGGAGTTTTAAGCGACCGAGATAACGTGCGCCGGATCCTCCCATCAGCAGGTATGCTGCGACCAGGCAGGGAGGCCCGGCCGGGGCCGGGTAAGGGAGGATTTCCATGACGAAACTCGAGCTGGAGCCTGAGGTTTCCAGCACCAACGGAGAGGCGGACGCCCAGGAGCTCGACTCGAGGCCCACCGTGCTGGCGCGAGACGACTCGCTTTCGGGAAGGCTGCAGATGTCGGGCAGTGGCCAGGTGCTCGGCAATTTCTCGGGCGAGATCGAATGCCAGGGCGAGCTCACGGTGGGTCCGGACGCGCACATCGAGGCCGACATCCGGACCGCACGCATCACCGTGGCGGGCTATGTGCGCGGCAACGTGGTCGCGACCAATCGCCTGAAGATCAAGAGCACGGGCCGCCTCGAGGGCGACGCGAGGGTCGGAGCCCTGGTCGTCGAGGAAGGCGGCGTTCACGTCGGGGTGATCCGAGTCCACCCGGAAGGCGTTCCGGAATCGGATGCCTCAGTTGATGAGGCGGTGGCTCCTCGCGAGCCGGCGACCATCCCGAGGGCGATGCCCGACCCGGTGGCCCGCGTCCGGAAGTTCTGGGGCGAGTTCTTTTAAGCCCGATCCGGGTTGCTGGGCAAGCTCAAGGTGGGCCGCTCGGCAGAAGCGACTGCGAAATGCGGTCAAATATCGTCAGGTCGAGAGAGGTTGAGTATGAACGCTCACTTCCGAGTCATTGCTGAGCGGCGCGTTCAATTTCACGGTGGGCCTGACGAGGCTTTCTAAGCAGTGAAGAAGAGGGGACCGCGACCAGGCGCCGCTTCTGTCCGGGGCAAATCGCGTCGAGCTTCGAAGGAGCCGGCTCGTACGCCGGAGCCACCTGCCGCACGCGAAGGCTCGGTTCGCGTCCCACCGCGCCGCCTGGCGTCCCCTCTGTCGCGCCTCACCATCAAGCCCGGGCAGTCGGTGGACCCGCACCCCGTGCTTGAGCTGTCGACCCGGCCCAGGCCCTCCGGGCCAAGGCCTCTGAGCCAGGTAGAGCTCGACGAGGATGAGGTCCTGCTCGACGGCTTCGACGCGACCCTGGACGGCAGGCGCGTTCGCGTCACGGCCGTGCTCGAACGAACGTGCGTTTACATCGATCGGTCGGGCGATCGACGGCTCGTTCGTAAAGAGGATCTCACCGTCGAAGCAGATAGACTGCCGATTCGCCGTCGTGGGTTCGCGTGATGCGAATTCCTTTACGCTTCGGCGAGGATTCTGAATGAGCGAAATCAACCGTAACCTCGCGCTCGAGCTCCTGCGTGTCACCGAGGCGGGCGCCCTGGCTGCCGCTCCGCTGCAGGGCCGAGGTAACAAGGTGGCCGCGGACGCGCGAGCGGTCGAGGCCATCCGCGACGCCCTCGCGGATGTCGACATGAAGGGAACCGTTGTGATCGGTGAAGGGGAGAAGGACGAGGCGCCGATGCTCTACTTCGGCGAGCAGATCGGCAACGGCCTCGAGCCGGAGGTCGACGTTGCCGTGGACCCGATCGAGGGGACGAGCCTGACCGCGGCTGGGCTGCCAGGCGCCATCTCGGTGGTCGCGCTGGCGTCGCGCGGGTCCATGCTCACGACCCATGTTCACTACATGCAGAAGCTCGTGGTGGGTCGCCGCGCGCGTGGGGTCATCGATCTCGAGATGCCGGTGGAGTGGAACCTCAGGCGGATCGCGAAGGCGGAAGGCCTACCGGTCCAAGAGCTCGCGGTCGTCGTCCTGGAGCGCGACCGCAATCAGGACATCATCGCCCAGATCCGCGAGGTCGGCTCGCGGATCAAGCTGATCACCGCGGGCGACGTCGCCGGAGCCCTCGAGGCCTCGCTCGAGACCCGGTTCGGGATCCACTGCATGATGGGATCGGGAGGAGCGACTGAAGGCGTGCTCGCCGCCTGCGCCATCAAGACACTCGGTGGAGACATGCAGGCCAAGCTCCACTTCCGGAACGACGAGGAACGTGAGTTGGCGATCAAGGAAGGCCACACCCCGAACAAGGTTCTCTGTCTCGACGACCTGTGCTCGAGCAATGACATCTTCTTCGCGGCCACCGGCATCACGTCCGGTGAGCTGCTGAAGGGAGTCCGCTATGAGGACGTCTATGCCTACACGCAGTCGATGGTGCTGCGCTCCGCATCTGGCACGATGCGAATCGTGGACGCATATCACCCCATCGACAAGCTGCGGATCAAGGGGCTTCTGCCCGAACAGGTCGCAATCCGCTGAGCGCATCCGACGCCGGTCAGTTTCTGACCGCTGCCGGGCGGCTCTTGGGCCCCGCGCAGTGGGAGTGGGTCGCCACTGCGCGGGTGCTCGCGCGCCAGCGCCCGTCGATGGCCACGCTGGAGGAATCGCTGGAAGGCCTTTTGGCGACGGCGGACGAGTCGATGGTGACCGCACTGTCGGGAGGCTTTCGAGTCGCGCAGACGCAGGCGGCGGTCGCCAAAGCCCTGCCCGAAGCGTCGGCGGCCGCGGCGGCCCTCGAGTCGGCTCAGGTCGTGGCCCTGGCCATCCTCGTCCGCGAGCAGATGGAACCGGCCATGTTCGACGCTCTCTACCGCCCGTTCGCCACCATCCTTCCCGGACCGGACTTCGAGCCGCCGCCTCCGGTCGACCGCCAGATCGCTGCGTTCCTCAATGCCCTCCCGTCGCTCATGGGGCCGGCCGAGTCCGAGGCGGCCGTCGTGGCCAAAATCCTGAGCGAGCGACCCAGGACGGGGACGACGCCGCCGGGACACCTTGCAGAGCTGTCCAAGCCGGGGAGCCTCGATCCGGCCGCCAACTACGCATCGGCGTGGAAGCTGGGCTTGGCGACGGCGGGCCAGATTGGCCAGGCGGAGG
Source organism: Candidatus Dormibacterales bacterium (assembly GCA_044450465.1). Taxonomy (GTDB): domain Bacteria; phylum Chloroflexota; class Dormibacteria; order Dormibacterales; family Dormibacteraceae; genus JBIOJB01. The sequence goes on along the minus strand of JBIOJB010000036.1, from coordinate 9,199 downwards.
CCTTCAGAGCAGTCCAGGAAAGCGCTGAACTGGCCGCGCCGCACGACGGTCTTGGCATCGTTGGCTTTGCGGGTGTGGCGGCGGGCGCGATCTTTCTTCGTGATGCCCTGCCGATAGAGAAGGTGCTCTTGCTCTATGAACCGTTCGCGGCGGCCGTACCGTACGAATCTCTCCGCTAGGTCTGACCCTCCAGGTCAGGCGGTCGTCATCCGCGCTGCCTTCTCCAGCCCAAGCTCCGCGATCGCAACCTCGCGCATCTTGAACTTCTGGACCTTGCCTGTCACCGTCATCGGGAACGAGTCGACGAACTTCCAGAGCCGAGGGATCTTGAAGCCGGCGATCTTGCCTTTGCACCAGGCCGCGAGCTGGTCCCCGTCGGAGTGCGCCCCTTCGCGGAGCTTGATCCAAGCCATGACTTCCTCGCCGTACTTTTCGGAGGGTACCCCGATCACCTGAACGTCGGCTATGTCCGGGTGCCCGTACAGGAACTCTTCGACCTCTCTCGGGTAGACGTTCTCGCCGCCTCGGATGATCATGTCCTTGATCCGTCCCACGATGTTGACGTAGCCCTCTTCGTCCATGGTCGCGAGGTCGCCGGTGTGCATCCAGCGGCCGGAGTCGATCGCCTGTCGAGTTGCCTCCTCGTTGTTCCAGTAACCCCGCATCACGATGTAGCCGCGGCTGCAGAACTCGCCGGTGTTCCCGCGGGGTACGACCTGACCGGTCGCCGGGTCGACGATCTTGATCTCGACATGGGGATGGACGCGCCCGACGGTCGACACGCGGCGCTCAAGCGGGTCGTCGGTGGTGCACTGCGTGGCCACCGGGGAGGTCTCGGTCATGCCGTACGCGATCGTCATCTCGGGTATGTGCATGACTGTCTGGACCTTCTTCATGACCTCGACCGGACATGGCGAGCCGGCCATGATGCCCGTGCGCAGCGAGCCGAAGTCGAAGTCCTTGAAGCGTGGATGGTCGAGCTCGGCGATGAACATCGTGGGCACGCCGTAGAGCGCCGTGCACCGCTCCCGCTCGACGGTTTCCATGGTGACGGCCGGGTCGAAGGCCTCGGCGGGAATGACCATCGTCGCCCCATGGGTCGTGCAGGCAAGGTTTCCCAGCACCATGCCGAAGCAGTGGTAAAAGGGGACCGGGATGCAGACCCGGTCGCGCTCGGTGTACTTCAGCGTCTCGCCGATGAAGAAGCCGTTGTTGAGGATGTTGTGGTGCGTCAGGGTCGCGCCTTTGGGAAACCCTGTGGTCCCAGACGTGTACTGGATGTTGATCGGGTCGTCGAACTGGAGCGACCCCTCCACTTCGCTCAACTGGGCCTGGCTCACCTTGGCGCTGTCGCGCTTGAGCGCCTCCCATCCCTCCTCGAGCACGAGGGCTTCACGCAACACCGGGCATCGGCCCTTGACCTCGGCGAGCATCGCGCGATAGTCGGCTTGGCGGAATCCGGCGGCGATGATCAGGAAGGTCACCCCGGACTGGTTGAGCGCGTACTCGAGCTCCGATGTCCTGTACGCGGGATTGAGGTTGACCAGGATCGCCCCCATGGCTGCGGTGGCGTACTGAACAATCACCCATTCATACCGGTTGGGAGCCCAGATCCCGACTCGATCGCCTTTCGATACACCTCTCGCCATCAGGCCGCGCGCCACCTGGTGACACTGCTCGACCAGCTCGGTGTAAGTGAGGCGGATGCCTTGATGAGGCACGACCAGGGCTTCCCGATCGCCGAAGCGCGCGGCCGTCCTGCGCAGGTTCAAGAAGATCGGCTCGCCGAGAAGAGGGACGTGGCTGGCTCCGTGGACGTAGCTGGGCTCATGCATTTTGTCTGCCTCCTCCCGGTTGATTTTGCGCCTCTGCGAAGAGGGTGGACGAGGGGATTTCAAACCACTTGACATATGGCGTGGAAAGGGTCACTTTGGATGTAGTTCGTTCTCCGTCCGGGTCCACCGACAGTTCACGCAAAGGTTGGCCTCCACAAGAAGGCAACGGCCGTAAGCGGCGCAGAAACCAATAGCGTGTCACCCGGTGGTGCTCCGGTCGAGGCGGTGTCCGCTGCAGGCGCCGCCTCGTTTGATGTCAGATCAATGCCCGCGTTGCTTCCGATCAGCGGACGATTTTGATCCGGCTCACAAGGATCGTCCCGAGGAACAGGAACACCACGGCGCTCGAGAAGACGACCCTATAGCCGCCGTGTCCCGAGAACCCCTGATTGAGATGATCGATCAGCGGTCCCCCGAAGAACGGAATGATCGCCTGGGGAAGCGTCAGCGCGATGTGAAACAGGCCCATGTCCTTGGCCGACTTCGACTTGTCGGGCAGCGTGTCGCAAGCTAAAGCCCAGTCGACGGCGAAGTACAGGCCGTAGCCGACCCCATAGGCGATTCCCAGGGCAAACACGAGCGGCACGGCGGTCGGGTAGAACGCGATGAAGACGATGGCCACGAAGGCCTGCGACGCGCCGGCCAAATACACGAAGACCTTGCGCCGGTGAATCCGGTCCGAGAGCAGGCCGCCGAAAAAGCCGAATGGCAGAGCTGTGGCGACCACCACCAGCAGCCAGTTCGAGGTGAACGTGTCTGGGTTCGTCGAGGGCGTGAGTACGACGTCCTGAAAGAAGTTGTGCAGGTTGTAGAGGACGGCCGTGATCCCGCTCGAGATCATGAGGCGGGTGAAGACCACCCAGGCGAAGTCGCCCTCGTGGAGGGGGCGCAGGAACTCGCGGACGGCCTCTCCCAACGGGCGCTTGGGGTGGCGCGGCACCGGAGTTTCGCCCTCACCCCGAGCCGCCCAGATCGTCGGAGCCAGCGTCAGCAGGACTACTGCGCCGAAAACCAGGTAGACGGCCGTGTTGGGAGCGGCGCTCGCCGACTTGGGCGCCATCAGCGAGGTCACTCCCAGGCCGCCCCCGATGCCGAGCTGGGTCATGGTGGCCAGGAAGCCGCTTGCCTTGCCGAACTCCTGGGCCGGCACGACGTCGGGAATGATGCCGGCGTAGGCGGCCCCGGCGGCGTTGAAGAAGAACTGGACGATTGCGTACCCGACGACAAGCTGCGGGTAGCTGGTCGCAGTCATCAACAGGAAAAGCCCGGGCAGCGTGAGGAGCGTGCCGGCCACCATGATCGGCCGCCGGCGGCCAAAGCGGCTGCTCAGGCGGTCCGACCATGCCCCGACGAGTGGAGGCACCGTCACGGCAAGGATGCCGCCGATCCCGACGGCCACGCCGATCGCCGTGTTCTTGGTCTCCGCTGGAACCACGCGGTCGACCTGGCTTTGAATCAGCACGGTGGTCAGCGGGATCCACAGAAAGTTCTGGCCGAACCAGAACGCGCTGAGCGCCGTGTGGCGCAGGTTTCCGAACCGGGTGGCGGCCGAGGCCGCCGGCGCGGCCGCCGACATGTTGCAAGGCTAAGTTAAGTAGGCTCGCTGCGGCGCCTCAAAAGCTGTAGGCTGTGGCGGCCCCCATGCCATCTGTCTTTTCGCGTGCAAAAGCCGTTCTGTTCGATGTGCCGAGACGCAGCAAGCTTGCCTATTGCCTGCTGCGGGACGAGCGCGTGCCCTCGGCACCCAAGGCTGCCGTGCTCGCCGCCCTCGGGTTGATCGTCAGCCCGATCGACTTGCCGGCGTGGATACCGGTGGTGGGCGAGCTTGACATGCTGGCTCTCGGGCTCCTGGCAGTTGAGACTTTCATCGAAGCCTGCCCCGAGGAGATCCGCCGCGAGCATGAGGCAGCGCTCGCGGCCGGTCAAAGCGTCTGGGACCGTGATTCCAGAGATACCGTGGCGGCAGCCCGGCACGGCGCCATCCGACTAGTGCAGCGAATCCGATCGAGATTTCGCCGCGAAGATGAATATCAACCCGTTTCGGAGGTCTTGTGAATTGCGGGTCATGCTGACGAAGGACGTCGAAAACATCGGCCGCGCGGGTGATGTCAAGGAAGTGACCGACGGCTATGGCCGCAACTTTCTTCTGCGCCGCAAGCTGGCCGTCGTCGCGGGCAAGGGCGTCGAAGCCGAGGCCAAGCGGCTGCGCGATGCCGCGACCAAGCGTGAAACCAAAGATCGCGTGGCCGCTCAGGAGCTGGCCGACGAGATCGACAACAAGACGGTTGTGGTGCGGCTCAAGGTCGGAGCGGAGGACAAGGCGTTCGGCTCGATCACCAACCAGGACATTGCGGCTGCACTCAAAGCCCAGCACAGGGTGGAGATCGATCGCCACAAGATCGACATGAAGGAGCCGATCAAGACTCTGGGCGAGCACGAGGTGTCTCTCAAGCTCCACCACGACGTGTCGGCTCACGTCAATGTGATCGTCACCCAGGATCGCTGAACTGCGAATGGCGACCACGCTTCCCCTCTCACCAGGGAGGGTGCCACCTCATGACCTGGACGCCGAGATGTCGGTCCTCGGATCGATCCTTCTCGAGCCTCTGTCGATCGCCAAGGTCCTGCATTTCCTGTATCCGGAGGACTTCTACCGCGAGAACGGCGGGCAGATCTACCGCGCCGCCCTGGACCTCTTCGCGGCAGGCGAGCCCATCGACAACGTCACGCTCGCGGCCCAGCTGCAGACGATGGGAATCCTGGATCGGGTGGGCGGTAGGACATACCTCGCTTCGATGCAGAGCGCCGTGCCCACGGCGGCCAACATCGAGTACTACGGCAGGATCGTCAAGGAGAAGGCGTACAAGCGCCGGCTGATCTCAGCGGGTGGAAGCATCGCGGGATTCGGCTACGACGACTCGATCGAAGCGGAGGACGCCGTCAACCAGGCCCAGTCCCTTGTGTTCGGTGTCGCAGACGACCGCGACCAGCGTGAGCTCGCTCGGCTTTACGACCTGCTCGGCCCCGCGATGGAGCGCATCTCGCTTCAGATGGAGAGCGGGCAAGGAGTGGTCGGCATCCCCTCGGGGTTCCACGATCTCGACCGGATGACCAGCGGCTTCAAAGACTCGGACCTGATCATCGTGGCGGGCCGGCCGGCGATGGGGAAGACCAGCTTCGCCCTCAACGTGGGCCTGCACGCCGCGCTCAATCACAAGAAGGCCATCGCCATCTTCAGCCTCGAGATGTCCAAGGAGCAGCTCACGGAGAGGCTCCTGACCGAGCAGGCCCAGATCGACGCGCAGAGGATGCATCGGGGCCTGCTCACCGAGGCCGAGTTCGATCGGGTGTCGAATGCGCTGGGCCCGCTGGGAGAGGCTGCGATCTACATCGACGACACCCCGGTGATGGATGAGCTGACCCTTCAGCTCAAGGCCCGCCAGGCCAAGCTGCGGCACAACATCGACATGATCCTGGTCGACTACCTGCAGCTCATGCACGGGCGGGCGCGGGGCGATGACGGCAATCGCGTGCAGGAGGTGTCCGCCATCTCGCGAGCGCTCAAGGGTCTTGCCCGCGAGCTGCGCATACCGGTGATCGCCATCTCGCAGCTGAGCCGGGCTCCCGAGCAGCGGCCCGACAAGCGGCCGATCCTCAGCGACCTACGCGAGTCGGGCAGCATCGAGCAGGACAGCGACCTGGTGATGTTTCTCTTCCGGCCCGAGTACTACAAATCGGACGAGCGCCCCGGAGTCGCCGAGATAATCGTCGCCAAACACCGCAACGGCCCGACCGGGACCATCGAGCTGAAGTTCCGGAGGGATCACACCCGCTTCTACAACCTGGAGACCAGGCGCCCAGAACCGGGTACGGAGTAACCCCGTGGTCATCATCCTGGTCGGGGGCCAGTGGGGCGACGAGGGCAAGGGAAAGGTCATCGACTTTCTCGCTGCGAAGGCCGACCTCGTCATCCGCTCGCAGGGCGGAAACAATGCGGGCCACACCGTCATCACCGAGCACGGCGAGTTCAAGTTTCAGCTCATCCCATCCGGCATCCTCTACCCGGGCTGCACCTGCATCATCGGCAACGGAGTTGTGGTCGATCCGACGGTCGTCCTGCGCGAGATCTCGCAGCTGCGCGATCGGGGCATAGATCCGACGAATCTCGTCATCAGCGAACGGGCGCACATGGTGATGCGGTACCACCCGCTCTTCGACCAGCTGGAGGAGGAGGTCCGCGGCGATGATCGGCTGGGTACGACCTGGCGCGGAATCGGTCCTGCGTACGCTGACAAGATTCGCCGGATAGGTTTTCGCATCGGCGACCTGCAGAAAGAGGCCTTCATGCGCAAGAAGCTGGCCTTTGTGGTCGACCAGGTGAAGAACCCGATTCTCACCAAGCTCTACGGCAAGGACGAATACGACTGGTCGAGCATGCTCGATGAGTACATGAGTTACGCCGGACAGCTGGACCCCTACATCAAAGACACGTTTCCGATCATCCAGGAGGCGCTCGACCGCGGCGCCAACATCTTGCTCGAAGGCGCCCAGGCCACCATGCTCGACCTGGACTTCGGAACGTATCCATACGTCACCAGCTCGAATCCGACGGCCGGTGGGGCTCTAACCGGCAGCGGCGTTCCACCCACCAAGGTCGACCTCACCCTGGGCGTATTCAAGGCGTACACGTCGCGCGTGGGTTATGGGCCGTTTCCGTCCGAGCTGTTGAACGAGGTGGGCGACCAGATCCGCGAGCGCGGTCACGAGTTTGGAACTGTGACAGGCCGGCCGCGTCGCATCGGCTGGTTCGACGCGGCGGTGGCGCGCTATGCGGCTCGCCTAAACGGCATCGGCTCCGCGGCCCTGATGCGTCTGGACATCCTGGACGAACAGCCGCTGCTCAAGCTGTGCACGGGTTACGACTTCCGCGGCACGCATCATGACCATCCCCTCGCCAACATCTCGCATTACAAGCACTGCGTCCCGATCTACGAGGACATGCCCGGCTGGGAGTCTGAGATCGGGTCCGCGAAAACCTGGGAAGACCTGCCGCCGCGCTGTCGCGACTATGTCGACCGCATCGGCGAGCTGATCGGGGTCAAAGTCGACCTCGTCGGGACCGGACCGCGGCGCGACCAGTTCGTCACCCGGGGCCGCGAACTCTTTCGGTAGGCGCGGGGGAGGCCTGCCTCACCCGCGCCATCTTCTTTCAGCTGTCGGGTCGCCCTAGGCCGGGCACGGTCTAACTCGGAGGGGGTTCCGCGGGGGAAGCCTGCCTCACCCGCGCCTTTCAGCCTCCGTGAGGGAGTGACTTGACGACCTTGAGATTCTCTGCGCGCTGGCGCAGCCGGCGGGCCCGTCTCAACCTCTCCAACCCGATGTTGGTCGCCAGCACCGCGATCCCGATCAGCGCGATCAGCCCCTGTACCGCAGCTATCACCAAGAAAGTCGCTGCGATCCCGTGACCCGCACGTCTCAAGGCGATTGAGAGCACACCCGCGACAAAGCCCAGGACGGGGCGGACCGCCCATGAATCTGGGAGCAGGCGGCGGTCGGACAGCACGAGACCGGCAAGAAACCAGGTCGGGCCGCTGTCCAGCTGGAAGAGATAGTCCCAGTGGAGCAGAAAGGGCGCGACCAGTGCCCCGATCAGAAAGGTGACCAGCACGACCAGGCTAACGCGTCTGGCGTACGCGAGCCATGCGACCCCGACCACGACCGCGAGGAGTGACGTGGCGAAGACCGGTCCTGGAACGTTGCCCACGTAGAGGCGTATGGCGTCGACGGGTGCAGACCCAGGGCTGAAGAAGCGATACCAGGTGTCGATTGGATCGCCGAATCGCTTTCCATCGGCGGGGTTGATGTATGCGGCCGGCGCCCCGCGAGTGATCAAGGAGACGGCTGCATAGGTCAAAAGGCCGGTCTGGGCCCGGATGCCGGGTAGGAAACGCGCGCGCAGAATCTCGGCCGCGACCGCGATCGCGGCAATTCCGAACGACATGGGAAGACCCGCGCCGACACCGATCAGGGCGACCCCGACCAGCGCGGCCATGAGCGGGCTGGCCGGGGACGCCGTACCGCGCCGACGCCAGAGCCAGGCGACGGCAATCTGGACGGCTCCCCCGATGCCGACCGCGACGGCCAGCATCTCAAGTGCCGGGAACTTGAAGATGATCAGTCCCGCGATCACGCAGGGCGCGAGCGCGATACCCGTGACGAGATCATCGGGCAGTGAAGTGGGCTGGAATGCAGCCCGGTCGAGCCAGGCCGTCACTCGAGCCAGCACGTCCGTGAATTGTAGGCAAAGCCGGCCTGGCGCCGGCTTGCCATGCGCCCCGCACCCCTTGGGTGATAATCGGCAGACTCGTGTCGCATTCTCGCCAACGCCTTGCTGCGACGCTGGGGGCCGTCCTGGGGCTCCTCCTGTTCAGCCCGGCCGCGCTCGCGGACACCTTGCCAGGTTCGACCTGGGTAGCCCTCTCGCCGCTTCCAAAGCAAGCCGGTTCCGCGGTGTTTGCGCTCGCGACAGACCCTACGAACAACCAGGTTGTGATCGCGGGTACCTCAGCCGGCGCGCTGGTTCGTAGCACCAACGGCGGCTCAACCTGGAGCGTGGTCCACAGCGGGACGACTCAGATCGCAACCATCTCCTTCGACCCTTTCACGCCGGGCCAGGTCCTTGCCGGCACGCTCAGCTCGGGAGCTTTGTTCAGTCATGACGGGGGCGCCACCTGGTCGCCGGCCACCGGTCTGGAAGGGAGGGCGGTGCTTGCGTTCGGGTTCGCGCTGACCCTGGTGGTTGCGGGCACCGATCATGGGGTGTTCGTTTCGCCGGACGGCCAGGCTTGGACCGCATCCGGACTCGGCACCACGCGAGTTGGCGCCATCGCGGTGGAGGCAATTCACAGCCCGGTCCGCGTTGTGGCGGCGAGCGATGCCGCAGGACAGGCCGGCTCTCTGACTATGTATCAGAGCATCGATTCCGGGGCCAACTGGATCCAGGTCACACCGCCCATCGGCGGCACCCTCGCCATCAGAATGGTTGCCGGTCCGCTGCCCCCGACTGGCGGCACGCGGCCGCTTTTGATCGGCACTAACGGGGGCCTTTTCGAGTCCCTGGACAACGGCGCCACATTCACACCGTTGAGCGGCGGTGAGCTGCTCCCATCGATCGACTACACGCAAATGGCCTTCATCTCGGACCACTTCGATCGGTTCTACGCCGCCAGTGACGGCGGCGGTTCGGGCTCCGGCGGCCTCTGGCGTACCGATGACTCCGGCCACACATTCAACTCGCTGGTCGCACCACTGCCTTCCGTAGCCGCCCTTGCCGTGTCGAACGAGGACGCCCCAATCCTCTATGT
>JBIOJB010000035.1:0-26196 GCA_044450465.1 Candidatus Dormibacterales bacterium | reverse complement strand
TACTCCCACCCCGGCGCACCACGTCAGCGCCGCGCGGTCGCCCGGTGGGATCTCGCCAATGTGGGTCGGTGGAGCGGCTGGCGCCGGGGGCGTGGTCCTGGTAGTGGTGGCGTTGGCGCTGCGGCCGAGGCTTCGGCGCCGCCGGCCCTAGGCCCGGCTCGGCGTCGCTGCGGCCGGGGACGCCTCGGTGAGGCGTCCGAACAATTTCCAGTGGTGGGTCGCGAAGTCGAGGTGGTCGGCGGTCGCCGCCACGTCGGCCAGGCCGGCCACCAGAGCCTCGCGCCAGATTGAGGGGTCGGCTCCAAGGCGCGTGAGGCCGCCCGACACGAAATCACGCACCGTTTCGGGAAACCAACCACGGCCGTCGACGGCGTACACGATTCCGGCGCCCCATTCACCTGCGCGGAGGCCGGGGTGCCCGGCCACCTGAGTGCCGGTTCGCGCGTGACGATCCAGGTAGAGCGCATAGGAAAGGGCAAAACGGACGATGTCCAGAACCGGCTCTCCCGTCGCCGCTCCGGCCTCCCAGTCGATCACCCCGGTGATCTCTGGGCCGGTCATCAGCAGGTTGCCGAACCAGAAATCGCCGTGGACCGCGGTGCGCGGCGTGCTGCTGGCGCTCAGATGTCCGTAAATCGAGCTAAGCCTGTCGAGCAGCACTTCCGTCATCGGATCGTCGGCGAACCGGCGGCGCAGCAGTCCCATGCGGCCGCCGTCCATGTCAAGGGGCGCTCGGTTCAGAGAGCTCGCACTCTGAAACCTTGCCAGCCACGACTCCGCTGCCGCGAAGTCGGCGCGGACGGCGGACTCCGTGGCCACGTGCCGCCAGGCGTGGTACCGCGTGGTCATTGGAGAGCCCGGCATTGCCGTGGTCACGAGCGAACGGCGGCCACCCAGCTCCAGGTAATCGATGAGCCTTGGAATGCCGACGGCGGCCAGACCGGGCAGGCGCGCAAGATCCGACAGGACGCTTCTCTCGGCAGCGATGCTCCGCTCGGCCACGGGCGTGGTCGCCATCTTTACGGCCATGGTTGGGCTGCGTTGGCCGTGCGGGATGAGCAGAGCTGTGAGTTTGGCGTTGGGGTCCTTGGAAAGTGCCACGACCAGAGTCCGCACGTCCGGAAGATCAAGTATTGCGCGCGGGTCGGATGATCTTGGTTGGGCGCGCTCAGTGGTCTTGGCTGTCGGATCGGTGCCAATCCGACCCAGGACGATCCGGGCCGGGGCGGCTGCGCCGACCAGACCCGACGGAAAGAAGAGGCGGGCGATCTTCTTCGCGCCCTCGACCGGCGCCGACACGGCCCAACCTCCACGCGGAACTGCCAGCATCTGCGTGACGAAATAGCGCAGGGCCTCACGGGAATCTTCGACGTAGCAGGTCGGCGGGTGGACAGACGGTATGGCGACGTATTCGCGGAGCAGTTCAATGCCGGTGTCCCGCGCAAACTGGCGGCAGCGCCGGCGGGACCCGAACCCCGCGCAACTGAGGAGGACGAAAGCGCTATGGCCCGGGGTCGCCACGTGCTGCGCCAGCCGGCGGCGCACTTCGGCCGAGTCTCCCAGATCGTAAGTTGGCGTTCCCGGTTCGGTCAGGAGGTGCCAGAAATCGTCTCCCGAGACGACCGGTTCGCTTGCCTGGGCGAGTGGCCTGGACACGGCCGGGCGGACGTCGTCGAGCCCATGGAGATCACTGCCACCCTCAGCCGGCATGACGACCGGCTAGAGCCGGGACCGCAACCAGCCGGGGGTTCGGTAGTCGGTCCCGTTGAGCACGATCCCGCTCACTCGATCTCTTCCGATCCGAGCGACGAGCGCCTCGAGGTCGGCGATCAAGGTTGCCTTGCTTCTGGCGACGATCAGCAATCGATCCGCCAGCGCGGACGCCAGGGGTGCGTAGGAGATGTTCAGCATGGGCGGCAGATCCACGACAACGTTGCCGAAAGTGTTGCGAAGCCCGTCGAAGACCTTTCGGTCGGCGAGCTGGTAGAAGAGGTGGGCCGGATCGCGCTGTTGGGCTCCGGCCGGAATTACGTAGATGTTGGGGACAAGAGCCGCGCCACGCACGATCCTCAGTCGCGAGTGGCCTTCCAACCATTCGCTGAGGCCGCCCGTCGCGCTGATGTTGAAGAACTTGTAGAAGGAAGGCGTGGCGAAGTCACACTCGATCAGCAGTGTCGGCTTCTTGGTGTCGACGGCCATCGCTGTCGCCATACCAATCGCCACTGACGTCTTGCCCTCGCCGTACGACGCACTCGTCACGCCCAGCACCCTGCACTCGATCGCCGAGTCGAACGGAACCGCCAGGTACGCACGGCGACACCGGTCGACGAACCAGGGTGGCAGCTCGATGCCGCTGATCCTCTCCATGCGTGGATCGGCGAAGCCGGGCAGTGTCTGACGGAGGGTCATCGCCTCGTTGACCGACTGGGAGAACTGAGCAGAGAGCAGCTTTCCCGCCGGGCTCGGTGGGTCTGATCCTGCAGTCACCTGCTGCAGCTCGGCGGCCAGCTGGGCGCTGGCCTTGGCCGCGGCCTGGCCCATCCCTTCGATCGGTTCCGCTGCATCTCCGGCGGGCCGAGGCTGGCCATAACCGGGGGGGAAGGCCGGCTTGCCTTCTTCGTTAGCCACTGTTTGGGCCCACCAGCTTTGGGATTGTCGCCACCACAGGTATGCCAAGTCGGCGCTCGACCACCTTCGGGTCGCTTGCCGTCCTGTCAGCCCAGGCGAGCACGATGACGTATCCGGCGACCGCAGCCAGGCCTGCGAGCATCACCAGCGCTCCCTGCAGGAGGCTGGTTCCATCACCGACATATCTTGACCCGGTCAGATGGGGAGGGTCCACCACGGTGGTGCCGATCTGCACAAAGCGGGTCGACTCCGTGCCCTGGTACGTGGCTTGGCTCAAGCCGTTCTCCGCCTCGGTCACCTTGGCCCGCCACAGCTCGACGTCGTTGAAGAGCTGGGCTGCCTGAGGGTCGCTTGAGTTGGCTTCCATTGGCGAACCCGGATGCGCGGCTGCGTACGTCTGCATCGCCGTCGTGGCCAGCGTCAGGTTGTTCTGGGCATCGGCCAGCTGGCTGCTCCAGAACGAGTTGGCGGCGTCCGCCTGAGTCTGCTGGATCTGCGCAAGCTGGGCGCGGAAGATGACGATTGCGTCACCGACCACGCTCTGACATATCCCGGCGTGCGGGCATGCGAAGGTGAGATTGATCAAATGCGAACCCGCCGGGCTGGCCTTCAAGTTCGTGCCGGCCGCCGTCAGGGTCGGCTTGAGCTCAGCCGCCGACACAGCTCCCGAGCTGGTCAGACTGTCGGAGAGGCTTTGCGAGAACGCCGGCGTCTTGACGACCTGGTTGATGCTGTCGGCCAGGTTTTGGGCGGGCGTTTGGTTCGGGCTCCAGCCAACGGGTAAGAAAGACTGCCCGAAGGCCGAAGGGTCTTCGATCTGAAGCGTGGCGCTGGCCCGATAGCTGAGCAGCACGTAGGCAAGCCCGGCGCCAAGCACGATTGGAATCAGCAGCAGCGTGAGGAACCTGATCCTGTGCCCAAACAGGATTTCTGTGTACTTTGCCATCAAGCGAGGCACCGACGGCGAGGCCTTCGTGGCGTACGCCGCGGCCCTTTGAGTGAGGGTTGCAATCCCGATAATGCTATAGGCGCATCGGCTTATTCACATGAGGCGCAGGTCCCGCGCCGCCTGGGACATACCGGCCTCGGAACTTTGCGCTTCCAGTGCTCTGGCCAGCGTGATTATATCAAGACTAGTGCATTACATGATATTGCGGGCGGCCCCCCCACCATCGCGACCGATCGGCGGCGGCGGGATGGCATCAGCTTGGTTCGGCCACCTTGAACAGAACTCGGTTCGCCGACGGGTCCATGGCGGCAAAGCCGCCACCTTCTTCATCGACTCGAACCGAGCCGTGCTCGAGCCGGCCGACCACATCCTCCAGGTCGGACTGCCTGGGCAGCTCGACTGTGAAACGCCGGAGACCGGCTGCGCCTTCGGGCGCAGGTCTGGCGCCATGTCCTGCCCATTCGTTCAAGCCGAGATGGTGGTGGTAGCCGCCCGCCGACACGAAACCGACTCCCGGCACGGCGCCCATCACATCGAAGCCGACGAGGTCGTGATAGAACCGCAGGGCGCCGTCGACGTCCGCCATGTGCAGGTGTACATGGCCCATCCTGGTGCCGCCCGGCATCGGTGCCTCGAGCCGGTCGTCGGGCTGGAGGTGGATGAACAGCTCCTCGAGGTCGATCGGATCTCGCCCCGACCTCTCCCGCCCGTCCTTGGCGTAGGCGACGAAGGTCCCGTTCGCGAAACCCATCGTTCCATCCTCGGGCGACTCGGTGTAGATCTCGATTCCGTTGCCGTCGGGGTCCCAGAGATAGTTCGCCTTGGTCATCACATGGTCCGTCGGGTATTGGTCCCAGCCCAGCCGCGCAAGGCGGCTGATGACTCGCGCAAGCTCACGGCGGTTGGGTACGAGGAGGGCAAGGTGGTAGAGGCCGGACGTGTGCGGCACCACGCGCCGCTGCGCTCCGGGGTGAAGGACCACCAGGTCGCGTCCCGCGGCCCCCATGTGGATCGCCGGCCCGTCGCCCGGAATCGGGGTGAGGCCGACGTAGTCGCGGTAGAAGCGCAGCGCGCGATCGGCATCGGTGACGGCGACGTCGACCGCGCCCATCCCTGTTTTGGCTGAGATGGATTGAACCTTCACTCCAGTAGTCCAACCCGGCGCAACCTCCCTCTGTTCCTGCAGGCCGGGCCATGACCCGTTGCCATGGCCCGACCCGGAGGGAAGATCAGGCTGCTTCGGCCTCCGCCTCTTTGAACTCGACCCGCTCCGGCGCCTTGCGCCTTCTGCGGCCGTCGGGCGAGCGCAGCAGAATCAGGAGCATTCCCAGCCCGACGACCACGCTTGTCGCGGCCAGCACGAAGGCGAGCTGGTAACCGCCAGAAAGAGCGACAGGCAGCGAGTCACCCTGAGCGATGAGGGCCTTGGTCTGGACGGCCGAGATGCTGCCGAGCACCGCCAATCCGAGCGCGGCCCCGATTTGCAGCGTGACGTTGCCGAACCCGGACGCGAGACCGGCGTCAGCCACGGGAACCTCGGACATCGAAATGGACAGCAGCGGCATGATCGACAGGCCGGCTCCAAGCCCGAGCATGATGTACGCGGCAAAGATCCTGGGGAAGTAGCTCGCCCCCGCGTCGGCGCCGGCGAGCATGAGCAGCGCAGCTGTGATGGCCACCAGGCCTGCGATGGCAGCGTTCCTAGGCCCGTAGCGGCGCATCACCCGCGGCGTCAAGCCGGCTGACGCCACGGCCAGCGTGATCGTGAAGGGCAGGAATGCGAGCCCGGTGCCGAATGCGCTGAAGCCCCGGACGTGCTGCAGGTACAGCGCGCCCACGAAGAAGTTGGTGAACATCCCTGCGAAGAGGAAGGCCCGAACCGCGCTCGCTCCGGTGAGCGAGCGGAGCCTGAGGATCCGAAGCGGCATGATCGGGTTTCGGATGCGCGACTCGAGCCCGATGAAGGCCGCGAGCAGCGCGATGGCAGCGCCGCCAACGCCAAGCGTGTGGGCCGACAGCCAACCCGAGTCCGAAGCGGTGACGATCGCGTAGACGGCCAGCATCAGGGCGCCCGTGATAAGGGCTGCGCCCACAATGTCTATGCCGTGCCTCAGGCCGAGCCCTTCGTTCTCCTCGATGAGCCACAGGCCCAGCGCGAGCGTGATGAGGCCGATCGGGACGTTGATGAAGAAGATCCAGTGCCAGTTGACCCACTGGGTGAGCGTTCCTCCGGCAAGCAGGCCGAGCGAGCCGCCGGCTGTGATCGTGAAGGTGAAGACGCTCAGCGCTTGCGCGCGTTCGGCCGGCTTCTGGAAGCCGGTGATGAGGATGGCCAGGATGACGCCGGCGGACAGCGCGCCGCCCAGACCCTGCACAAAGCGGAAGGCGATGAGCTCGCCCGCGCCGTGCGAGAAACCACTGGCGACCGACGCCGCGGTGAAGACGACAACTCCAGCCAGGAACACCTTCCGGCGCCCGATAAGATCTCCGAATCGCCCGGCGACCAAAAGGAAGCTGCCGTAGGCGATCAGGTAGGAGTTGACGATCCACGTCAGGTTGGCCTGGCTGATGTTCAGGTCACGCTGAATGGAGGGCAGCGCGACGTTCACGATGGTCGAGTCCAGGACGATCATGAGCTGCCCGAGGCAGACGACGACCAGGGCGACCCAGCGGCGCAGATTCGAATTCATAACGACTCCCCCATGAACAAGGTATTCGGGACGATCACTATAACAGGATCGGGATGATCCTTATTGCATGGATTATCTGCTGGATGGGAATAGTTAAGGAAGCGTGATAGGATCGAATCGAGGCATGACAGAGCAGCACGAGCCGGGGCTCCTTTCCCTGCTGACACAGCTGTCCAAGGCGCTCCACCGGCGCTCGTCAGAGGAGTTGCTGGGCATGCGACTCAAGCCCTACATGGTGCTGGGCTACATCCGGGACCATCCGGGGGCGACCCAGCAGGAGCTGGAAGCCGGGCTGCTGGTCGACGCCAACGGCGTCGTCCTACTGCTCAACGAGCTCGAAGCAGCCGGTCACTCGGTGCGGCGCCGGGATGAGCACGATCGCAGGCGCCACCTCGTGGAGCTGACCGAGGCGGGGCGGAGGGCCCTGGAGCGGGCGGACAAGGCGCGCGAGGGCCTGGAGAACGAGGTCCTGGCCACGCTCTCCTCGGAGGAGCGGACGACGCTGATGAACTTGATCAGCCGGACCCTGGACAGCCTCAAGCAGCCCGCGCACGAGGTGGCGGCGAAAACCCGCTAGCGACCCGCTTCGCGACCGGAACGCTCGTTCTCCCCGGGCCCGTCATGAGTTGTAACTATTGGAGTCAGGTTGAAACCGGATTGCATACACTTTGGCGGAGGGTTATTGATTGGTTGTTTGCCTTTGGTCCGCCGGCTGCCTATTTTTCGGGCCTAGGCGATGTCCTCAACAGCGATGGTCGCGAAGCCCAGGGCTGACAAACCTCCCGTGATGATCGCGGCGCCCGGGTGGGCGGCGGTCTACTCGCGCGACGGCTCCGACTTCGTCTGGCCTCTGGTCGCCTGGCTCCGGCTTGGCACGGGCAGCGACCGCATGCTCGTCGGGCTGACTTTGAGCCTCGACGGCCGCTGCGTGGTGAGGGTCGACGAGATAGACGGATTCAAGAGCTTTCTGCCGCCGGCCGGCCTGGCGTACGAACCGGGCTAGACCCGCCGGCGACTGGTCGCCGCCGCGTATCCAGGACTCTCAGCCAGGCGTCTGATCTGAACTCACGCGACGCCTCTTGGAAAGTCGGCGGTAGTCCAGGGCGTGCCTGGGTTCGACACGCCCTGGCTCACGAACGAGGCCTCGCGGGGGGATAGGACCGCAATGCCAACCGCAAAGTATCTCGTTATTGATGTAACAAATGCAGCAACAATTCTGGGGGCCTTTCTAGGTCGAACCGAGCACCGCCTCGAGCTGAAGAATCCGGTCTTCCCAGTACCCGAGGCGCTTTTGAAAGCGCTCCAGCTGGGCGACCACCACCGGGACGTTGGTCAGCTCCACCTCGCGGCGGGCCTCGGCCGTCTGGTCCTGCATCAGCCGGCGGATCCGCCTCAGCACGAGCTCCTCCATCGTCGCGATCTCGGAATAGACGCCCCGCCAGTATCGGGCCTGTGCCAGCGTGGCCTGGCCCATCGGGACCTCGTGGTCCATAGGCTGGCTCCAGTCCCCGCCGCGCTGCGCGGCGGCCACGTCAGGTCGCTCACGGGGTGTTCGAGGCATGTCCGCTCGCCCATGAAATCTGGTGGGGCGTAAGAAGATCAGTAACTCACTCGGGTGACGGGTAGAAGGCCACTTGATGCGACGTGTTTCCGCCACTAGAATCCACGCGCTCGGTGACAGCTCGCACCAAGGTCAGCCGTCCAAGGCCGCTGCAGGGTGAGAACATCAAAACCACCCACTGGCAGGATGCGCGCCACTGGATGAGCATCTACGCCGACCTCCTCGAGTTCAAACGAGGAATCCTGGAGCGGGTCCAGCGAGACCTGGAAAGCCTGCAGCCGGCCGCCAGGGCGGCAGCGGCGGGAGACCTCCAGATCATCTCGGACCAGATGCAGGGGTATCAGATGAGGCTCGACCTTTGGTACAGGCGACTCTGGGACCTCCATGGGCTCCTGCTCGACGCGGAGAGCCGGAAGGTGCACCACGCCGGGCGGGAGGCCGAGCTCACCAAACGCGAGTTCCAGCTGCTTAGGTTCCTGCTCGACCACCCGCATCGCTACTTCTCGATAGCCCAGATCCTGGGCCAGGCATGGGCCGACCCCGCTCTCTTCCCCGAGGAGGTGCGCAACTACGTTCGCCGCCTCCGGAAGATCCTGGCCGAGCTCGAGATCCCTGCGGATCTGGTCAACAGGGCTGGACGCGGCTATTCGCTGGTGTTCCGGGCCAACTGAGAGAGGGTGGGTGGCGGGAGCGCCCCGCCACCAATGCGTTGAGGATTCCGGCTAAGCAGCCATCTCGGCGTCAAGCTGGGGACGCGCCGCGCGAGAGCCGCCTCGCACCGCCACGAGCGCCGTTACAAAACCGGCCAGCGCAATGAAGCCCCCGACCGAGAAGGCCGCCCCGAACCCGGAGGTCAGAGCCAAGTTGAAGGCGGCGTGACCTGGCACGCCGCGCGCCAGCTGGTCCCGCGCCACCGTGCTTGCGACCGTCCCCATGATGGCGATGCCGATGGACCCGCCAAGCTGCCTGCCGACGTTAAGCAGGGCCGACGCCAGGCCCGATTCGTCCGGTTGAACCCCGCCCATCGCGAGCACGCTCGTCGCGACGAATATCTGACCCAGGCCGATTGCGAGCAGCACCAGCGGCCCGAGCACGCCGACCACGTAGCCCGAGTCGACGGTGATACGAGAGAGCCAGAAGAGACCGATGGCGGCGAGCAGAGAGCCCGCGGTCATCGGCAGCCGAGGTCCGGTGCGGCCGATCAATCGCGAAGTGGTTCCCGCACCGATCACTACTCCGAGTGCCGTGGGAAGAAACGCGAAACCTGCCTGCAGGGGGCTGAAGCCCAAGACGTTCTGGAGAAAGAGCGTGAGCAGGAACAGCATGCCGGAAAGCGTCGCGCCGACGGCCAGCGAGAGCGCATAGGCCCCAGAGCGGTTTCGATTCCGGAAGATGCGCAGCGGCATCAGCGGCTGGCTGCTCAACGCTTCGATGCCGACGAACGTGGCCAGAAGCCCCAGGCCGGCCGCAATGGTCGCCAATGTGACCCGGTCACCCCAGCCGTCGGTGGCTGCGCGAGTGAGGCCGAACACCAGCAGCGTGGCGCCCGCGGTGACGGTGGCCGCTCCGGGGAGATCCAGCCTGCCGGCGCGACCTCGGGCGGCCACCAGGAATCGTGGAGCGGCCAGCACCAGAAACAGGCCGATCGGAATGTTCACGAAAAGGATCCAGCGCCAGGAGATGTAGTTGGTGATGATGCCACCGAGCAGAAGTCCGATCGCGCCGCCTCCGGCGGAGACGGCGGAATAGACGCCCAGCGCGCGGTTGCGCACCGCGCCTTCCTGGAACGTGTCCGCCAGCAACGACAGGGCGGAGGGAGCCATGATCGCCGCGCCCACTCCCTGAAACGCCCGCGCACCGATCAGGAAGCTCGGGGTGGCCGCGAGGCCTCCCGCGAGCGAGCCCAGGCTGAAGACGACGATTCCAATCGCGAACACGCGGAGCCTTCCGAAAAGGTCGCCCGCGCGCCCGCCCAGCAGGAGCAGACCGCCAAAGGTGATCGCATATGCGTTGGCCACCCATTCAAGGTCGCCCGCCGTGAAGCGCAGCCCGCGCTGGATCGAGGGCAGGGCCACGTTGACGATGGCAACGTCAAGCACGACCATCAGCTGAGCCAGGGCGATGATCAGGAGAGCGACGTTGAGGTTTCGTGGAGGGCCGGCCGAGTCGTGAGTCGAAGCTTGTTCTTTCATGCTCACTGGACGGCGGGCCGCCACCCCGTGTGACATTTCCATAGATGTCACATCTGGAGCGCCTGCGCCGTCCATCTCTCGTATGGAGGAACGTGCGGTGACATTGGCGCGGCCGGAAGGACTCAATACCCAGGCTGATCCGCGGTTCGAGCAGGCTTGGACCGATCACCGGCGGCATCTGCTGAACGTCGCGTACCGGTTGGTCGGCAGCGTCAGCGACGCGGAGGATGCGGTGCAGGAGGCTTACGCGCGCCTGCTGACGTCAGATGTCTCAGCCATCGATGACTTTCGCGGCTGGCTCACCACCGTGGTCAGCCGGATCTGCCTGGACCAGCTCCGATCTGCTCGCGCCCGCCGCGAGGCTTACATCGGCCCCTGGTATCCGGAGCCCCTTGTCGAGGGAGCCGACCCTCTGCTTGACCCAATCGAGCGGATCACCCTGGACGACAGCGTGCGGATGGCGATGCTCATCGTGCTCGAGCAGCTCTCGCCGGCCGAACGTGTCGTGTTCGTGCTGCACGATGTTTTCCAGTTTCCCTTCGAGGACGTGGCGCGGATGGTCGACCGCACTCCGGCTGCATGCCGGCAGCTTGCAAGCCGCGCCCGGCGCCACGTGCAGACGGCACACGACAAAGAGCGCTTCCGCGTCGACCCCGCCGAACAACGGCGGGTCGCGGAACAGTTCATCGAAGCGTGCGCCAGCGGCGAGATGGCGTCGCTCGTCAGCCTTCTCGACCGGGCTGTGGCGGGATGGGCCGACCTCGGCGGCGAGGACGATAGGGTGCGCGAGCCCGTGACGGGACCTTCGAACGTCGCTCGGCGCCTGATGGCGGTCTTCGGCCCAGCGAGCAACATGCGCGTGGTGGCCGCCATGGTCAACGGGGAACCAGGCATCCTCGCCCTCCGCGATCAAACAGTCCGGGCGGTTCTCATCCTGTCAGTGGCGGGTGGGTTGGTCACCAAGATCGAGTCCATAGTCGACCCTCGAAAGTTGCGGCACCTGGCGCCGATGGCCACGCAGCCGTGAGCGTCCCACCTGTGTCAGCGCCGCCATCCGACTTCCAAGTCGTCGCCCCTGCGAGGCTGTTCGCGTCGCATTTTGCGCGGGGTGTCATCCGATTCATGGCTCGGATCGCAAATCCGGCGATCACGTCTCTGGCCGGCACCCGCTGGCTCCCCGGGTTCGGTGTACTCGTTCACAAGGGACGGCGCTCCGGCCGAATCCTTAGAACTCCAGTCGGGATGGGAGTAGCCGAGGGCTGCTTCTTCATACCGCTGACGTTCGGCACGCATTCACATTGGTTCCAGAACGTGGTGGCGGCCTCGGAATACTCGGTTCGGTGCCGAGGAGTTGAGTATCAGGTCGGGCGCGCAGTCGTAGTCGAAAGCGCCAGGGCAAGGCACTCGTTTCCGATCGCCCTATGGTGGCTGCTGCGCGCGGTTGGGATAAGAAACTACCTGCTTCTGGAGCCGACCGGCGGCTAGCGACTTGGCGGCCAGCAGGTAGATAGCGGGGCGCGCCCGTGCGGCGCGCCCCGCTCCGCTGAACCTAGACAGCTGCAACGACCGGGCGCAGCGGTGCGCCTGTCTCGACGAGCGTCTTCAGCCCGCTCAGGACCAGTGGCCACCCGCCCGCCACGCTGTCGTAGACGCGGCTCCCCGAAGGGAACTCATCGTGAATCGCCGTGAGCTTGGTGACCCCGCCGGTCTCCTCGAGCTCCCAGGTGACCCTGCTGGCGCCTTCGGTGGAGAGCTCCTCGTCGTATTGAACGATCCACGAGTGGACGAGGCGCCGCGGCCTGTCGCACTCGATCACCTTTCCGTCGACAAGGGCCCGGCCGGTCTCGGCCTCTGTCCAGCTGAGGCGGTCGCCTGCCTTCCAGGTGGACGCCGGCTCGCTGCCAAAGAAGTACTGACGTGTGAATTCAGGCTTGGTGATCGCGTCCCACACCTTTTCGCGCGGCGCGCGGATGAAAACGGTGTAGACCTGCGCGGGTCTCGAGTCGACGATTGCCATCTCTTCCTCCAGTTGCAGTTTCAAATCCGCCAGCGCGGCGGCGCGAGTCTTGCGGTATTTGCCGATCCAGCGGTCGTGGATCAGGCGAATGGGCACCGCGTTCAGGTAGTGCAGCCTCTCGCGACCCACCTTGCGAGTGGTCACGAGCCCCGCCTCCTCGAGGAGGCGAAGGTGCTTCATGACCCCGAAGCGGGTCATCGCCGGGAGGCTCTCGCCAAGCTCGCTCAGCGTCTGGCCATCACGCTCGAAGAGCTTGTCGAGCAGCTTGCGCCGGCTCGGGTCCGCCAGGGCTTTGAACACGGATTCCATGGGCAAGAGAATAGGTGACCATCTGGTCACCTGTCAAGCGCCTGGGCCGGGGGTTCCCTAGGCGACCGCCCGGCCGAACTGCCGGGCGCCGAGCATCACCGCTCCGACGCACAGCACGGCCAGGATCAGGACGCCTTTGGCCACGCTCGGATCGCCGAGATCGGCCAGGAATATGTGGCGCGCGGCGTCGACCGCGTACAGCAGGGGATTCACCGCGGCGATGTTCTGCAACCACTGGGGAGCGATGCTCATCGGGAGGAGCACCCCCGACAGAAGCAGAATCGGCAGGGCCGAGGTGAACACGATCGGGGCGTAGGTGTCCTCGCTCTTGACGGCCAGCGCGACCGCGTATGCGATCGATGCCGTCAAAAGGCCAATCAGACCAATCAGAGCAAGGACGACGACCACTCCGAGCGGGTTGATGCTCAGCCCGAAAGGCAGCGCGATGAGGATGAGGATCAATGACTGCAGGACGATAGACAACATGTCACGCAGCGCGCGCCCAAACAGCAGGGCCACGCGGCTCACGGGCGTCACACGAAGCCGCTCGATGACGCCAAAGCGCAGCTCCGAGATCAGGCTGAACCCCACCCCGGCGGCGCCAAACATGCCCAGCTGCACCAGGAGCCCTGGGACGAAGACGTTGTAGGCGCCACCAGGCGGGAATCCGCGCATCGAAGCGATGGGCTTGAGCAGCGGAGCAAAGAGCACTAGGTAGAGCACCGGCTGCAGCACGCCGATGGCGACCCACGCCGGGTTGCGGATGAACAGGCCGAAATAGCGGCCGAAGACGAGCCATGTGTCTCGCAGCACCTTCATGCCGCCGTCTCCCGGAGCGACCGTCCGGTCTGCCGCAGGAAGACGTCGTCAAGGCTCGGCCGGTGGAGCCCGATGGTCATGAGCTGTAGCCCGGCGCCATCGAGCAGGCGGAGGATCGCAGGCATGGCCTCCTCGCCGCGATCGACAAAGAGAAGAACTGATCCCTCCTCGAGTCGCGCTTCGCGCACGAACGGCTGCGCCTTGATGAGGTCGAGCGCGACCTGCTGGTCTCCGGCGACGTTCAAGGTGACGACATCGCCGGCCACTGCGCGCTTCAGCTCCTCGGGGGTTCCTTCCGCGACGATCTTGCCGTAGTCGATGATTGCGATCCGGTCGCAGAGCGCATCGGCCTCGTCGAGGTAGTGCGTGGTGAGGAATACGGTCGTCCCGCGATCGTGCATGCGCTTGACCTCGTCCCAGACTCGGGCCCGGCTCTGAGGGTCCAGGCCGGTCGTCGGCTCATCGAGGAACAGAAGGCGAGGGCTGTGCACCAGACCGAGCCCGATGTCGAGGCGGCGCTTTTGGCCGCCCGAGTAGGTCTTACCAGCGCGGTCGGCGCAGGCCTCGAGCTCCAGCATCTCGATCAGTTCGGCGGCACGCTTGCCGGCGGCGTCGGGTGACATGCCGTAGAGGCGAGCCTGAAACACGAGCTCGCGGCGCCCGGTGATCTCGGAGTCGGATCCGCCAGCCTGCCCGACATATCCGATCCGGTCGCGGATCTTGGCCGCTTCCGTGGCCAGATCGCACCCAGCGACCCTGGCGGTCCCGCCGCTCGGCGGCATCAGCGTGGCCAGCATCCTCAACGTCGTTGTCTTGCCCGCCCCGTTGGGACCGAGAAACCCGAAGATCTCGCCCTGGTTGACGGTCAGGTCGACTCCGGCCACCGCCTCCACGACGCGCTTGCGCGCTTTGAAGACTCGACGGAGCCCATGCGTTTCGATGACGGCGTCAGTCATGGAACACATTATTGTTGGGACCTGATGTCGGATGCGTTCCGCGGTTGGCCCGAGACGTGTCAGCGTTTCTTCATCGGGCTCGAGCTCGACAACTCCAAGCGCTACTTCGAGGCCAATCGCAAGGTTTATGACACCACCGTGAAAGGACCGATGGTCGCGCTGGTCGCGTCGCTCGAGGACGAGTTCGGGCCAGGCAAAGTCTTCCGTCCCAACCGGGACGTCAGGTTCTCGAAAGACAAGTCGCCGTACAAGACGAACATCGCCGCCACGATCGGCATGGGCGCAAAGGGCGGTTACATCTCGCTCGACGCGCGTGGGCTGATGGTCGCCGCCGGCCGCTATGAGCTTGCGCCGGAGCAGCTGGTCCGGTATCGGCAGAAGGTCGCGGCCGCGACGCCGGGTGCTCAGCTCGCCGCGATTGCCGCGAAGCTTGAGAAAGGGGGGTTCGAGCTTGGTGGTGAGGACTTGAAGCGCGTGCCGTCCGGTTGGCCGCAGGACCATCCACGCGCTCGGTTGCTCCGCCACAAGAGGCTATACGCGTCGAAGAACTTTGGTATGCAGCCGTGGCTTGGCACACCGGCGGCGCGCCGGCACATCGTGAAAGCGTGGAGTGATTGCGAGCCGCTCACAGACTGGTTCGCCAAATACCTCGACTGATCAGGGCCGTCTGAGCCTCGGCGGCGACTCGGGAAGGCAGAGGCCGGCCAGGACCTGAGTGAGGTCTTCCGCCTGAACGAGGCGCGGGCGAACCGAGCACCTCGCCAGGAGCCGCCATGGGGCAATGGTTAAGGGACGGGGGGACTCGAGGTGAAGACCTGGGTGCGCGGAAAGGGCGATTCAGCAGGTCTTTTTCGGCTCTTAATCAGCCTGTAACCCAGCTATTGTTGCCAACCGCTAGAGTTCCTTAAGTCGTGGTGGGGGCCCCTTCCGAAGCCGAGCAAACGCCTGTTCAAACGCCGGTCGCTTCCCGGTTCTTCAACCGTGAGCTGTCCCGACTGGACTTCGACGAGCGGGTCCTGGCGCAGGCCGAGGATCCGAAGCTTCCACTCCTGGAACGGGTCCGCTTTCTAGCCATCTTCAGCCAGAACCTGGACGACTTCTTCCAGGTGCGCGTGGCGGGCCTTAAGGAGCAGGTGCTCGCCTCCGTGGCGGTCGCATCGCCGGACGGCATGACGCCTCTGGAGCAGCTGAAGGCGATCCGGACGCGTGTCGAAGCGCTCATCGACCGCCAGGTCGGTCTCTACACCGGCAAGATCCTGCCTGCGCTGGCCGAAGCCGGAATCGAGGTCGTGCGGGGCGCCGACGTGACCAAGCTGGAGATGCAGCAGCTGCACACGGTCTTCAGGCAGCAGATCTTCCCGGTCCTCACCCCGCTTGCCGTCGACCCCGGCCATCCGTTCCCCTACATCTCCCACCTTTCGCTCAACCTGGCGGTGACCGTGCGCGACCCCCAGCGGCGCCAGCACCGGTTCGCCCGCGTCAAGGTGCCGCCCGTGCTGCCCCGGTTCATCGCGCTGGCGGAAGGTGAGAGGTACGTGCCGCTTGAGGACGTGATCGCCCTCCACCTTTCGGCTTTGTTCCCAGGCATGGAGATCGTCGCCCACCATCCTTTCCGGGTGACGCGTGACGGAGACCTCGACGACGTCGACAGCGACGCCGAGGATCTGCTGGCCGCCATTCAGACCGAGCTCCGGCGCCGCCGGCGCCACGCGCGGGTGGTGCGTCTGGAGATCGAACCCGGAATGTCAGGCGAAGTGCTTGACCTCCTCACTCGAGAGCTCGAGCTCCAGTCGGCCGATGTCTACAAGACGGAGGGCCTGCTCGATCTGGGGAGCCTCTCGGCGCTCACGCAGCTGGATCGCCCCGACCTGAAAGCGGAGGCGTGGACGCCCACCACGCAGCCGCGGCTGCGCGGTCTCGGCGCCGAGGTGCCGGATCTGTTTGCCGTGCTTCGCGCGGGCGACGTGCTTGCGCACCACCCTTACGACTCGTTCGCCACCTCGGTCGAAGCGTTCATCGACCAGGCCGCGAGCGACCCGGACGTGCTGGCCATCAAGCAGACCCTCTACCGGACATCGGGACCCGGCAGCCCCATCGTGCGGGCTCTGATCCGGGCGGCCGAGCGGGGCAAGCAGGTGGTCGCCCTGGTGGAGCTCAAGGCTCGCGGCGACGAGCAGGCCAACATCGGGTGGGCCAGAGCCCTTGAAGAGGCCAATGTTCACGTTGTCTACGGACTTCTCGGCTTGAAGACGCACGCCAAGGTGACGCTTGTCGTGAGGAGTGAGGGCGGGCATATCCGGCATTACCTTCATGTCGGCACCGGCAACTACAACCCGAGCACCGCACGGGTCTATGAGGACGTCAGCCTTCTGTCCGCAGACGCCGACCTCGGAGCTGACGTAACCGAGCTGTTCAACCTGCTCACCGGTTACAGCAGGCAGAGCCGGTATCGCAAGGTGATGGTCGCTCCCACGAGCCTGCGGGCCGGTATCGCCGCCCTCATCGAGCGCGAAAGCGTTGTGGGTGGCCGGATCATCATCAAGGTCAACAACCTGATCGACCCGGAAGTCATCGACTCCCTCTACGCCGCCAGCCAGGCGGGCGCCCAGGTCGACCTGATGGTTCGGAGCATGTGCTCGCTCCGGCCGGGGGTGCCGGGCCTCTCGGAGCGGATTCGAGTGAGGTCCGTCGTGGGGCACTTCCTGGAGCACTCGCGCATCTTCTCGTTCGGCAACGGCGGCCAGCCCGAGTACTACCTGGGTTCTTCGGACCTCATGCCACGCAACCTCGACAGGCGTGTCGAGGTCGTCGTGCCCGTGACCGACCCGAAGCTGCGCCTTCGCCTGTCGCACATTCTCGAGACGTCACTCTCCGATGACGTTCTGGCCTGGGAGCTCGGCTCCGACGGAAGCTGGCGGCGTGTCCCCACGGTCGAGAACCTCAACTCGCAGCAGCGTTTCCAAGAGGTGGCGCTGGAGAGCGCTCGCGGTAACGGGGTGGTGAACGGCGTCCCGCATGCTTGAGCGTGAGGTGAAGCTCGGGGCCGGACCCGCGTTCCACCTCCCGGATCTGGCAGGAGTCGTCGAAGGCTCCACGGTCACTGCTCCCGAGATCGTCCGGCTGGACACCGTCTACTTCGACACTGCGGACGTCCGGCTGGCTCGCTGGGGCGTCTCGCTGCGGCATCGGGCCGGCGAGGGCTGGACCCTGAAGCTCGCCCCACCCGCCGCGCAAAGATCCGAGCCATCAGGCGTGCTCGAACGGGACGAGCTGGTCTTTCAGGGTGGTGCGAAGAAGCCGCCCGAGGCGGCTGTCGATGTCGTACGCGCGTATGTGCGCACCGCGGAACTGGTGCCGGTGGCACGGCTGTCGACACTGCGCCGCCGCGTGCGCATCGTCGACGCTTCCGGGGCTCGGCTGGCCGAGGTGGTCGATGACGAAGTCTCCGTGCGCGATGGCCGCCGTGTCGCGGCACGGTTTCGCGAGATCGAGGTCGAGGTTCTGGGCGAGCAGGGAGACGGCGCCATCATCGCGGCGCTGGTCGCCCGCCTGCGCAGCGCGGGCGCCGGCGCTCCAGATCGCACTCCCAAGCATGTCCGCGCACTCGGTCCTCGCGCCCTCGAACCTCCCGAGGTCTCGTCGCAGCCACCACCCGCCGGGGCCACCGCGTCTGAGGTGATCCGCAACGTTCTCGCCGAGTCGGTCGCGGCACTGCTGCGCCACGATCCGCTGGTTCGGACCAGCACCGACCCGGAGGCCGTGCACCAGGCAAGGGTGGCGACGCGCAAGCTGCGTTCCCACCTCCGCACCTTCGGCCCGCTGCTCGACGCCGAATGGACCGACATGCTGCGCACCGAGCTCGGATGGGTGGCCATGGCGCTCGGAGCGGTCCGGGATCGTGAGGTCCTCCTGGAGCGGCTCCAGGAGCGGGCGCGGTCCCTCCCCCCGAGCGACTCGCGGTCCGCGTCATCGCTCCTGCACATCCTCGGCGTGGAGATCGAGGCCCTGCGGAAGAAGCTTCAGGGCGAGCTCAGCTCCACTCGATACGTCGACCTGCTCGAACGGCTGGTGGCCGCGGCTCAGACCCCGGCCACGTTGCCCGACGCCGACCAGCCGGCAACTTCGGCGCTGCCGGCGCTGGCGACCAACCCATGGCGCCGGCTGCGCTCGGCCGTCCGGCAGCTGCCCGAAAGCCCGACCGATCCTGAGCTGCACCGGATCCGGATCCTGGCCAAGCGCGCCCGGTACGCGGCCGAAGCCGTGGCCCCCGTGGTCGGGTCGGCGGCAGACGCGTTTGCGCGCGCCGCGGCGAAGCTGCAGACGGTGCTCGGTGAGCATCAGGACAGCATCACGGCGCAGGCCTGGTTGCGGGCGGCACGGGTAACAGGACGCCGCGCCTTCGTGGCGGGCGAGCTCATCGCGCTGGAGCACCTGGCGGCGAGCGAGGCGCGCGCCCGCTGGCCGGCGATCTGGCAATCGCTCGACCGCAAGAGACTGAGAGATTGGATGGCAGGCTAACCTCTTCTTTTTCCCCCGCGTCGCTTGGGCGGCCGGATTCATTCCGGCCGCGACTTCGCCAACCTGAACCACTCCGTATCGTGGCTGGGAGCTCGGCATGAGCAGGCCCGATCGGGGGAGGGAGAGCAGCGCGGCGAAGCCGCGCGATGAGAGGGAACCAGGGGTTCCCTCTCATAAGTTCTATGTCGTTCGGCACGCGAAAGCCGGAGACCGCGAAGCCTGGACCGGTGACGATCGCAAGCGGCCGCTGACCAAAAAGGGCCAGGCTCAGGCTGAAGGCCTGGTCGCCAGCTTCGAATCGCTACCCATCTCAAGCGTGATCTCGAGTCCGTACCTGAGGTGCGTGCAGACCGTCGAGCCCCTGGCGCGCGCCCGCCGTCTCTCAGTTAGAGAGTCGGCCGCACTGGTCGAGGGCCAGGGGTTGGCCGGCGCGATGACGTTTCTAACGGATCCAAAACTCGCCGATGCGGTTCTGTGCACCCATGGCGACGTTGTGTGGGAGCTCGTGGAATTCCTGGTCGGGCTGAACGTGGTCGTCGCCGGCGCCGGAGGATTTGAGAAAGGCTCGACCTGGCAGGTCGAAATGCGCGCCGGCGTGCCCGTGCAAGCGGCCTTCATCCCACCACCGTGACGGCGACCGGAACAAAAGGGTCGCCGTCCTTCAAGACCCAGCTGGCTAGAGGGGTGCGCTCCGGATTGGCCAGGGTGGCGAACCCAGCGAAGGCTCCCGCCATGCAGGCCTACATGAAGTCGGTGATGCCCTACTACGGCGTCAACCTGCCCGAGGTTCGGACCGTCTGCAAACAGGTTTTTGCCGAGCAGCCTCCGGCCACCTGCGCCGAGTGGCAGGCGGCTGTGCTCGATCTGTGGCGAGGCGCGCGGTACCGAGAGGAGCGCTACGCCGCCATGCATCTGCTCGCGCTGAAGGAGCACGCCGTGTGCCGCACGCCCGCAATCCTCCCGATGCTCGAGGAGATGATCACCACCGGGGCGTGGTGGGACTGCGTAGACGAGCTGGCACACGTGGTGGGCGAGCTGCTTCGCAGCCACCCGAAGGAGCTACGCCGGGTCATGCGATCGTGGAGCACCGATCCGAATCTCTGGAAGCGCCGCGTTTCGATCATCTGCCAGCTCGCTTTCAAGCGCGATACGGACCTCCGCCTGCTTTACGCCAATATCGAACCGAATCTCGCCGACGGCGACTTCTTCATCCGAAAAGCGATCGGTTGGGCGCTCCGCCAGTACGCCTGGACCGACCCCGAAGAGGTGGCGCGCTACGTCCGCGAGCATGAGGGCAGGCTGAGCGGTCTCAGCCGCCGGGAAGCCCTGAAGAACATCCATTAGTCTCTGCGGTATGACGGTGACCCTCCGGGGCTTGGGGCTGTCGGAGAGCCAGGTCGTGGCGGTCGCGCGCCACGGCGAGAAGGTCGCCCTCGCTGCGGCCGCCCGGCTCAAGATGGAGAAGAGCCGGGCGCGGGTGGAGCGAGCGGCTCGGGCTCGTGAACCGGTGTACGGCGTGTCGACCGGGTTCGGCGCGCTGGCAGGGACACGGGTTGCGCCCCTTCGCCAGCCCGAGCTTCAGCTCGCTCTGATCCGGTCGCATGCCGCGGGCATGGGCGCGCCGGTCGACCGCGAGGTGGTGCGCGCGACGATGCTGCTCCGCGCTCGCACACTCTCCATGGGTCTCTCGGGCGTGCGGCCGGCGGTCGCCGAGACCCTGATCGCGATGCTCAACGCAGGCGTGACGCCTGTGGTGCCGCGCTACGGTTCAGTCGGCTGCAGCGGCGACCTCGCACCGCTGGCGCACATCGCGCTCGCCGCCGTCGGGGAGGGGGAGGTAATCGACGCGGACGGGGCGCAGAGGCCTGCCGCGCAGGCCCTCAAGGCGGCCCGGGTCAAGCCGTTGAAGCTCGAGACCAAAGAGGGCCTGTCGATGATCAACGGAACGGACGGGATGCTCGGGATGCTGGCCCTCGCATGCACCGATGCAGCTGCCCTGTTCAAGGTGGCCGACGTGACGGCGGCCATGTCAGCCGAAGCTTTGATGGGAACCGATCGCGTCTTCGAGGCGCGCCTTCACGAGATCCGGCCGCATGCCGGCCAGCTGGCCAGCGCCGCAAACCTCGTCCTTCTAATGCGGGGTTCGCAGATCGTGGCCTCGCACCGGCACTCGCAGCACGCAGTACAGGACTCCTACTCGGTTCGCTGCAGCCCCCAGGTCGCGGGTGCGGCTCGCGACACCCTCGAGTTCGCCCGGCGAACCGCAGCGGTCGAGCTGACGTCGGCGATCGACAACCCCGTGGTGCTCGAGAGCGGCGAGGTCGAGTCGAACGGCAACTTCCACGGCGAGCCGCTCGCCTTCGCCGCGGACTTTCTCGCGATTGCGGCGGCTGAGGTTGGAGCGATCTCCGAGCGCAGGGTCGATCGCCTGCTGGATCCGCATCGCTCGGAGGGGCTGCCGCCGTTCCTGGCGTTCGAGCCAGGTGTCAATTCCGGCCTCATGGTTGCGCAGTACACCGCCGCGGGTCTGGTGTCCGAAAACCGCCGGCTGGCGGCCCCCGCAAGCGTCGATTCGATCCCCACCTCGGGAATGCAGGAGGACCACGTCTCCATGGGGTGGGGCGCGGCACTGAAGCTCCGATCGGTGCTCGACAATCTCGCAGGCATTCTTGCGGTTGAGCTCGTGACGGCCGCGAGGGCACAGGAGCTCAGGCGCCCTCTGGAACCGGCGCCCGCCACGGGGGCGGTTTGCCGGCTGTTGCGAGAGCATCTAGGCGGAGCCGGTCCGGACCGGTTCGTCGCGCCCGAGCTGGCCGCGGCGGCTGACCTGATCCGCAGCGGCGCGATCCTGGCGGCCGCTGAATCCAGGGCAGGGCGGCTGAAATGAGCCACGTGATCCGAGCTCCGCGCGGATCCGAGATCACGTGCCTCGGCTGGCCGCAGGAGGCGGCCATGCGGATGCTCATGAACAACCTTGATCCCGAGGTGGCCGAGCGACCCGAGGACCTCGTCGTCTACGGCGGCACCGGGCGCGCCGCACGCTCCTGGGAGGCCTTCGACGCCATCGTGCGCGAGCTGCGCAATCTCAGAGCCGACCAGACCCTGCTCGTACAGTCCGGCAAGCCTGTGGGCGTCTTTGACACGCACGAATGGGCGCCCCGCGTGCTGATCTCCAACGCGATGCTCGTGCCCGAGTGGGCGAACTGGGACGAGTTCCGGCGCCTCGAGGCGCTCGGCCTGACCATGTACGGCCAGATGACCGCGGGGTCCTGGATCTACATCGGAACCCAGGGCATCCTGCAGGGCACCTACGAGACCTTTGCGGCCATAGCCCGCAAGCGCTTCGGCGGATCCCTCGCGGGCACGATCACCGTGACAGCAGGCCTCGGCGGCATGGGCGGAGCGCAGCCTCTCGCGGTCACCCTCAACGGTGGTGTCGCGCTCTGCATCGAGGTCGACCCCGATCGGATCGATCGCCGGATCGAGCACCGCTACCTCGATGTCCGCGCGAATGACCTGGAGCACGCCATCCGGCTGGCGCGTGAGGCCAAGCAGGCAGGGCGCGCCGTTTCGATTGGACTTCTCGGCAACGCGGCCGAGTTGCTGCCGGCCCTCGCCGCGATGCGGTTCGAGGCGGACATCGTGACCGACCAGACGCCCGCACACGATCCGCTGAGCTACGTTCCCGCCGGTTTGTCGCCCGACGACGCGCAGGAGCTGCGCCTGGACGATCCTCAAACCTACGTGAAACGCGCGCGGGCGAGCATGGCGCGCCATGTCGACGCGATGGTCGATTTCCTCGATCGAGGCGCTGAGGTGTTCGACTACGGAAACAGCCTCCGCGCCGAAGCGAAGCTCGGCGGCAGCTCCCGGGCGTTCGACTATCCCGGCTTCGTGCCGGCCTACATACGACCGCTTTTCTGCGAGGGCAAGGGCCCCTTCCGCTGGGTTGCGCTGTCCGGAGATCCGGCGGACATCGCGGCCACCGATCGTGCCATCGTCGACGAGTTCTCCGATGATCCGGCGCTGGTGCGCTGGATCGAGGCCGCGGCCGAACGAGTGAAGTACCAGGGGCTGCCGGCCAGGATCTGCTGGCTTGGGTACGGCGAGCGGGCTCGCGCCGGTCGCCGATTCAACGAGCTGGTGCGAAGCGGTGAGGTCAAGGCGCCCATCGTCATCGGCCGAGACCACCTCGATTCAGGATCCGTCGCGTCTCCGTATCGAGAGACCGAGTCGATGCGCGACGGCTCCGATGCCATCGCCGACTGGCCCATCCTGAACGCCCTGCTCAACACGAGCAGCGGAGCCACCTGGGTCAGCGTCCACCACGGAGGGGGCGTGGGCATCGGAAGATCCATCCACGCCGGCATGGTGGTCGTGGCCGACGGCACCGACCTGGCGGCGCAAAAGCTGAACCGTGTTCTTACCAATGACCCTGGCACCGGAGTGATCCGGCACGCTGACGCAGGCTATGACCGCGCGCTCGAGGTCGCCCGGGAGCGCGGCGTACGCATCCCCATGACTCCCTGAATGGCCGGCAGTTGAAAGGGTCAGGCGTCTGGCACGCCCAGCATGCATGGCTCGGGCGTCCCGCCCAGGATGTCCTGCTCGAGGTGGCCGACGGTCGGATAAAGGCCGTCACTGAGGGCGTGGCCCCGCCACCGGCGGCGGTCGCGCTGCGCGGCTGGACGCTCCCGGGTCTGGCCGACGTTCACAGTCATGCGTTTCAGCGAGTCCTGCGCGGAAGGGTCGAGGCGGGTGCGGGGGACTTCTGGGAGTGGCGAAAGCAGATGTACGGCGCCGCCGAATGGGACGGCCCGGACTACCTCGCCCATTGCCGGAAGGTCTTTCGCGAGATGCTCGAGGCCGGGATCACCGCCGTCGGCGAGTTTCATTACCTGCACCGGCTGGGCAACGGCCTCGGCCAGGCGATGATCGAAGCGGCCCATGAGACCGGGATCCGGCTCACCCTGCTCGACGCCTGCTATCTGAGGGGAGGTCTCGACGGCCGCCCGCTCGAGGGTGCGCAGCAGACGTTTTCGGACGGAGACGCCGAGCGTTGGGCTCTGCGGGTCGACGAGCTGCGGGGCGACGATGGCGTGCGGATCGGCGCCGCCATCCACAGCGTCCGCGCGGTCGACCCGGCTTCGATGCGGGTCGTGGCCGGCTGGGCTCGCACTCACTCCGCTCCACTGCACATCCACCTTGCCGAGCAGAAAGGCGAGGTGGAAGAGTGCCTGGCCGCGGAGGGCTGCACTCCCGCAGAGCTGCTCGAACGCGAAGGGATTCTCGGGTCGGATCTCACGGCCGTGCATGCGATCCATCTCGATGACGAGGACGTCGCGCTCCTGGGGAAGCATCGCGTCACCGTGTGCGGATGCTCCTCCACCGAACGGGATCTGGGTGATCGGGTCGGTCCTCTGCGCGAGCTGGCCGCGGCCGGGTGCTCGCTGAGCGTGGGCAGTGACTCGAACGCGGTCATCGACGTGCTGGAAGAGGCGCGGGGATTGGAGATGGACCAACGTCGCGCCACCGGTCGCAGGGTGCTTCACCAGCCGTCCGACCTTCTGCGGGCGGCCACGATAGATGGAATGCGCTCCCTTGGCTGGGAGTCAGGCGAGCTCAAAGCCGGCAAGCTCGCCGATTTCGTGACGATCGACTCGGCCACCACGCGGCAGCAGCCGCTCGAAGCCGGCTTCCTGATCTTTGCGTGCTCGGCCCGCGACGTGAGCAACGTGGTGGTCGGCGGTGTCACGGTCGTGGCGAGGTGAGGCGCCTCCACGGAATCGGCAGGCTGTTCACCGGGACCGCGATCGGCGTGGTCGAGGACGCGTCCGTCATCTGCGACGGCGAAAGAATCGCCTGGTGCGGCCGCGTCGGTGACGAACCGCACGACCTGCTGCTGTCGCTGACGTCCGATGAGGACTGCGGCGGCGGGCTGGTCACGGCCGGCCTGATCGACGCGCACACCCATCCCGTGTACGCCGGCGACCGGATGGCCGAGGTGGCCATGCGAACCGCCGGGGCTTCGTACGAGGAGGTCGCGAAGGCCGGTGGGGGTATCCGCGCCACCGTGTCGGCGACCCGCGCCGCGAACACGAGCGACCTGGAGGCCGCAACGGCCGCGCGGCTGCGGCTCTGGTTCGAGGGTGGCGCGACCACAGTCGAGGCGAAGACCGGGTATCAGCTGCAGCGCGAAGGCGAGCTGGAGTCGACACGAATGCTGGCGCGGCTTGCGGGCAGGAAGGACCTGCCACGAATCGAGGTCACGTTTCTCGCAGCGCACGCGTTGCCGCCGGACCCCGGGGCGAAGCTCGGCCCGTACGCGAAGGAGGTGGCCGGCTGGTGCCGCGACGCGCACGTGGCGGGAGCCAGGTTCTGTGACGTCTTCTGCGATCGGGGCTACTTCTCCGTCGCGCAGTCACGCGGCATCCTGACGGCAGCCATCGCAGTTGGCTTGATTCCGCGGCTCCACGCCGACGAGCTCGCCCGGACGGGAGGATCACGCCTCGCGGCCGAGATCCACGCTGTGTCGGCCGACCACCTGCTCAGGGCCAACCGCGAGGACGCCATCGCCCTTGCGGGTGCGGGCGTCGTCGCGACACTTGCGCCAGGCACCGCGCTTTCCATCGGCAAACTGCCTCCGGTCAAGGAGCTCATGGCGGCAGGTGCCGTGATCGCTTTGGGCACGGATCACAACCCCGGCACGAGCGGGCTCACTAGCATGAGCGCCGTGGTGGCTCTCGCGGTCGGGGTGTTCAAGCTCTCGGCGGAACAGGCGCTCATCGCGGCCACGCTCGGGGGAGCCAATTCTCTGTCTCGGTCCGACCGCGGATTGGTCGCGGCGGGCAAGCTGGCCGACCTCGTGCTCTGGGAGGCCGAACACGAGGGAGCGTTCGCGTGGGCGTACGGGCTCAAGCCGCGCTCGGTGTGGCGCGGCGGGGAGCCGGTCCTCGTCTGACGCGGTTGCCAAACCCGTCGATTCAGCCTATAAGTGCGTCTGACGGCCGTCCAAACGTAGAACGCACCTCACACGGTGGCCGCAAATGGAGGGACGCTTCTGGTGGCTAGCTGGAACAATCTCGCTCTCAAGCTCTTGATGTGGGTGATGGGCATCCTGCTCGTCATGGGTTCCGGGCTCGGTTTCGTAGGCGGCAGCTTCTTCCCGTTCGACAGCTGGGCTGGTGTCACGTCCTCCGTGGCCGGGATCGCATTCGGAGCGGGCATCATGATCGCCGGCTTCGACCCGATCGCCAACATCTCATGGGTTCGAGCGCTCGTTCTCTATGCGATCCTCGAGGTGATCTGGCAGGTCTTCAACCAGGTCAGCATCGGCCGCTTTGACATCGTCGCCCTGGTGATCGCGGTCCTGGTCGCGGTTCTGATCCTCGTGCTGTACCCGAACAAGGCTGCCCTCTGGATGCGTTCACCCCCCCAAGTAGAGGCGCGGGTGAGGACAGTCGTCCTCCCCCGCGGAACCCCCTCCTCTCCTGCACGACGCCTGGCGGTGCCTGTGGAGTGCCCGGAGCACGGCCGGAGTGAATCCGGCCGGTGCAC
>JBIOJB010000034.1:0-26508 GCA_044450465.1 Candidatus Dormibacterales bacterium | reverse complement strand
GGCCGATGAGAGGGAACCATCCGGGTTCCCTCTCATAAGTCTCAGACTCCGACCGGCTCCTCGACCAGGATGACCGTCGTCCGGCCAGGCCCGAAGTCGCTCTCGAGTATCAGGGTGCGAGTCCACCTGGTGCCGACACCCAGCTGCTCGCGCAGTCGAGCGTCCTCGTAGGGGAACACGTGCTGCTTGATCCTTTCGTACGCCCGTTCCATGTCCTGCACGATCTTCTGCGCGCCGACTACGACGATGAGCTTGCCGGCGCCCGAGCCGTATGGGCCGATCTGGCTGCCACTGGCTGAGACAATCACCAACTGGCCCGCCTCCGTAACAGCCTGTACGCTGCCGAGCATGACGTCGGGGGCGGCCCCCAGCCTGCGCATTTCATCTCGCTGCGTGCGCCTGTCCATCGCCTGAGTTCGTCTGCGCACGAAATCGAACCTGTCCGACTCCATCAGCTGCTGAAAGACGCCGATGTCCTCCAACGTTTTGGACTTTCCCGCGTGCACCAGGGCGCCGTCGGGAATCCGTTCCATGACCGCAGCCGCGGCCTCAGCACTATTGGCCACGACCAGAACTTCGAAGTTTCGCTCGCGCAACTTCACGGCGAGCGCTTCCAGCTCCGCGTGAGTGGCGGGCGCAGTAAAGTCGGCGGTTCCAGTGCTCATCGTCGGGTCTAAAGCTGAAATAGTTGCCTGCGCAACCGTATTCCGTGCGCGCCGGGCGGGTCACCCCACAAGGTTGGTCAGGCTGCCGCTCAGCACGGGCCGGACCGAGCCGCCCACATCGATTCGAGCGGGCAGGTCGCTACCGGGAACGTAGGTCAGCTCTATGTACATGAAGCTCTGGCGCCCCATCTGTGTCCCCTGCTCGCTGACGATCGAGACCTCTGGACCTCGCGGCACAAGGCCATACCGAACAGCGAAGGCTCCCAGGGGTCCGGCGGCTGCGCCGGTGGCGGGATCCTCGGGGATGCCCAACACATGCCCGCCGAACATCCTGCTGTAGAGCCGCCCGGCGCCGGCCCGAGCAAATAAATAGGCGGGCAGCGGCTGCCGGCCTTGAAACAGCGCGGCCAGCTTGCCGATGTCGGGCCGAGCCCGGTCGACCGCCGAGGCGTCGTTCAACGCCACGAAAAAGAGTGGATTGCCGGTGGTGACGACCTGAATCGGCACATCGGGCATCAGGTGCTCCTCTGTGAGCCCGATGGCGGCCGCGACCGCAGCCCGCTCCGAGAAGACGTCGCCGAACGAAAGCTCTGGGTTGGTCAACCAGAACTTTGTCCCTCCGGTACCGCTCACACCTCTGACCGGCACCGGACCCACCGGCTCTTCCAGAACGAACTCGGAAGCGCCGCCAGGCACCAGGCCCTCGGTGTGCATGACCCAGGCGGTTCCGATCGTCGGATGGCCCGCGAACGGTAGCTCGACTGCCGGCGTAAAGATTCGCACCCGCGCCGCGTGGGCCGCATCGGCCGGCGGCAGCACGAAGGTGGTCTCGGAGAGGTTCATCTCCTTGGCTATCTTCTGCATCTGTCCAGGATCGATGTCCTCCGCATCGAGCACCACAGCCAGCTGGTTCCCGGAGAACGCGTGCTCGGCGAACACGTCGACCATGTGAACGCGGTGGCTTTTCATAGGGCTGTTCAGATCGCTCCCAAAATGGACGAGATGACGGCGGCGGATCCAAGAATGATGATGACGAACCCGCTGAAGGCGCTGATGACCCGGACCAGATTCGGGGTCAGCCGCTTGCGAAGAATCGAAGTCGCAGCAACGAGCAGGCACCACCACGCCGCGGAGCCAAGCAGGACGCCGGCCACCACCGATGCCGGCCTCGCGAAGCCCCCGTTCGCGCCCAGACCGAGCGTCGCGGCCAGTGCCGCGAACGAGAGGATGGTGGCTGGGTTGGTGATGGTGAGCCCAACCGTCGAGAGATAGGCCGAAATCAGGCCACGCTTCCACGAAGGCGGGGCGTTGTCGGTGCCGCTCTGCTTGTCGACGAGTATCCGAACGCCCAGCGCCACGAGCACAAGGCCTCCGACCAGGGCGAGCGGGCGCCGGCCGCTGACAAAAGTCGCCGTGAGCGCCGTGACACCGAAGACGGCGATCGCGCCGTACATCCCGTCCGCGGTGGCGACCCCGAGACCGGAGGCCAGGCCGTAAAGCCGGCCCCGGACCAGCGTCCGCCTAACGCATAAGAAGAAGATCGGGCCCGGCGAAGCGGCGATCGCGAAGCCCAGGGCGAAACCCCTGAGCAGCAGGCTGGACACCGGGACCTCTCATGGAAGGCAAATTGTATTGGGAAGGCGCGGTTTCCTTGTGCAATATGACCGGGTGGGCAGGACGCGTTGGACCAGATGGGCGGCGATCCTGGGGGTGGTCGCGATCGCGCTGCTTGCGGGCCGTCAGTGGCTCGTCACCGCCTGGAGCAACCATTGCGACCCTGGCAACGCCCAGTTCAACCTGCTCAAGAACGACCCCGTGGTGGGTTTTCGCGCGTCTGGTGAGCTCCTCACCTGGGAGAACGACGGGCCCGACAACGGCTGGACCTGCAGCAACCCGACCCTGTCGCTGAGTCACGTGGGTCAGGGTCTAACCGCGATTCTGCAAGAGACCAGATCTGACATGACCGACGGCGGCTGGAAGCCGGTCGACGTTGGCGGCCGAGGTCAACCCGACTTCTACATCTATGAGAAGAGCTCGGCGGGCGGGGTGACGCTGACGGCGGTCGTCCTTCAGAACGCATTCTGGGTCGAGGTGGACCTCAGCGCCCCGGGCCTTCACCCCGGCGCCAACGGCTTCTAGCAAAACGGCTGCGGCACGGCCGGGGTCCACCTTTGGTTTGCTTTACGCGCCCTTAATCTCGGGCACAGTAATCTGACACCTTCATGCAGATCCTCCGCAACGTCACTCGCCATAAGCTGCGCAGCTTTCTCACCATCTCGGGCATCGTCATCGGCGTCCTGGCGCTGACGACCATGGGCGCGCTGGCCGAGAACTTCAACGCCTTGATCGACGGTGGCGTCACCTACTTCGGCGGAAGCATCACGGTCGGGCCGCCGGACGGCGAGGCCGCCGCGCTGCTCCCACTGAGCAAGATCGACGATATCAAGCAGGTGCCGGGCGTGGCGGCTGCGTTCCCGTCATACGGCTTCAGCGCGAAGCCCGGATCAGTCGTCACGGTCAGCTTCGGCATCCCCGACCAGATCGTCGCCGGCGACCCGCCGAGAACAACTGGAGCGCCCTCAAGATCAGCTACGCGCAGGGCCACTCTGTCGACTCCGTCACACAGGGGCAGGTCGTGCTCGGCTCGACCATCGACAAGGAGTTCAACAAGAAGATCGGTGACACGATCGACCTTCCGGTCAAGCCTGCGGACGCCAAACCCGACTTCGTCAACCACACGTTTCGGGTCGTGGGCATCCTGAACCCGACCCGAACCGCCCCCGACACCTTCGCCTACATCAACACCGCTGACGGCCAGATGCTGCTCAAGGACAGCCTGCCCATCGCGATTCGCAACCAGATCGACGTCAGCCAGATCACGGAGGGCATCGACGTTTACGGGAAGCCAGGCGCGTCGATCGCCGAGCTGGACAAGATTGCGGACGCCATCAACAATCAGGTCCCTGGCGTGAAGGCCACAAAGCCGAGCACTCTCGTAGACAGCTTCAAGTCAGGTGGCGCCATCTTCACCGCCATCACGACAGCCGCCGCCCTCCTCGCTTTGATCATCGGAGGCCTGTCGGTCGTCAACACGATGTTCATGGCGGTCGCCGAGCGCGTCCGCGAGATCGGCTTGAAGAAGGCCGTCGGCGCCACGACCTTGAACGTGATGACCGAATTCCTGCTCGAGGCCACCGCCATCGGCTTTATCGGTGGTGTTATCGGCTATGGCTTGGGTGCGCTGATCGTGGTGGTCAAGAACGCGACCACGCCTCCGGATCAGTCGACGCTGTTCCTCATCACGCCCAACCTCACCATCCTCGCGATCGGATTCGCCACGGTCCTCGGCGCGGTCGCAGGGGTTCTACCGGCCTGGCGCGCTTCGCGGCTCGACCCCGTGACAGCGCTGCGCAACGAGTAGGGGAAGCGACAACCGTGGCCAACATCAAGCTCGAGAACCTGACCAAGCACTACAAGCGGGGCTCGGAGGTCATCCACGCCCTGGCGGGCGTGTCGCTCGAGATCGACAAAGGCGAGTTCGTCTCAGTGGTCGGCAGGTCGGGCAGCGGCAAGACGACCATGCTCGACCTGATGGGCCTGTTGCTGAAGCCGACGGCCGGAAGCCTGATCATCGATGACGTCGACACGACCAAATTGAGCGACCGCGAAAGGGCTCGGGTCCGAGCCAGGAAGGTGGGTTTCGTCTTTCAGGAGTACAACCTCCTGTCCGGGCTCAACGTGCTCGAGAACGTGATGATGCCTCTGCGCTACAGCAAGGACGGCAAGGATGGCCGGCAACGGGCCCTCGAGCTCATCGAAAGGGTTGGTCTATCCGACCGGATGCGACACAAGCCGACCGAGCTGTCGGGTGGCCAGGCTCAGCGTGTCGCGATCGCGCGATCGATGATCAATCGCCCGTCGCTCATCCTGCTGGACGAGCCCACCGGCGCTGTGGACACCGAAACGGCACAGCAGCTGATCGACCTGCTCAAGCGCCTCAATCGAGAGGATTCTGTGACGATCGTCCTCGTCACCCACGACGTCGAGATCGCAGCCCAGTCGAGCCGTAAGATCCGCCTGAAAGACGGCACCGTCTTGAGCGACGAGCCGGTAGTCCCGAGCGCGGCGACCCGCCCCTAGACGAGCCGGCACCCGCGACTTCGACGCGGCACCCTGGCCCATCGGTTCGGTTCCCCGGTCATCATTTGCCCTGGCGATGCGCTCGTCAGCGGAGATGGAGCCGTGACCAGACGTCTGTTGACCGATGCCGCGGTCTTCGTGGCCCTGGTCGCTGCGGGGATCGTGGCGCTCATCGCCTACGACTCGCTTCAAGCGCAGCCTCCGGCGGCGACAAGCAGCAATCTCGAGCCGGAGGCCTGTGCGCCCCAGCCATGCGCCAACGTGCAGGGCTACAGACTCTGGATCAGCAACGTGCAGGTTCAAGGCAATCTGATGACCATGGACCTCAGGTTCCAGAATTCGAGCGCTTCGACCCACGCCTCGCCTGAGGACCTTCAGCTCATTGACAGCACCCACCATTCGTCGGGACTCGTAACCGGCAGCGCGCAGTGCAACACGTGGGCCAGGCACGAGTTCTCCAATGGCGCCACCTTCGGGCCAGTGGCAGTCTGCTTCAAGGTAGCCAACGCGTCTCCCCCCTTCACCCTCCGCTGGTCACCCGACCTCGGGCTGATCTGCTGCCAGACCGATATCACCGTCACACCGATTTGAGCAAGCCCAACCACCGTGCTCGAAGCTGACCGATGGCGCTGCACCCGACCGTAGTCGTCGTGGGTGCCACCGGCGCCATCGGCTCGGCGACTGCACAGGTGCTGGCTGGCCGCGGGGCACAGCTGGTGCTGCTGTCGCGACCATCGGAGCGGCTAGAGGCTCTTTCGAGACGACTCGGAGGCGAGGAGAGGCGAATTTCGAGCGCGCCCGTCGACCTCGCATCGCTGAAGTCGGTGCGTTCCGTCGCCCGAGTGCTCAACGAGTCGGGTGGACATATCGACGCGATGATCAATGTCGCCGCGACCTTCAGTCCGGTCTACAAGAAGTCGGTCGACGGGTTGGAGCTGATGCTTGCCACCAACCATCTCGGGATCTTCCTGCTGACCAATCTGCTTCGCGACAGGTTGGCCGGTGGTGGGCGAGTGATCACTGTGGCGGCGCCTTCCACCACCAGGGTGGAGATCCCACGTCTCATGGACAAGTTGAGATTTCGGGCCATTCACACTTTCGGCGCCACCAAAGCGGCGAACCTGATGTTCAACTTCGAGCTCGCCCGTCGAGGCCATCGCTGGGACGTCCGCGCCAACGCCTTCCACCCGGGGATCGTCCGCTCTGACCTCATGCGGGACGCTCCCGGGCCCGTTCGCGTTCTAGCCCGACTGGTCTCACGATCGGCCGATCACGCTGCCCAGGATCTGACCGAGCTGGCGATCTCACCCGCGTTCGCCGGCACAACAGGCTGGTTCTTCCGTGGAACGCGGCGCATCGACCCCCCCAGACAGGCCCTCGATCAACAAGCGCAGCAGGAACTCTGGCAGCGTTCGCAGGAGCTGGTGGAACTCGAAGAACCCGGTTTCTAAACCAGAGGGAGCCCCGGGTTCCCACTCACATGGCTAGCGTTGCAGGGGCGGCCGGATTCACTCCGGCCGCAACTTTGTCCTCGACACTCTCAATCGTTGTTGTAAGTGACCCCTAAAACAAGGCCTTCGATATACCGGAGGGTGAGTTATGAGAGGGAACCATCCGGGTTCCCTCTCACATTGGCTAGCGTCGCAGGGGCGGCCGGATTCACTCCGGCCGCAACTTTGTCCTCGACACTCTCCATCGTTGTTGGGAGTGACCCTAAAACAAGGCCTTCGATATACCGGAGGGTGAGTCATACGAGGGAACCATCCGGGTTCCCTCTCACATGGCTAGCGTTGCAGGGGCGGCCGGATTCACTCCGGCCGCAACTTTGTCATCGACACTCTCCATCGTTGTTGGGAGTGCCCTAAAACAAGGCCTTCGATATACCGGAGGGTGAGTCATGAGAGGGAACCATCCGGGTTCCCTCTCATCTCTTAGTATCTTTCGTCGGCGGAGAGCTGGAGAGATCGGGGCGGGATATCCACCTTGAGGTGCGCGTCGTCCAGGCGGAAGGTCAGCTCATTCATCACTCCGACGGTGCCCTCGACCCGCCGCACCATGTGCTCGAGGATCAGGCACAGGCTCCTGGTCTCGAGCTGGCCGATGAGCCGAACGTAGCCGTTGGTCACCAGGATCCGCACCGTCCTGGGGTCGAGGAAAAGCGCCTTCTTCACGATGTTCTCGCTGATGTCGCGGTGAATCGACTCATCCGAACGCGTGAAGGTTTTGAGCAGGTCGGCTCGGCTGACGATGCCGACCAGGGAACCATCGTCATCGAGCACCGGTAGCCTCCTGATCGCCTCCCGGTACATGAGGCGAGCCGCCTCGGGTATGGAAGCCGACGCCCGAATGAAGATGGCCGGGCTGGTCATGACCTCCCCGGCCGTGCGGGCGTCCGTCACTGACTCATCATCGGTTCGAATGCCTACCGGCCGGCGCTCTGAGTCGCGCTCACGCTCCTTCGCCAGCAGATCCGCCTCCGAGACGATCCCCAGCAGCTTGCCGCTTTCGGCGACGACCGGCAAAGCGCTGATGCCGTGAACCTGGAGCAGTTTGGCGCACGCTTTGAAGTCCTCGTCAGGCCCGACCACGACGACGTCCTTGGTCATGACGTCCGAAACGGTCCAGCTCATGGGTCGATTGTCGTATCGCCCACCTGATCTCGCATCGGACCAAAGTCCCTCCGTATCAGGGCCTCTTGGCATACGACGCCCGTTGGAACCACGGCCAAGGACACGATCACGGTGGCCATCGGTTTGAGCGGAACACCTAGCCAGCTGATCTAGCACTCACCGCGGTCTCCACACCTGGCTCGTCGATTCTTCACAAGTCACTCACAACTGCCGGGAAGGATGAGTGGTGCAAGACGTCAACCTCATCATTCAAGGCAAAGGAGCATCAGACATGAGACGCGGTTTCGGAATCTTCGGATTGGTCGCGACGGCAATCCTCCTCGCGATTGTTGGCGCGGTCGCCTACAACATCGGCTGGTCGGACGGGGTCAACACCCACGTCGCAACCGGCGCCGCCGTCGCCCCCGTGTACTACGGATACGGCCCCGGTTTCTGGGGCGCGGGCTTCGGCATATTCGGCCTGCTGTGGTTCCTATTCGTCCTGTTCGTGCTGTTCTCGCTGCTCCGACTCGTGTTCTTCGGTCGTCGCATGATGGGCGGCGGCTGGGGCGGCGGTTGGAAGAGCGGGCGAGGCTTCTACGGTCATGGCCACGGAATCCCCTCGGGCATCGAAGATCGGATGCAGGAGTGGCACAAGAGAGCGAACGGTGAGGGACCCGCCGAGCCGTCCACGTCCGCTCCTCCCCCACCGCCCGACCAGAGAACCGTCTAAGGCGACCTAGGATTGGTCGCGATGCGAGTTTC
This sequence comes from Candidatus Dormibacterales bacterium, assembly GCA_044450465.1. Taxonomy (GTDB): domain Bacteria; phylum Chloroflexota; class Dormibacteria; order Dormibacterales; family Dormibacteraceae; genus JBIOJB01. Next base: position 18,329 of record JBIOJB010000034.1, on the reverse strand, counting down.
GGCAACCCCCGCGGGCTCCCGGCCGAGCGCCTGAGCCCGTGGGGACGACCATCCTTGTCGTGGACGACGAGCCGCGGATCGTGCAGCTCGTCCGCGACTACCTGGAGCACGGCGGGTTCGCCGTGATGACCGCCACGGACGGCCCGTCGGCGCTCCGGACCGCCCGGACCGGCCGGCCCGATCTGGTCATCCTCGACCTCGGCCTCCCGGGCCTGCACGGCCTTGATGTCGCGCGCTCACTGCGACGCGATGGCGATATCCCGATCATCATGCTGACCGCCCGGACCGAGGAATCGGACAAGCTCGTCGGCCTCGAGCTTGGCGCCGACGACTACCTGACCAAGCCGTTCAGCCCAAAAGAGCTGGTGGCGCGGGTCCGTGCGGTGCTGAGGCGCGCCGAGCGCCTGCGCGCGCCGTCAGACATAATCCGGGTCGGCACTGACGTGGAGCTTGACGTGCCAAGACTGGAGGCTCGCTTTGACGGCCGCCGCGTCGATCTGACGAAGAGCGAGTTCCAGATCCTGGCCACGCTGACGCGGCAGCCCGGCCGCGTGTTCACTCGTGCTCAGCTGCTGGACGCGATTCGGGGCGTGGCTTTCGATTCGTACGAGCGCGCGATCGATGCGCACATCAAGAACATCAGGAAGAAGATCGAACCGGATCCTCGATCGCCCCGATTCGTGCTGACGGTTTTCGGAGTCGGCTACCGGTTCGCCGAGCCGCCCGAGCGGTGAGCCAGAGTTGGGGACGGCCTCCGAGGCGCAGGCCTCCCTGGTGGCCTGAGGGAGAGCCATTTCCGCCGCAGCGGTGGAACCGCGGACGAGCGCCAGCCTTCGTGAGGTGGCTGGGCTGCCTGTTCGTCTCGCTCCTGGGACTGGCGGCTCTCGCGGGCGGTACAGTCGGCGCTTTCATCGGGCGGCTTGCGTTCTTGCCCGTGGTCGTGATCGCGGTCGTCTTCGCGCTGGTGATCGGCGCACTGGTCGCCGGCGGCATGCGCGGGATGACACGCCCACTGGACAGGTTCGTAGAGGCCGCCAGGCGCATAGAGGCCGGTGATTACTCAGCGCAGGTGCCTTTGTGGGGCCCTCGTGAGGTGCGCTCGGTGGCTCGAGCCTTCAATGCCATGGCCGAGCGTTTGAAGACGATCGACGAGCAGCGCCGCGGCTTCCTTGCCGACGTCGCCCACGAGCTGCGGACTCCACTGTCGGTGATCCGGGGCCAGGCGGAGGCGATCGCAGACGGCGTGTACCCGGGAGATGCGGCTCACCTGGCGCCGATCCTGGACGCGACAGAGGCACTCGATCGTCTGGTGGACGACCTGAGGACGATGGTCCTTTCGGACGCCGGCAACCTGGTCCTGCACAAGGAGCAGACGGACCCGGGCGCGCTGATCCACGACACTGTCGAATCGTTCAGGGCGCAGGCGGACTCGGCCGGAGTGTCACTCAGCGCCGACCTGGCGGCCGACCTCCCCGCGCTAGAGGTGGATCCCACGCGGTTGAGGAGCGCGGTCGGCAACCTGCTGTCGAACGCGATTCGCCACACGCCACGCGGCGGCTCGGTGCGGGTTTCAACGACCGCAGCCGGAGGACTGCTCACGACGACCGTCACCGACAGCGGCGAGGGTATTCCCCCGGAGCTGCTGAACCACGTGTTCGAGCGATTCGTCAAAGGCCCAGGTTCGTCCGGCTCGGGGCTAGGCCTGGCGATCGCTCACGACATCATCACCGCTCATGGCGGCACGGTCGCCATCGAGAGCGTGCCCGGTTCGGGGACCACGGTGACGGTGACCCTCCCGACCTTGGCGCCCTGAACGGCACGCGGTCGACTTCGCGCGCTCAGCCGGACGCGCTCAAGACGTCGGGACGGCTTCCAAATGAGTCGGCGTGAACCAGGCCAGCGCGAACGCGGCAGCGTCCGCCGCAATCGCGCCAATCAAGGTGTATTTGAGCGCGACCAGCATCGAGTACGTGTGGGCATCCGAGGCTGAGGTGACGCTAGGGCCCACGTAGAGGTTCGTGCCGACGCCACCGACAACGATAGGAAGGAAGCCGATCGCAGTCGTCCATAGCACCCAACGGATTCCACTGGCGAACGTCTCCGGGCTGCTAAGCGCGGGTTGGGTGAACGCGACGAAGACCACAACCACCAGGGGCCCTGCCCCGGCCAACAATCCAAATGCGTAGTTCGGATTGCTCGCTTTGAAGGCGAACAGCATCCAGACGAGCACCTCGTTGAGAGCGCAGGTCGCCATCACCGCGCAGGCGACCCACAGGAACTGCTTCAAAAGCCTGAGGCGAAATGGCACGCCGAGAGTTTGAAGTATTGGAGGCGGGTGTGGCAAAGATTGACGGGAGTTCGGATTGCCTAGGACGTCTGCAATCCCGGACACGGACGCTACGCTCCGTTGAATGGCTGTCGATCGCATCAAGCTCACTGCGCTGGCGGCCGCCTGCGCGCTCGCGGTTGCCGCTTGCGCCTCCAGGCCGTCTGCCGGTGCAGCGACGGCGCCCCCGGTGGCGGGACATCTCAAGGGGGTCGCATTTTCACCTCGGGCCGGGAGCCAGGGGGTGGCCGCCTTCCTGCGGGAGCTGCCCTCTCTCGGAGGGACCACGAGCTGGTCCGGAGACTGGGCTGAGCTGGCGAGCCCCAGCTCGAGCCCCTATCAAATATCGGCTTTGGCAGCGGCCCAGAGTTCGCCGCTGGTCGTGATCGTTTCCGCCCACCGAAACAGCGCGCCGGCTGCACTGGTCCGTCCGTTGGACGAACCAACGGAGGCCGCATACCTGAGCGATCTCGATCAGTACTTCGGCAAGTTCCGCCCGAACTACTTTGGTCTCGGCATCGAGATCAACAACCTGTTCGAGTCAGACCCGTCCGGCTACCGCGCCTTCACCATGCTGTTCGAAAAAGCTGCTGCCAAGATCCACCAGCTCTCCCCGTCGACCCAGGTCTTCATCGTCTTTCAGCTGGAGAAGATGAAGGGCCTGAAACAGGGCCTGCTGGCGAACTCATCCATACCGGCATCCGGCGAGTGGCAGCTGCTGAACGACTTCCCGTCAGCGGACCTGTTTGCCTTCACCTCCTATCCGTTCCTGGTCTATCACGACCCATCGCAGATCCCATCCGGCTACTACACGGACATCGCGACCCACACATCCAAAGCGCTGGCGATCAGCGAGCTGGGCTGGCCCAGCGCGGGCGTCGCGGCCGGCTGGGGCAGCACGGAGCAGATCCAGGCCGACTTCATCGATCGATTTCAATCGCTCGCGAAAGGCGTCGGGTTTCGGTTTGTCCTGTGGCTTTCGGCCTATGACCAGAGCTCTTCTGGCGGCGCGACCTTCAGCAGCATCGGCCTCGCCCAGGCCGACGGGACACAAAAGGCCGCCTGGAGCAGGTGGGAAGCCGCGACATTCTGACCCCGACCGACTGAACCGTCGTCAACTCGCCCTCTATTCGAGGGCTTTTACGGATCTGGACCTCCCGGTCGAGGAGCCGCCGCGTCTGCCGCGAAATGAGCTGCGAGCGGCCGGGTATGATCTTTCCTCTGGCGAGCGGGAGTAGCTCACTTGGTAGAGCGCGACCTTGCCAAGGTCGAGGTAGCGGGTTCGAAGCCCGTCTCCCGCTCCATTCGCTCCTCGATACACGCTCACGCGCTCAACGGCGGCCGGCAGTGCGTGAAGCGTCCCCCCCATTTGTCGCGCAGGGCGTTCACCCTCAGCGCCGATTCGTGAAGTTTCGTCCGGTCCAGCTGTCCTGTCCCGACTGCGGCGCGGACTGCGCTCAGAGCGTCCATCTCGTATGACGTGTCGCCGTTGCTCAGCAGCGCCAGATCGTTTCCCGCCGAGAGCGCCATCACGGCAGCCTGCGGCAGCGACCACCGATTGCCGATCCCACCCATGCTCAGTGAGTCCGTCATGATCACGCCGCCAAACCCCAGCTGAGTGCGCAGCCGGCCCACGACCGCGGCCGAGAACATGGCCGGCATGTTGCCCGCGCCCAGCCCCGGCACGTAGACCGCTGTGGTCATCACAGCATCGGCTCCGGCCGACACCCCGGCCTGGAACGACGGCAGCTGCACCTGCTTCCAGTGGGCCTCTGACTCGGGATCGGTGGGAATGGCGACGTGTGGGTCGCCCGCCGCTCCTCCCAGGCCGGGAAAGTGCTTGAGCGTCGCCCCGACTCCCCCGTCGTGCAGGCCCTGTACCGCAGCCGCGACCAGAGGCGGGACCAGCTGCGGGTTCGATCCGAAGGACCTATCGCCGATGACTCCGTCGTAGGGATTGGTCCGCACGTCCGCGACAGGCGCCAGATTGAGCCCGACCCCGGCCTGGCGCAGCCCTTGCGCATTGGCACGCTCCAGCGCCCGCACATTGTCCGCCCCGCCTGCCCCCGCGACCAGCTCGGATGGCGGTGCAAACCCGGCTTTGACCTGGGCAACCTGGCCGCCTTCCTCGTCGAGCATGATCAGGATGGGATGGTCGAGGCACGCGGTCGACGCCAGCGCCTGAAGCCGGTCAGCCCATGCCTTGACGCCGGCGGGACTGCTTCCGAAATTGGACCCGAACAGCAGCACGCCGCCCACGCGACCGTCGACGAGCAGTGACTGCAGCTCGGGCGTCATCTCGCTGCCGTACCACGACACGACCAGCACCGAGCCTATGTCTTCGTCGAGGCTGCCCAGGTCAGGTGTCGGGCTCGGCTGTGGGAGATCGACGGGCGACACCCACGGCACGGCCGGCGGGTACCGGTGGGCCACTCGAACAGCCTGCTGCGGGAGCACAAGAAGGCCGATCAGGAGCTGCGCCACGGCGGCCACCGCAATCAGGCTCCAGCGCCAACGCGGCCTCACCGACCGAGTCTATAGCCGAACTCCAGCCGCACGCGTTACCGCTTAGGGCGTCGCCTCGAAAGCGAGCGGGCGCGAGGTTGCACTTTCGGGCTGGAAGATCTCTTCGATCGGCCTGCTGAAAGTCCGCGCCAGCCCGAAGGCCAGCGGAAGCGACGGGTAGTACTTGCCGGTCTCAATCGCGTTCACCGTCTGCCGTGAAACGCCCAGCCGCATCGCAAGCTCGGCCTGCGACCAGCGCAGCTCCGCGCGTAACACGCGGATGCGGTTCTTCACCGATATCGAAGCGTGAAGATCAGCGTGCCGACGCCCCACATGAGCATCTCGATCGGCAGAAGGATCACCCAGTTCAGGTGGGGCATTCCCGACCCCTCGAGGAACCCGTAGCCGAACGTCATCAGCGCCGTGCCGCCCAACGCGAAACCTGACGCCCTCACCTGGATTCGCTTCTGCAGGTCGTTCAGCCGGTCGATCGCCCGGACGAAGAGCCAGACCGCCATCCCGCCGGGCAGAAGTGGCAGGGCAAGCAGGTCGTAGCGCCATCTCGCTGTCGGGTTCGCCTGGATCGCCACGACGACTCCCACCAGGACCATCAGGTAGGCCAGGACCGCAAGAGCGAACTCGATCTCGGCCCGGCGAGAGATCCAGGTCGAGACATGCGGCGGGGTCGAGGGCGGAGAGGAGAATGCGGAGTAGGCCACTGGTGCGGGAGCATGGGTCTGCAGGAACGGCGAGGCCGCGTGGGTGAACATCGGATCCACCGGAGCCTCCGTCGATTCGCCGATCGGGGGCTGCTCAGACAACTGGTGCACTGTAAAGGTTCCTTTCCATAATGTCAAACCTACTTGTCTAGGAGCGACACCACCAGCCCGTCCCGAGATCAAACAAAAAAGCGCCGTCGGCCACGAACCGGCGGCGCCGGACGATGAAGGGGGGAATGATCACCAGGTCACGCAATACCAACGCTGCTCCAGGTTCTAACGGTCCCTCGCCACAAGCTTGCGCCCGGTTCAGAAGCTGGCCGAGAACCGGTCCGTGTAGTTCCCGTCGCCGATCTTCTTGAGGATGGCCAGCCCCGCCTCGACCTCGGCCTGGTCCGCGGTCAAGGCGCCCTTTTCGGCGCGGGCCCGGCCGAGGTTGGTGAGGGCCCCGGCAGGCTCCCAGATGCGGATCGCCGCCGCCAGCTGCGCCGCGTCCCGATTCGTGATGCCCAGGTTGCGTCGCACCTGCGCCTCCAACAGGGGCACCTTCTGGTCGACCGAGCGCTGGAGCAGCGTGGCCAGAAGCTCCTGGGAGACCGGCGCCCGAAGGTCGGCCGCCAGCGCGAGTCGCCTTTCCAGCATCTCCGGCGGATACCGCTTGTCGAACCTCGAGTAAGGCCCGCTGAAATCCGCCTCACCGTTCACGTGCGGCGCGAGGCCAAGATGCCCGTGATCGGGAGGGAAGCGGCTCAGGATCGACATGATCGGGTCAGAGGCGGCTCCGATCAGGCGGGCGTCGTTACGCGCACGCCCAATGTCCAGCCCTGCCACGAACCCCCGCAGTCCGTATCCCGCCGCGTGGCTGCCCGCGTCGTGCCAGGCCTCGAGCGCCCGATAGAAGGTCGCTACCGCCTCGTCCCAACGACCGACCATCGTGAGGGTGAGGGTCCGCCACGCGTAAAGGTGCAGCGCCGGGTAAGGCGCCTGCCCCGGCAACAGCCTGGCGACCATCTCGCCTGAGTCGCGATCCGCGGTCGCCAGGTCACCCATGAGCCACGACATCCAGGCCAGCATCGAATGTGCGTCGAGCTTCTCGTAGAAACCGAGGCGGCTCTCGAACTTCAAGCGGCGGTGCGCGGTGTCGAGCGCCATCGGCCAGTCGTAGACCGTGGCCGCCGTACCGCCCAGCGCATCGAGCGCCGAGCTCGCCAGCTCAGGGTCGTCGAGCGCGGTCGCGATCTGAATCGCGCGATCGGCGCTCGCCCTTGCCTCGGCTATCTCAGCTGGACTCGGGTCTCGAAGGGTCTGTATCCAGAACGGATAGAAGGCGTCGGCGGCGAGGAAGCGGCCAATCGAGCGCTCGTGCTGCGCCAGGCCCAGCAGCTGCCGGCCCTGTGCGCGGAGGTCGTTCATGGATTCGATCGACATGCGGTCGCCCACCGAGCCCTGCCACCGGGTGGCCACGAGCAACATGCCGGCCAGTGCCCGTAGCTGATCGTCGAATGGCGCGCCGGCCTCCCTGTACAGGTTGAGCGCGAGGCGGTACTCCTCCAGACCGGAATCCCCCGCTGTCAGGTCTCCGATGCGCTCGTGCAATCTGGGTAGAAGAGCTCGATCCACGAAGTCGAAGGCGGCCCGGATGTGGCGCACGGCCTCATGAGTCGCGCCAGCCGCGACGGCGACGTCTGCCGCCTTCAGCAGCCAGCGGCCCGCCGCCTCTCCTGCCTTTGCCGCCGCCTCCGAGCTCGGGTCAAGGGCATGACTCAACATCGCCGCCTCCCGGTAGTGGAAGGCGAGGATTTCGGCGACGGAATCCTCACGCCCGTCACTTGTCGACTCCACCCAGCGCGCCGCCTCTCCATGAAGCCGCGCGCGCTCCGAACGCGGCAGAGTTCCATACGCGACTTCCTGGATGAGGATGTGACGAAAGCTGTAGCGATCGCCCTCCGCGGGGCGGATCAGATCACGGTCCGCGAGGTCTTCGCAGAGGGTAACGACCAGCGCCGGCAGTGCGGGCTCGAGGGCGGCCACCCCCGCTGCGCGAAACGCGCGCCCGAAGACGCTGCCGAGCTGCAGAACCCTTCGCTCTTCAGTTGGAAGCAGGTCCAGACGGGCGAGCACGGTGGCCTGCACCGTGTCAGGCAGGCGTTCGAGGGATCCCTGTTCCAGGTACGAGCGCACGAGCTCTCCGGCGAAGAACGGGTTGCCCTCAGACCTCTCCGATACAAGCTTGATCACATCCGGCGCGTCCGTGTCGAGCAAGTGCCTCACGAGGTCGCCGATCGCGCTGCTGCCGAGCGGCTCGAGGGCGATGGCGAGGTGGTTCAGCCGGCCGCCACCCCAGTTGGGCCTGCGGTCGAGCAGCTCGGGGCGTGCGAGCACGATCATCAAGACGGCTGCCTCGCCGCGCGGCTGCATGACGAACTCGGCGAGGTCGAGCAGGCTGTCGCTCGACCAGTGGAGATCCTCGAACACCATGACGAGTGGCGTCTTGCGCGAAACCGCCTCGAGTGCGGTCCTCCACGCCGCAAACAGCTGGTCCTTGTCGACGCCCTCTGCGCCCTTCTCGCCCACCGTGGCGGCGAGCAACTTGGCGTTGCGGTCGGCCTCCTCCACGTCGAGGCCTCGCAGCCAGGTGGCGAGCTCTTCGCTCATGTGCCCAGGTATCGCATCCTCGCTGTGCCCGGTCAGCGTGAAGAGGACCTGGCGCATCGGCCAGTAGGTCAGCTGCTGGCCGTAGGGCAGGCACTGGGCGGTGGCGACCACGGCGGTGGGCGCAAGGGTTGGCAGCCAATCGAGAAACTCTTCCACCAGCCGGGTCTTCCCGGTTCCCGCCGGCGCGATCACGCTCACCATCGAAGGTCGCTTCTCGTTGACCGCCCGGCGAGCCACCAGCTGAAGCTGCGCGAGGTCGTTCTCGCGCCCGACGAGAGGGAGCTGGATGCGGCGCTGGGCTCTCGCCTTCTTGGGTCCAACCACCATGCGAGCGGCCACCGGCGCCGCCTTGCCCTTGGCTTGAACATCGACCTCCTCACCGAACTCGAAGTTCACGGCGGCGCGCACGGTGCGATCGCTGACCAGGACGTCCCACGCCCCTGCGGCCTGCTGCAGCCGAGCCGCCACGTTGGTGGCGTCTCCTGTGATGAGAAAGTCACCCGCTGACTGGTCGCGGCTCGCCACCACCTCTCCGGTGCTCACGCCGAATCGAATGGCGAATCGCCCGCCGAGCTGAGAGTCCGAGCGGATCCGATCGCGCATTGCGAGCGCGGCGGCCACCGCACGGTCGGGGTCATCGCCGTGCGCGGTCGGAAGCCCGAACACCGCCATGACGGCATCGCCGATGAACTTCTCGACCGTCCCGCCATGCTCCGCCACCGTCTCTCGCGCGATCGCGTAGTAACGAGCCAGGAGCCGCCGCATCTCCTCGGCATCAAGCTCCTCACCAAGCGCGGTGGATCCGGCCATGTCGGCGAAGAGCACCGTGACGATGCGGCGTTCTTCGGTTGAAACCGCCATGGCCTTAGGGTACCGGGCGCAGCCGTGATCGTCCTTGAAGCTGTGACCGGTCCGCCTCACAATTGGTGAGATGACGCCCATGGCCCCGGGGTCGATGAAGATGCCCAAGCCGAGCGAAGAGGCGAAGGCCGCTTTCAGCAAGCTCGTCCCGGACGAACCGGCCGTGACGCTTCGGCCGATGTTCGGAAACCTGTCCGCGTTCGTCAACGGGAACATGTTCTGCGGGCTCTTCGGCGACGACCTTTTCGTCAGGCTGCCCGGACCAGAGCTGGAGGCGGTCAAGAAGCGGGGCGGGCGCGATTTCGAGCCCGTCGCCGGCCACAAGATGAGCGGTTACGTGATGGTTTCAGACGGCTGGCGCAGCAAATCGGGACCGGCGGTGACCCTGATCAAGCGCGCGCTCGCTGTGACCCGCGAGATGCCCGCGAAGGGGCCCAAGAAGTCGGCCAAGTCCACGAAGTCAGCGGCGAACCCCACACCCAGAACGGCCGCCCCGGCCAAGGCGAGAGCGGGAAGGCGCTAGAGGCGGGCTTAGCGGCGCTTGCCCTTCGCGTCCGGTGATTTGCCGGGGTTGGAATCCGGCTTGCCCTTCGCGTCCGGTGATTTGCCGGGGTTGGAATCCGGCTTGCCCTTCGTCGTCTCAGGGGCTCGGGCCGCCACCGTGGTGCTGGACCCATTGGCCGGCGTCGCCGCCGCCTCCTGAGTGGCGGCCTTCACAGGTTCCGGCGCGGCGACCGCGGCCGCCACCTGGGCGTCCATCGCAGCTCGATTCAATGTCTGGCCCGGCTTGACCATGGAGACCTTGCCGCTGAAGGCGGCTCCGTCCTGGATGACGATGCGGCCCACCTGAACGTCGCCCTCGAGAGATGCTTGAGGTCCGACGACCAGCCGGTTGCGGGTCGCCACCGGCCCACGCACCTTGCCCCCGCCGGCGATCTCCACGTCGCCGCTGGCTTCGAGGGAGCCCACCACGGTGCCGGCCACCGTGAGGTCGCCCTCCACGTACAGGTGACCCTCCAGACGATCGTGCGGGCCGAGAACGATCGAGGTCCGCGGCCGGCTGGTTTCGTTGAGGCCCAGCATCGCAGCGATCTCCCTAGCCGCCGGACGCCTGCTGCCCAAGATCCCCCATCTGCACGTGGCCGTTGAAGCTGGCACCATCGTCGATCTGCAGGCTGCGCACCGCGACGTCGCCATGGAGCTTGGCGTTGCGGCCGATCGTGAGCTTGCCGCGCGCGGTCACGAGGCCCTCGAGCGATCCCCTCACCGTCACGTTGGCGCCTTCAACGAGGGCCTTCACCGTGGCGCCCGAGGAGACGTCGACGTTGCCCGTCACGTGCAGCTCGCCCTCGACGCGGCCGCCAATCTGGAGGCTCCCGTCGTAGGTCAGCTTGCCCTCAAACGTGTCGGTAGGGCCCATGACGAACTTCTTCTGCCCGTCACGCTTGCCCTCGCCGTACTCCTCAGTGGAAGCCGCGGTCGCGCTCCCATCTACCGCCTGTTGAACATCCATCGCCCTAACCCCCGACTTTGATTCCCGTTCGACCGGATCGAGCCATCACAGGGTAACCGACCCACGCCTGCGATATGAGGACACGCATGTTTGCGGATATTCAGACTGAGCGATCGGCAGGCCTCGACGGGGTGTCCGGTCGCGTCAGCCGAACTCGCCGAGCAATCCGCGCCGGGTCAGGACTTTGAACCGCGTGAAGACTGCGATGTAGGGCTCACGCCCGTAACCGGTCCTCATCAGGGTGGGATGTTTTCGAATCGCGATCCGCCAGTCCTCGAGCTGGCTCTGGTGGCAGTCGATGGCCCGCAGTTTCATCATCACCTCGTCGGGCTGCAGCTCGATGACCACGTCGACCCGATCCTGAGGGATCAACTGCGGCTGCGTGCCGCCGCCGCCAAGCCGGACGGCGTCGCGGTAGAAGCCGGCGAGCTTCTCATCCACCGCCACGTGGTACAGCGCCGGCCGGTCGCCTTCGGCCATCGCAGCGACGGCGGCGTCGGTGCACGCACCAATCGCGACGTGGTCCTGGTGACCGTCGCCACCGTCGGGACCCCAACTGACCACCGCCCGGGGGCGGAGCCTGGAAATCTCCTCCCAGATCCGCACGGTGATCTCCTGCCGATCGGACACGGCGACGCTACCGTCCGGGTAATCCCACAGGTCGACACGGGCGAGGCCGAGGGCATGCGCCGCCTGCTCGAGCTCGCCCGCTCGCCTCTCGGCCAGGTCTTCCCGCCTCGCCCCGGGGGGCTTGCCGGTCCAGCCGGCCTCCCCATAGGTTGCGCAAATGAGATGCGTCTTGACCCCTGCGCGCGTGTGCCGGACGATGATCCCGCCGCAATCCATGGACTCGTCGTCGGGATGCGCCATCACGACAAGCAGCGCGCTGGGGTTGGCCACGCCGCTAACGAATCCGCCGAGCTGCTATCACCGAGCCGTCAACTGGAGCGGTCCTCGATCTCCCAAGCATGGTCGAGAGCGTGCCACGCGATTCTCCGCGCCGCGTACGGGACCGGCCACCTTGCCTCTGGCAAGGGATTTGCCAGGCCGTCAAGAAGCGCTTTGCGAAAAGCGCGCACCGCGGGCCCATCCGACCACGAAGGCTGCTTCAGGCGCCGGCCAATACCTTTGGCGTACTCGATCTCCGCGCCGAGGACGTGCTCGAACATCTTGTCCCGGTCTCGACCCCCGCCCCGCGGACCCTTGCGGAGCTCCGCTGGGGCCTTCGCCCGCACCCGATCGAGGTATTCCCAACACGCGACGACCAGTGAGCGCATGCGCTCGGCGCGGTTAGCGCTCTGGGGCCGCTTCTCGGCCCTGGCGCGTATACCGGGCGCGCCGAAGTCGGTGGTTGCATTTCCCACCAACCGCTCCGCGACCTCAAAGTCCGTTGCCTGCGCCGGCAGCGAGAGGCGCGCAAGGTTCGCCACCGGGGCGTAGCGAGGCGCGTAAGCGGCGAGGGATTCGAGCGCGGCCTGCTCGCTCTTGCCGGAGCGGCACCAGCCCGGCCAGTCGGCAGCGCTCGCGAAGCACCGCTTGGCGCCGGCCTCGATGTAGACGCGCGTCTTGGCCACGGTCGATATTTTGCGTAGTCCTGGGGAGCAGTGGAGCGGCCCGCGCCGTTCCGCTGCTTTCGGCCAGGGTTGGTGTCAGCGAGCCGCTAGTGGGTTGGCGAGTTCTCCGCGGCTTCGCGGGTCGCGCTCTCGCCCGCCTCATGTGTGGCGTTCTCGTTGGGGGCTCCGTGGGCACCCGGGCCTCCCGGGCCGCCCGGATGGAAGGTCCCATTATTCTCGGCGGTCTCCTGCGCGGCCGACTCTGCCTTCTCGTGGGTCGGGTCCTCGTTGGACTTGAACGCCCCTGGGCTGGGCGAGGCGGAAGAAGCTGCCGACGCCGCGGTTAGAGGCGAATGGGCGAGCGCGGTGGCTCCCAGCACGCCGCCGAAGACCATCGCCCCGGCGATGGCGGACGCGAAAACGAGGGTGCGGGTCTTGTTCATGAGCTGAGCTTCGCGGGCGAAGCTCAGAACCCGCTTGGAATCAGGTGTGAGGTTCGGGCCGGTTCAGCGTCCGGTCTGCTGCATCCCACGAGCGGCTGATGCAGCACCGCTCTCCCACCATGCAGAGCCAGGAATCCAACCACCGGGCGAGGTCGGCAAGCTGGAGTCGACCAGTTGCCGGTTGGCTGCCGGCGGGCATTCCGCCGGCAGCCTCAGATGGCACGTTCAGACGGTCAGAGGTTTTCGTGAATCAGCCGTCCAAGGGTCTGGTACTTGTCGGGTTGGGTGCTCTTGAAATAGAAGGCGAGCGCGATGCCGACCACGAAGATGGCCAGATCGATCGGTCCGAGCCAGCGCACGAAGCTCAGCCCGCTGCCAATGAAATCGATGTTGGTGAAAAGCAGGTACAGCACGAAGACCTGCCCGACAAAAGAGATTATCGGTGCGAGCACCGTGCTCCACCAGTGCACCTCGGTGCCGTGGTGACGCCAGAAGTAGACGAGAACCGCCACCGAGACCATCGCCTGCACGGCGAGGATCACGATCACGCCCATGATCGCCATCAATCCGTACAGGTCCAGGTAGGCCTGCTGGTTAGGGTTGTCGCGACCGGCGAAGATCGCGAACAGCACCACGATGACGGCCGCGATTACGGATTGAACAATCGAAGCGATGTGGGGGCTCTTGTACTTGGGGTGCGTCTTGCCCAGCGCCGTGGGCAGCACCTTCTCACGACCAAGCGAGTAGAAGTAGCGCGCCGCAGTGTTGTGGAACGCCATGCCGCAAGCGAATGAGCCGGTGATAATGAGGATGCTCAACGCCTGGTCAACTCCGAGCCCGATGTACTGCTGGGCTGGTCCGATATAGAACCCGCCACTGTTGGTCTGAGCGGCGTTGATGACCGCGCCCAGGTTCGGATACCCGGCAAAAGGCGCCCAGCTGGTGAGCGTGTAGAAGATGCCGAGCCCGATGACCGAGATGTACATCGCCAGCGGGACGATCCGCTTCGGGTCTTTCGACTCCTCTCCGTAGTTCGGCGCCATCTCGAAGCCGACCCATGACCAGAAAGCGAAGAAGAGCCCGATGGCGGCCAAGCCTGCCGCCAGCGGACCGTTGGCGCCGAATCCCTGGAACGCCTTGACCGGGTTCAGTGATTCGACCGTGAACGCCGTCGAGGTGGTGGCGCCGCGCACGATCATCGCGGCGTCGAAGATGAGCAGGAACACGACCTCGCCCACGAGGAAGACGCCAAGGAGCCTGGCCGTGATCCTGATATCGAAGTAGGTGATCACCGAGATGAGCACCACCATCAGGAGTGCCAGCCATGGCCACTGGATGTTGATGTTGTTCTGGCTCAGCTTGATGCCGAGGAAGAACGCGAATCCACCGGCCAGCGAGGCTTCGAACACCGAGTACGCGATCACCGCGGCAAAACCAGTGCCGAGGCCCAGCTCACGGCCGAGGCCGTGACTGATGTACGAATAGAAACCCCCCGCCGTGGTCACCTTTCGGGACATGGCCACGTATCCAACCGAGAAGACGACGAGGATTACCGTGGCGAAGAGGAAGGCGGCCGGCGCCCCCAGCCCGTTGCCAAATCCGACGGCGAGCGGCGTGTTGAAGAGCATCGCCGAGATCGGCGCCGAGCCGGTCACGGTCAGGAAGAGCACACCCGGCAAACCCACGGCGTGCTTGCGCAGCGTCGACACGTCGGTCCGTTTCGAAACGTCGAACGCGTCCGCGTCCGCCATTGCGATCGTTTCGACCGTTCCACCAGATCCCGCCTTGTCAGCCATGAAACGTCCCCTCCCTGTGCTTCCGAATACGGATTGCCGTCAGTAGATCTCCAGGTACTCCTGGCGTTCCCAGTCCGTCACGTGGTCGGCGAAACGCTGCAGCTCGTACCGGCGCATGACGGTGTACGCCTTTACGAACTCTCCTCCCAGCAGCTCGGTGATCTGATCGTCAGCCTCCAGGAGCTGGAGCGACTCCTCGAGGTTCGTCGGCAGCTTCGCCTTCGACTCGTCCTCTTCGGCGGGTGGGTGCGCGGCAGGCTCGAGCTCGAGCTTGCCGGTGATCCCGAGCATGCCGCTCGCGAGCAGCGCGGCGCCCGCGAGGTAGGGGTTGGAAAGTCCCGAGGGTGCCCTGTTCTCGATGTGGCGGCTTTCAACCGATCCACCCTTGACCCTGATGAAGGCGCTTCGGTCCTCGGTGCCCCACGAGATGTTCGTCGGGCTGAAGGTGTGCCGGCGCCGGCGCTTGAAGCAGTTGAGGGTTGGCGCCAGCAGTGCGTAGATGGAGGCGGCGTGCTTGAGCTGGCCGGCCACGAACTGGCGCCCGATCTTGGAAAGACCGGCCTCGCCACCGTCCTCCGACATGGCGTTCTTGCCGGAATCGACGTGGACCAGGCTCATGTGTGCATGCGAGCCGCATCCGGCCGAGTCGGCGAACGGCTTGGACATGAAGGACGCGAGCAGACCTTCCTGGCGTGCGATCTCCTTGACGCCGTTCTTGAAGCTGAATGCGCGGTCGGGTCCGGCCATGCCCCTGCCAGGCATGTAGTTGATCTCCCACTGCGAGCCCGCGTACTCGCAGTTGGCGGTGATGATGTCGATCCCGAATTCGCGCATCTGATTGACGATGCGCTCGACCGCCGGCACCCACGTGTTCCGCACCGAGTTGAAGATGTGATAGCCGTCGAACAGCGGCTCGTGCGTCTGAGAGTCCAGGAGGTAGAACTCGCATTCCATGCCGAGCACGAGGTCGAACCCGAGCGCCCGCGAGCGCTCCAGGACGCGCTCGAACACCTGGCGAGGCGAAGCCGCGAGCGGCCGGCCGTCAGCCCACGTGGCGCTGCAGATAACGCGAGCCGTCGCCTCGGCCCAGGGCACCACCGCAGCCGTAGACGGGTCTGGGCGCAGCAGCTGGTCCGCGTACGCGACCTCTTCGTTGTAGAGCGTTCCGGGCACGACGTCCGATCGCGAATCGAGAACCGCCGCGCCGCCGTACATGTTCAGCCCGACCTTCGAGTAATGCGCGACGTGGTCGATGGGCACGAGCTTGGAGCGGCTCGTCCCGTGCATGTCAGGAAGCTCGAACCTGACGTTCCGGATGCCCCGCTCCTTCCAGCCCGCGAGGACCCGTTCCATTGACACCGACTTGTCCTCGGCGATCACCATTCCATCAACTCCTGGTTCCGTTCAACTCCTGGTTCCGTTGTTCCAAGCGCCGGTCTCGAGTCCCAGCTGTCTCACGTGCGCGATCAGGACGTCGGCCCTGGACGACTGCACGACACCGAGCACACCGCCCTCGCGGCCGTCGCCGCGCAGGAGCGCCGCCGCCACCACACGAGGTGGCTGCAGGTGCCGGCCTTCCCATCCGAGCGACGGGTACGAGTCGCGCACCACGACCAGCGAGCGCTCTGGCCCGCGCAGCAGCATCTCGAGCTCGACGAAGTGGCCCACGTCCCAGTCCGCGGCCGGGTCCTGGACCGGCCTGCCGGCGAGCTCGTCCAGCAGGACGTCGAGCGGCGGGCGGCTTCCCCAAAGGCGGCCGGTGCGAACGTTGGCGATAAGACGCGCCTCAAACTCGGGCGCGCCGGCCACCAGGCGCTCCACCCGCTCGGCCGACCACAGGCCGCGTATCGGAACGCACGCGAGCGCGCCGCGCGAGGCGACCTCGACGGCCATCACAAGCGAGGCGGCCGAAGTGCCTGAGGACTCCACAGGCGCGACCGACAGCTGGTGACGGTATCCGGTCCGGCTCACGGCTCCGGGCGGGACGCTGATGGTGGTGTTCGAGTCCGGCAGCACGGTGCCGGCCCGCATGGCGATGAGGTCCTCGTCGATTGGCTCGTGGTCCCACTCGAAGACGCCGGACTCGATGAGGACTCGGGCCACGTTGAACGGACCGCACAGGTTGTCCTTCTGCTGCGCGCTGCCCCGCCGCACGACCTCCGAGACCACCATCACACGGTCCTCCCGTAGCGATCGCGCTCCCACTCGGTCACCGTCTCGCGGAACGCCTTGATCTCCCACTCGCGCGAGGTCACGTAATAAGGGCAGAACTGCGCCCCGAGTGCGTCCTTGAGAATCTGATCGGCCTCGAAGGCGCCGATTGCGGCTTCCAGCGTCCCCGGCAGGCCCGGTGCGTCGGTCTGCGCGTAGGCATCGCCCACCAGCGGAGCCGGCGGCTTGAGCTTGCGCTTGATGCCGTCGGTGACCGAGGCCGCAACGGCGGCGATGGCGAGGTAGGGATTGGCGTCAGCGCCCGGGCGGCGACACTCCAGGCGGCAGAGCTCGGGATGGTCGGCTCGGACGATCGCGCGCACAGCGCAGGACCGGTTCTCAAGCCCCCAGGTGGCGTTGACGGGAGCAAACCATCCGGGGACCAGGCGCTTGTAGCTGTTAATCGTCGGGTTCAGCAGCAGCGACGCTGCCGGAAGGTGCTCCAGCACACCCGCCACCGCCGAGGCGAACACGGCGGGCAGTGGCGCCTTCGCGTCCGAAACCTTGAAAGCATTCGCCCCGTCGTTCCAGCACGACAGGTGGACATGCCCGCTCGAGCCCTCCTCACCCGGTGCCGTCTTGGCGAGGAAGCTGGCTTTGAGACCCATGGACGCGGAAAGATCCTTGACGGCCATCTTGGTCAGCGCCGCGTCGTCGGCCGCGCGGAGGGCAGGTCTGGCCCCGAGGTTCAGCTCGAAGAGCCCCGGCCCCGCCTCGGTGTGAACTGCTGTGAGATCGACCCCAAGCGCGTCGAGAGCCGGGGTCAGCGCTCGGATGAACGCCTCGAATCGGCCAAGCTCGGTGAGGCTGTAGCTGAAAGCGGAGGACAGCGGCTGTCCGCTGCCATCGAACAGCCGGATCTCGTACTCGACCGCGGCCACCGCCTCGAATCCGACGTGCCTCAAGCCTTCCAGCACGCGGCGCAAAACCTCTCGCGTCGCCAGCTCGCAGGGCGTGCCGTCCGACCAGCTCGGAGTGGCAAGGCACACCTTCCAACCGGGACGCCATGTGAGGTCGTGGAGCGTGCTGGGGTCAGGGTGGACTATCAGGTCGCCGGCCCCAGTCCGTATCCCGAAGCCGGTGTAGTCGGTGATCGGAGTGTCGGTCGGGTCCAGGCCCAGGAGCAGGTCGGTCATCACCGTGCCGTGGCGGACCGCCGACTCGAAGGCAGAGGGACGCAGCGCCTTGCCTCTGAGCGCTCCGTGAACGTCGGGCATCCCTAGCAGGACGTACTCGCCAGGGCCCGCCGCTGCGAAGGGCTCGGGCTGGGTTGCCGTGCGATGGGCCGTCTTGGCCTCAGCGTCGATCGTGCTCACAGCTTCTTCCTGACCGCACCTTCGACCGCGTCGATGGTGACCCTGAATCGCTTGACCATCTCATCGAGCTCGTCGTCGGTGCTGGTGAAGGCCGGCGCAAGCAGCACCTCGTCGCCCGCGAAGCCGTCTAGCGTCGAGTGCGTTGACGACACCAGCAAGCCGAGGTCGAAGGCCATGTCATCGACCAGGGTCGCGGCGTCGATCTCGTGAGGGATGAACGACTTCCCATCGCGCGGATCTACGAGCTCAACCCCTAGCAGAAATCCCCGCCCGCGCACCTCGCCGACGATGGCCGAACCCTTCAGCGCCGCGCGGAGCTGCTCGACAAGCCTAGGCCCGCGGTCATGCACGCGATCGACGAGCTTGTTACGAACGATGTAGTCGACGACGGCGAGGCCCACTGCGCTCGGCAGCGGTGCGCCATCCCAGGT
>JBIOJB010000033.1:0-26519 GCA_044450465.1 Candidatus Dormibacterales bacterium | reverse complement strand
TGGAAAGCGGGCTCGGCGGCACAGCGGTCGGCCCATTCCTTCTTCTGCTGATCGGTGACAGCCGGAACCTGGGAGATCACGAGTGCTTCACGCTGGGCGGGTCGGGGATGGAGTATTGCTTCACCCAGGGCGATCCAGAGATGACGTATTGCACATCGTCGGTCATCCTATCTCGGTCTTGCATCCAGAGATCCCACAAGACATCGTAGGACAGGAGCACACGAACCTTAATTGGGTGTCCAGTTAAACGCGACAGCGGCACGGCGTCAATCCAGAGTTCACCGTCTACCTCGCCGCTAGTGGCGGGAGTGGGGCGAGGCACGCGCTCGGTCGGGACCTGGGAGCTCACCGGGCCTCCAGGGCGGCCGCAATCCGTTCCAGGGCGTCTACTTGGCGTCGGTACAGGTCTCGGTCCGCCTCCTTGGCTCCCACCATTTCACTGGCGCTCCCGACCGCTCCCTTCAGTAGCTCGATCATCTGATCGCTTCGCTGATTCTCGTCAGCCAGGTTGTCGACTTTGCCGGGTTGCCATTGCCCGGCGATCTGTGCGGCGGCCTCGAGCGCACCCTGGGGGATGAAGTAGCGCTTCATGGCGAAGCACGGAAGGTTAGCAGGGGCGCCCGCATCTGGACTCGCACCATGACCACCGGCCTAGATCGGGGGCCATGGCACGGACCAGGCTGATTCCGGCTGTGGGAATCGCCACTTCGGATCCAGCACCCGCCGCAGGCGCCGCTTGAGGATCCGAGTTTCGACCGGGCTGATCAGGCCTTCCAGGGTTTGTCCCAGCGGCCCGTGGTCGAGCTCGCCCAGGGTGCGCTCGAGGTCGCCGCATAGATCGCCTGGCAATGGCTCCCCGGCAAAGTCCCAGATCACGGTCCGCAGCTTGTGCTCGACGTGAAACGTCAGGCCGTGATCGATCACCCAGACGTTGTCGTCGAGGTCGAAAAGGCAGTGTCCGGACTTGCGATCGGCGTTGTTGACGATGACGTCGAACAGCGCGACGCGCATCCATGTCTTTTCGCGGCCCGCGAGCTGACCGAGGAAGTGCCGTCCGTCGGTCTCGACGAAGAGCTGCACCGCGCCGACCCCGTGGGGCGCGTCCCGCCTGACGATGGTTGGAGGGATGGCCGGCCAGCCCAGCACCTTGCTGAGCTCGTATGCCGCGACTTCGCGCTGGAAAAGCGTTCCGGCCTGAAAGTCCCAGAGGGGCGACTCGCCTCGGGCGGGCTTGTACACCGACAGCAGCCCTGAAGGCGGGTGGGGTCCCAGGCTTGCGAGGAACGAGTAGTTGGACGCCCCGCGCAGCAGCCCCAGCACCTTCATCTCTGGCAGCTCGCCGAGCAGCCGCTCCGCGGTCTCAGAAGATAGGCCGCGCGCCATTCATCACCGGGCACGGGTGTCCGACAGGGTCCATCGGCAGCCCGCAGCGCGGGCACAGCGGCCGTCCTGCGCCGAGGACGTTCTCGGCCTGCATCGAAAACGCCAGCACCTGGTTGCGGCTGAGCCAGAAGCGCACGCTGGCCATCTCTTCCTCCGGCGCTTCGCTCGCGGCCTGGCTCACGACCAGGACGAACATGCCGCGGCCCTCGTGATACCCGAGGCCCATCTCGGCCACCTGCCACTCGGGTTCCCCGGGCTCTGGCGCTCCTGTGGCCGGTTGGCGCTCCGGGCGCTCGATGCCCTGGGACTCCATCACCTGCTGGAGCCGCACCAAAAGAGCCTGGATCTGGGCCTTCTCGCAGCCCAGGGTCATAGTGCGGCCCGACCCGCGGGCGATCAGGAAGAAGTGACGCCGGCCTGGCTCGCCCACGGCCGCCACGGCGAGCAGGTCGACCGGGTCGAGTTCGAAGATCGCCATTAGAGTGTTCTCTAGGGTAGGGCGTCGGCGTCCGAGCCTCGTGGTTTCGAGGCGCGGTGGCGGGGGAACAAGATCAGTGACGACATTTCACATGCGCGGGGAGCGCACCCTGGAGGAATAGCTCACATATGCCAAAGACCGTAGGAATCGACCTGGGAACGACCAACTCGGTGATCGCCGTGATGGAAGGGGGCGAGCCTGTGGTCATCCCGAACTCAGAAGGTTCCCGGACCACGCCCTCTGTCGTCGCGTTCACCAAGACAGGCGAGCGTCTCGTCGGCACCCTGGCGCGTCGTCAGGCCGCCGTCAACCCTGAGAACACGGTCTCCTCGATCAAGCGTTTCATGGGCCGCAAGTTCGGCGAGGTCGAGTCGGAGCGGAAGATCGTGCCGTACGACGTCAAGGCCGGCAAGGACGACCGGGCCGTGGTCAAGATCCCGAACGCGAACAAGGAGTTCACGCCAGAAGAGATCTCGGCCATGATCCTTCAGAAACTGAAGGCGGACGC
The DNA here is from genome assembly GCA_044450465.1 of Candidatus Dormibacterales bacterium. Taxonomy (GTDB): domain Bacteria; phylum Chloroflexota; class Dormibacteria; order Dormibacterales; family Dormibacteraceae; genus JBIOJB01. The sequence goes on along the minus strand of JBIOJB010000033.1, from coordinate 24,150 downwards.
TGAGGCCTACCTGGGCGAGAAGGTGACCGACGCCGTCATCACCGTGCCGGCGTATTTCAACGACGCGCAGCGCCAGGCGACCAAGAACGCCGGCCAGATCGCCGGACTCAACGTCCTTCGCATCATCAACGAGCCTACTGCGGCGTCGCTCGCGTACGGACTCGACAAGAAAGCCAACGAGACGATCCTCGTGTTCGACCTGGGCGGCGGAACTTTCGACGTCTCGGTGCTCGACGTCGGCGACGGCGTCTTCGAGGTCAAAAGCACGAACGGCGACACCCACCTCGGGGGCGACGATTACGACCGCCGCGTCGTCGACTGGCTGGCTGACGAGTTCAAGAAGCAGAACGGCATCGACCTCAAGAACGACCGGCAGGCCCTTCAGCGCCTGACCGAAGCAGCCGAGCGTGCCAAGATCGAGCTCTCGAGCCGTCTCGAGACCAGCGTCAACCTGCCGTTCATCACTGCCGACCAGACCGGTCCGAAGCACCTCGAGATGACGCTCACCAGAGCCAAGTTCGAGTCGCTGACCTCGGATCTGACCGAGCGCTGCCGGCAGCCGTTTCTAGCGGCCTTGAAGGACGCGTCGCTCACGCCGCAGCAGATCAACGAGGTCGTTCTGGTGGGCGGGTCGACCCGCATGCCGGTCATTCAGCAGCTGGTCAAGGATCTCCTCGGCGGCAAGGAAGCCCACAAGGGGGTCAACCCGGACGAGGTCGTTGCGGTCGGAGCCGCGATTCAGGCCGGCGTGCTCAAGGGCGAGGTCAAGGACATCCTGCTGCTCGACGTGACGCCCCTCTCGCTTGGCGTCGAAACGCTCGGTGGCGTGATGACGAAGCTTGTTGACCGCAACACGACGATCCCGACCTCCAGGTCGCAGGTCTTTTCGACGGCGGCCGACAGCCAGACATCTGTAGAGGTCCACGTGCTGCAGGGCGAGCGCGAGATGTCTCGCGACAACCGCACCCTCGGCCGGTTCCACCTCGACGGGATCCCACCCGCGCCTCGGGGTATGCCTCAGATCGAGGTGACCTTTGACATCGACGCCAACGGGATCCTGAACGTCAAGGCGCAGGACAAGGGCACGGGACGCGAACAGTCTGTGACGATCACGGCCTCCTCGACCCTGGCCAAGGAAGAGGTCGACCGGATGGTGAAAGAGGCGGAGCTGCATTCGTCCGAGGATCGCGCCAAGCGCGAGGAGGTCGAGCTGCGAAACCAGGCGGACGCCATGATCCACCAGGCCGAGAAGGTCATGAAGGACAACGCGGACAAGATCCCCGCCGACGTCAAGAGCGAGGTCACCACCAAGCTGGAATCGTTGAAGACGGCGGCCAAGGGATCGGACACCGCCGCCCTGCGGAAGCAGATGGATGACTTCAACGAAGCCCTGCAGAAGATCGGCCAGCACATCTACCAACAGGCCGGCGCACCCGCCGGTGAATCGGCGGCAGGCGCAGACGGCGCACCTCAAGCCGGAGAGAAGAAAGAAGACGACGTCGTCGACGCCGACTACCGCGAAGTGAACTAGAGGACTCTGACCCAGGGCTCCGGCGCTGCCGGAGCCCTTATTTTTTGCGGTCCACTACGTTAGGGTCGCCTGCGTTGAGAGAATTCATCAGCAGTCGAACCCGGTTGTGGGCGGTCGGAGGCCTGTGGGCGGGTTTGCTGCTCTCCGCCTTCGACCTCTACGCGGCGGTGGTCACGTACATACCGCAGTACGGCGTGCGCAACGACTTCCGCCTCATCTATGGCGCCGCCGAGACCGGCCTTCACCAGGGCTACGCGCACCTGTACGACCTCGCGGCGCAGCGAGCAAGCGTGGAGGGTCTGGGCCCTGGCTTCTACTGGTCGCCCTTCTTGAACCCGCCGCCGCTGGCCTGGCTCGCGACGCCGTTCACGCTGCTTGCTTTCACCCCGGCGATCATTTTGTGGACGGCGCTTCTGGTCGGAGCCGGCCTTTTCGTGTGGGCCGTCGTCGCCACGGGCTCGCCGCTTGTCCGCGCCGCGCACCTTGCTCTCTGGTTCGGCCTCTTTCCCGTCGCCTTCGGCCTTATGGTGGGCCAGCCGGTGGTCCTGGTCGCCGCGGCGGTCGCAGCGTCCTGGTGGCTGATGGAGCGCGGTCGAAGCGTGCCGGCGGGCCTGGTGCTCGCCCTGATCTTGATCAAGCCACAGCTCGCCCTTCTGGTACCGCTCTGCCTTCTGGTCTCCGGGCGGTGGAAGGTCTTCGCGGCTTTCCTCGCCGCCAGCCTCGCTATGGGCGCCGTGGCCCTGGCCATGCTCGGCCCAGACGGCGTCCAGCGCTACCGGGACGTTCTGTCGCTTGCGGCCGGCTGGGACATCACCCGGCGATACGCGGTGGCCGGCCCGCTTGGAATCGGCCCGCAGATCTACGCCGTTCAGGTGGTGGTCCTGGCCCTGGCCCTGCTCGCGTCATGGCGCCACCGGGGTGGAAGGGCCGGGATACCGGTTGCCGCGGGCATAGTCGCCTCACTTCTCTTCACGCCGTACGTCGGCTTTCAGGATTTCGCGATGCTCGTCGTCGCCGGCTGGCTGACAGTCCGTGAGGGGCCTTCGGCGCCGCAGGTGGCGCTGCTGGTGGTCGGATACGCCCTGCTCGAGCTGGCTCTCCTGGTGCTCGCGGTGCCAATCCTGATCGCCGAGGCAGGCCTGCTTCTCTCGTTTCTGAGCGCGCCACGACGGGGGCCGGTTGCGCCGGACACTCCGGCTGGATGACAGAGCCGACGGTGGGATTCGAACCCACGACCTGCCACTTACGAGGCGGCTGCTCTGCCAGCTGAGCTACGTCGGCGAGGACCAGGCTGATAGGACGGCTTCCGCCCGCGGCCGGCGGCGGAAGGGTCCCCCAAAACTAAGGTCAAAGCCTCAGAGATTGGGGGCCACTAGGCTACCATCGACTCCCCATGAGAACGCTGGACGTCGAGCGCCTGGCGACCGGTGACTACACCCTTATCAAGCCGCTTCTGGTCGAGCTTCACCTCGGCGAGCAGGTTCACTACGCCGATCATCCTCAGCTGACGCGGGCCGAGATCGAGCGCCAGCTTGGCGACGTCCCGACCGCCTTTCGCGGCGAGAACATCATCTACGCGGTGCGGGATGAGGCGGGTCGCGTGATCGGCTTCTGCTGGATCGTCCTTTATGACCCCGGCACGGGCCTGGAGGGGGAGGTGGCCGAGGTTTACGTCGACGAGCATCACCGCGGGCGCGGCGTCGGGGAGATGCTTCTCCGGCGGGCCGTCAAGCTCTTCGAGGAGCGCCGAGTCACGCTCGGCTACGTGTGGACGAGAAACGACAACGAATCCGCTGTGCGGCTGTACGCCGCGGCCGGGTTCGAACCGAGCCGCCAGCTGGTCATGACCTGGTACCCACCGGACGCTTCACACCCTGCGGGGTCGAACAACCACTAGTTCGGCTACCTAAACTCAAGCCGTGCGCCCCTATCTGTTAGTGGCTGCGGGCCTTTTGGTGACCGTGGTCGTCGCGGCAGGAGTGGCCTTTGCCGTGCTCCAGCTGAACCCGCAGCAGGCGAACCTTCGCGCGGGTGTGACCATCGCCGAGGACTCGGCCCTCGTCCAGGCCGCCGCCAGGGCTACGCCCGCGGTGGTCAGCATCGTGACTCAGCAGCAGCCACAGATCGCCCGCGGATCCGGGTACCTTGCGACCGGCGACGGCTACATCGTCACCAGCGTGGACGTGATCGCGGGAGCCAGCGGACTGACCGTGCTGATCACGGGCGACTCCACGCCACACACCGCACGCCTCATCGACTACGACTGCCAGACCGGCGTCGCCGTGATCAAGATCGACAAGGTCAGCGGACTCCCGACGCTCGCGTTCGCCGATCCCACCGCGCTCGTGCAGGGCCAGCCGGTGATCGGTTTGGGCGGTCCGCTAGATGGCGGCGCGGTAAGCCCGGGATACGTCAGCGCCATGCACCGAAGCATGACGTCGCCGGACCCCGGCGGAATCGGTCCGTCAAGCGGTTTCGTCGACACCATTCAGATCACGGCGCCAGTCGATTCGAGGACAGCCGGTGGGCCGCTCCTTAACCTCTCCGGGCAGGTGGTCGGCATCGCCATGCAGCCTGCCGGCGGCTCGGCCGGAGGCTACGCGCTCAGCGTCGCCGGGGTGCAGGACGACGTCCAGCAGATCCTCCAATCGGGCCAGGTCGTCGTGGCGTCCCTCGGTGCCTCCACCGAGGTCGTCGACGCGGCCGCGGCTGCGCTTACCGGTGTGCCCGAGGGCGGCCAGGTGGTGACTGTCACCGTGAACGGACCGGCGGCGACCTCAGGCCTGCAGGCCGGGGACATCATCACCCAGGTGGATGATGTGAAGGTCGACGCGGCCGATCCGCTGGACCTTCTGCTGCGGTCACGCTTCCACCTCAACCAGCGCGTGACCGTTACCTACTGGCGCAATGGGTCTTCGACCCAGGTCGAGCTCACGCTCGGTGGCTCGCACCCAAGCTGTCAGTGAGCTGACCGGTGACCTCTGCAGTCAACGGAGGCGTTCGGGCCCAGATTGCCGCGTCGCTTGTCAATGCAGCACGCGCGATCGGCCTAGAGGGCCAGCTTCCTGACCTCGAGCTCGGACGAGCGAAGAACCCAGCCCACGGTGACTACGCAAGCTCCGCCGGCCTGAAGCTGGCGCGGAGCCTCCGCCAGCCGCCGCAACAGATAGCCGCGCGCCTGGTCGAGTCGCTGGAAATCCCGGAGGGCGCCGCGACCGCCGAAGCTGCCGGCGGCTACGTCAACTTCCGGCTGTCCGACCGGTGGCTCCAGCAGCTCACCGGCCGGGTGTCGCGGGCCGGCGTTCACTACGGATCGACCGACATCGGCCGGGGTGAGCGGCTCCAGGTCGAGTTCCTGAGCGTCAACCCGACCGGCCCCCTTCACATCGGACATGGCCGCGGCGCGATCCTTGGTGACTCCCTGGCCCGCTTGCTCGAGTTCACCGGTCACAAACCCGAGCGGGAGTACTACGTCAACGACCAGAACACGCAGTCGAGATTGTTCGGCGAGTCCGTGTACGCGCGCCTGCATGGAGAGCCGCCGCCCGAGCGCGGGTACACGGGCGCATACGTGGAGGAGCTGGCGCTGCTGGCCCAGCGCGAGCTGCCCGGCATCGAAAAAGAGAGCCGCGAAGAGGCGGAGCCCAGGCTCAGAGCCTTTGCCGTCCAGACCATGGTGGACCGCATCAGGACCACCGTGGGTCGCCTCAACGTCCGGTACGACGAGTGGTTTTTTGAATCGCGCCTTTGGCAGGAGGGGCTGCCGCAGCTTGCGGTCGAGCGCCTCAAGGCGTCGGGCCAGATCCAGGATCACGACGGAGCGCAGTGGTTCGTCCAGCCGGCGGCCGCCGACGGCGAGCCGGCCGATGACGACGAGGGTCGCGTCGTCATCCGGTCCAACGGCGAGCCGACCTACTTCGCATCGGACATGGGATACCTGCTGAGCCGCTTCGAGCGCAGGCGCTTCGCTCGCGTCATCGAGGTCTGGGGCGCCGACCATCACGGCTACGTCTCCCGGATGAAAGGTGCGGCGGCCGCGCTCGGCTTCGACCCCGACAAGCTGGTGATCATCCTCAACCAGATGGTCAATTTGAAAGAGGGCAAGATGTCGAAGCGCGCCGGTCGCTTCGTGACCCTCGATGAGCTCATCGACCGGGTCGGGTCCGATGCAGTTCGCTACTTCTATCTGCTTCGTTCACCTGATACCACCATCGAGTTCGACCTCGAGCTGGCGGTCACGCAGGGCAACGAGAACCCCGTCTACTACGCGCAGTACGCACACGCGCGGCTGTCCAACATCGAGGCCACCGCGGCCGAGCGCCACCCAAAGCTCCCCGAGGAGCCAGACCTGTCACTGCTTTCGCAGCCCGAGGAGCTTGATGTCGCGCGGCAGCTCGCCTACTGGCCCGAGGTGGTCGAGGACGCAGCCAACCTGCTCGAACCGCACCGGATCCCCTACTACATCCAGGACCTGGCGACAGCCGTACATCGCTTCTATCACGCCGGCAACGCGGATCCCGCGCGCCGCGTGGTTCTCGACGATGTGGGCCTGACCAGGGCCCGGCTGGAACTCTGCCGGGCTGCACGTCACACTTTGAAAGCGGCGTTCGACCTGATCGGGGTCAGCGCGCCGGAACGGATGTAGTCCCGCCGGCTGGCGGGATACCAACACCTAAGGAGGCAAATTGGACGTCACCTGGCTCGGACACGGCTGCTTCCGTCTGAGGGGGCGGGGAGCGGCGGTCGTCACCGATCCGTACCCGCCGACCATCGGGCTCAAGCTCCAGCGGCTGGACGCCGACCTGGTCACCATCAGCCACGACCATCCCAATCACAGCTATGCCCAGGCGGTCCGCGAGGCTTACGAGATTCGGGGTCCGGGCGAATACGAGGTCGCGGGCGTCAGCGTGATCGGCCTGCCGACCTATCACGACGCGGAGAAAGGCGCCAAGCACGGCCGGAATACGGTCTACCTCTTCGAGATCGATGACCTTCGCGTGTGCCACCTGGGCGATCTTGGCCACAAGCTCGATGACGTCGAGGCGGAGACGGTTTCTTCGCCCGATCTGCTGCTGGTTCCGGTCGGGGGGCGCACCACCCTGACTGCGGCGCAGGCGGCGGAGGTGGTGCGCCAGCTGGAGCCCCGCTACGTCGTGCCCATGCACTATGCGATCCCCGGCCTCAAGATCGAACTGGACCCGGTCGAGCGGTTCCTCAAGGAGATGGGGATCACCGCGTCTGAGCCACAGGTCAAGCTGTCCGTTCAGAAATCTTCGGGGGAGTACGACACCAAGGTGGTCGTGCTCGAGCCCAAAGTCGAGCCAAAGGTCCAGGCATGAGAGGGAAACGAGGTGGGGCCGGGTTGAACCGTGCCGCCCCGGCTACGCTGGCGATGGCCTCGCTCTCAACTGAAGCAAGAATCGTTCGAAACGTTTAAGTCTGCCGGTCAACCCGGTACCATTTCTAAAACCGCCCTGGAGGTCTGAATGTCGAAGTACGTTTTCGTGACCGGCGGGGTCGTCTCCTCGCTGGGCAAGGGCATCACGGCGGCGTCGATAGGGAACGTCCTGAAGGCCCGTCACCTGACCGTCTCCCTCCAGAAGCTCGACCCGTACCTGAACGTCGACCCCGGGACGATGAGCCCCTACCAGCACGGAGAGGTTTTCGTCACCGACGACGGTGCTGAGACCGACCTCGATCTCGGGCACTACGAGCGGTTCGTCGACGAGAACCTCACCGTGGCCTCCAACGTGACTACCGGGAAGATTTACCAGGAGGTCATCGCGCGCGAGCGGCGCGGCGACTATCTGGGCGCGACCGTGCAGGTCATCCCTCACGTGACGAACGTGATCAAGGAGAAGATCCTTCGTGCCTCCAGGGACCCACAGGTCGATGCGGTCGTCGTCGAGGTGGGTGGGACCGTGGGCGACATCGAAAGCCTTCCTTTCCTCGAGGCCATCCGCCAGCTGAAGAACGACCTCGGCCGCCAGAACGTCTTCTACGTCCACTGCTCCCTGGTTCCGGTCGTGCGCGGCCAGGAGATGAAAACCAAGCCGACCCAGCATTCGGTCCAGGCGCTGCGGGCGATTGGAATTCAGCCGGACGCGATCATCTGCAGATCCGAGCACGCGATCGACGCCGACCTCAAGGAGAAGATCGCACTCTTCACCGACGTGCCGCGTGAGGCGGTCGTGTCGGTGCCGGACGTCGACTCGATCTACGAGGTGCCTCTGATGCTGGAGGCGTCGGGTCTCGGCAGGGTGATGGCTCGACATTTTGAGCTCGACGAGGCTGTGCATGCGCCCGACCTCGGCCCATGGACTGCGCTCGTCGAGCGCATCAAGCATCCTCGCGCCACGGTGCCGATCGCGATCGTCGGAAAGTACATCGCCTTGCCTGACGCCTACCTGAGCGTGATCGAGTCATTGCGTCACGCCGGGATCCACCACGGGCTCGCAGTGGACATTCGCTGGGTCTCCTCGGAGAATCTGGACGCCGGCGACGCATCGCCGCTCATGGGCGTGGCCGGAATCGTGGTGCCGGGTGGGTTCGGCTACCGGGGCATCGAGGGCAAGGTGCAGGCTTCGCGCTACGCGCGCCACAACCGAATCCCATACCTTGGCCTTTGCCTCGGGATGCAGTGCGCCGTCATCGATTTCGCCCGGGAGAAGCTCGAAGCGCCCGACGCCAACTCCACAGAGTTCGCCGCATTCACTTCAACGCCGGTCATCGACCTGATGCCCGAGCAGCGCAACGTGGACCAGATGGGTGCCTCGATGAGGCTCGGCCTGTACCCGTGCAAGCTCTTGCCGGGATCGCTTGCCCACAAGGCGTACGGCGAAGAGGTCGTCTACGAGCGCCACCGCCACCGCTTCGAGTTCAACAACGAGTATCGCGAGGTGCTGACGCAGGCGGGGATGGTGTTCAGTGGCTTGTCGCCGAACGGCCGCCTGGTCGAGATCATCGAGCTGGCCGAACATCCGTGGTTTGTCGCCACCCAGTTCCATCCGGAGTTCCGCTCCCGCCCCAACCGCGCACATCCCCTGTTTCGGGATTTCGTACGCGCGGCGTTCCTGCAGAGCGGCATCGATCAGATGGAGCTGCGACCAACCGAGCTGCTGGAAAGCCCCGAAGCTCCTTAATAAGCACATGGAGCAGCAGAGGTCCGGCATTCCGTCCTTTCAGGCGCCTGGGGAGCTTCCGCTGCACCTGGTGCTCGCCACCGAGGCGGCGGCACTGGCCAGTGCGCGCCTGCTGGGCAAAGGCGATGCTGACCGAGTAAGCGAGGTTGCCGGTGACGCCATGCGCGAGGCGCTCGAAGCGTCCGGCTCGTCGGGCACGGTCGTGCTCAGCCCGCGTCACCAGACGTACCTGCAGCACGGCGCGGTGATGGGGCGTGGAGAGCGTCGCATCGACCTGGGCCTGGTCCCGGTCGAGGGCGCGAGCCAGGTCGCGCGTGGGGCGGCGAACGCCGTCTCGTTCATGGTTGCGGTCGAACCGGGTGGGTTCGCCACTCTGCCGCCGATCTGGCACGTGCAGAAGATCGTCGCGGGACCGGCCGCGCGGGGCGCGATCGACCTCGACGACGCGGTCGCCGACAACTTGAGGCGCATCGCCTTCGCGCTTGATGAGCGGGTTCAGGACCTGACCGTGGCCATCCTCGACCGCCCGCGCCACCAGGAGCTCATCACGGAGGTGGCGGCCACAGGTGCGCGGATCCTGATCCTCGAGGAGGGCGATTTTGCCGGTGCCGTGATGGCGGCCGTGCCGGGAAGTGGAGTCGACGCGGCCATTGGGATCGGCGACCTCCATGCCACGTTGATGGCAGCCTGTGCGGTCCGGTGTCTGGGAGGAGAGCTGCAGGCGCGGTTGTGGCCTCGAAACGACGAGGAGAGGGCCGTCATAGGCGACCAGATGTCGCGGACGTACGGTGTCGCGGACCTCGCCCCGGCCATGGATGTGGCGGTGGCCATAACCGGTGTCACAGGGGGCCAGCTCCTGCCCGGCGTCGTTTTCGGTAGCGGGTACTCCGAGACTTCGTCGTTGCTGTTGTCAAGCCGGCAGGCGTCGGTGCGCCGGATGACCACACGACATCTCGTCGTCGGCGACCCCAACTAGTAGGGTCCTGGTTCTACTGAGTAAGAGGTCCTTCGCGGCCGTCCTGGCCGCGGTGTCAATCCTTGCCGCCTGCAGCAGCTCAACTGCGCAGGGGCCGAGTGCCAGTTCGCCCCCAGCGGCTGCGCTTCCATCGAACAGCCCGTCTCCGGCGCCAAGTCCGCTGCCGTGCGTCCAGCCCGACGCGCGTCCGACGGCAGCCGGAGCCGGCTCCGCGGATCCGGTGCTGCTGCTCGCCTCGGGTCTCAATGTTCCGGACGACCTGCTGTACTACGCGGACGGCACTGTGCTTGTCGGCGAGCACGGCGATGGTCACCTGGCTCGAATCGGGCCCGCCGGGGTGCTGCGGCTGCCTCAGACGATCCCCGAGCCGGAAGGCATGGCTGAGATCGCAGGCGTCACTTACATCGCCGATCAGTTCGACGCGCGGGTGGTCGCGCTGACCGACAGCAGCGTGCGAACCGTGCTGCAGCTGCAACCCGTGGCGAGCGGAGAGAACCTCGATGGCATCTCCCTCGACCTGAACGGGACGGGTCTGGTGGTCCCCGACAGCCCTCACGGAACCGTCCTTTTCGTCAACACCTCGGGCAGCGTGACCGGGCGCGTGGCGGGATTCAGCCGGCCGGCAGGTTCGTGGCCGGACCCGTATCTCGGCGGCTACCTCATCGCCGACGAGGGCGCAGGTGTCGTTTACGAGCTGAAGGGGGGTGCCACCCAAAGGATCGCCTCGGGCCTTCCGCTGGTCGACGACGTGGTGCGGGATTCGAGGTCGCATGTGCTGGTGACACTTCCAGCTCAGGGCAGGCTCTACGACGTAACCGCCGGCACGAGCCTGGTCTCGGGCCTGAAGAACCCCCAGGGTCTGGGTTTCGACGGTGCCCAGAACCTGCTCGTCACCGAAAGCGATGCAGGGCGTCTCGACCTGGTGGTGACCAGCTTTGCCGTGTCGACTCCCTCCAAGACCGTGCAGCTCGCGCCGGGCCAGGGGGTTTGTTACGGCATCCTGCGAGCCCCGGGCAACACGGACAGCCTCCGCGTTTTCCAGTCGATCGGGGCGGTGCCGCTCGACGACCCGCAGCTTGGCTCTGAGGGCGAGGTCGTGCCGCAGCCGTGCACACTCCCGCTCTGCACAGTCCAGCTCGTGATCCAGGGCCCTACCGGCCTCGAGTTCTCGTCCTTCACGTACCGGGATTAGGGACGTCTGGAAGGGGGTATCAGTAATAGAACAAATGAGCGATCAGGACCCCTTCTTCCCGCCCCGGGCGGGGGACTATGTTCCGCCTCCTCCGAGCTACCCGGTGACCTCGGACATACCGCCGCAGTCGCCGTACCACTACTCGCCTGCGCCCGCGAACGGGGGGCGCAACAAGGCGGGCGGCCTCGGCGCGGCCCTTGTCGCGGTTTTCGGCTTTCTCAAATACGGAGGGCTGCTGCTGCTCAAGCTGCCGGCCGCCGGGACGCTGTTGTCGCTCGTGGTCAGCTTCGGCGCTTACGCCCTTTTCTACGGGCCCTGGTTCGCCGTGGCGCTCGTGACGATGATCCTGGTCCACGAGATGGGCCACGTGATCGAGATCAGACGCCAGGGCATGCGGGCCACCGCCCCGATCTTCATCCCGTTCCTCGGTGCTGCGATCTTCCAACGCTCGCACCCGACCGACGCGCTGAAGCAGGCGCAGATTGGCATCGCCGGGCCGATTGCCGGGACCCTCGGGGCCACGGTCGCGATGGCGCTTTTCGGGGCAACCCAGAACGAGGTGTTCCTGCTGGCCGCCTGGATCGGCTTCTACATCAACCTTTTCAACCTGATCCCGATCTGGCAGCTCGACGGCTCCTGGATCCTGGGACCTGTGTCGCCGTGGTTCCAGGTGGGGGCGCTGGCTGTCATCGGGATCGGAGCTCTGTTCCTCCACTTCTTCGTGAGCCCGCTGCTGATCATCTTCGCGATCCTGGGAATCCCGGGCCTGCTGGCCAGGTTCCGCACTGTGAACAACCCCTACTACGCCGCGGTTCCATCAAGTGCGCGGTGGGTTATGGGCCTGGCCTGGGTGGCTCTAGTTCTGTACCTTGGCGTCGCCAGCCTTCAGGCAAACAGTCTGCTTGCCTCATTCGCTCAGTAAACTAGTCACTTGGAGCCAAGAATTTGAAGCCTCAGATCCATCCCACCTTCTACGAAGACGCGATCGTCACCTGCGCCTGCGGTAACACGTTCACCACAGGCTCGACGCGCAAAGAGCTCAAGACCGAGATCTGTTCAGTGTGCCATCCGTTTTTCACGGGCACTCAGAGGATCGTCGACACAGGGGGCCAGGTCGAGCGGTTCCGCAAGCGGGCTGCTAAGACCCGGAGTTAGATTGCCCGGGCCGGATCTGTCCGGGCCGCAGGCCACACGCGAACAGGCTCAAACGTCGGCCCGTCCGAAGGACCAGTTCTTCTATGGGGGGCAGGCGGTAATCGAGGGCGTGATGATGCGCGGCAAGCGTCATTACGCGGTCGCCGTGCGGCTGCCGACCACGCACGAGATCGTCGTCGACCGCGGCGAGCTGAAGGCGTCCATCTACGTCAACCCGATCTGGAAGTTGCCATTCGTTCGAGGTCTGGCCCTGATCGGCGAGCAGGTGCACCTCGGAATGAAGTCGTTGATCTGGGCGGCGAACATGAACGCCGGCACCCGCGACGTCAAGATCGGAAAGCGGGAGATCACGGGATCGGTCGCGATCGCCGCTGTGTTCTCGGTGCTGCTGTTCATCGGCCTACCGCTGTTGCTTGCGAGCTTCGCCGTTCATCGCAGCGGGGGTTTCACTTTCGTCCTCGTCGAAGGAGTGATTCGGGTTGCCCTGGTCCTCGGCTATCTCTTTCTGATCGCTCTGCTTCCCGACGTGAGGCGCGTCTTCCAGTACCACGGCGCCGAGCACAAGACCATCAATGCCTTCGAGTCCGGCTGGGCGCTCGACGTCCCCTCCGTGCGACGGGCCAGCACGCTCCATCCGAGATGCGGAACGGGCTTCCTTCTGGTCGTGCTGGTGGTGAGCGTGGTGGTGTTCAGCCTCGTTGCCCTGCTGCATCCCAACTGGTTCTGGCTCATTGCCAGCCGCGTCCTTGCCATACCTCTCATCGCGGGGTCTGGTTACGAGCTGATCCGTTTCATGGCTCGCAACCGGAGGAATCCAGTGGTCCAGGTTGCCCTGCTTCCCATTCTGGGGACGCAGAAGTTCACGACTCGAGAGCCCTCCGACGACATGCTCGAGGTTGCAATCACCGCTTTCAACAGCGCTCGCCAGGGCGAGGAAGAGGTGGCACAAGGGGGGCAGGCCCCCCTTATGGGGAACCCCCCTACCAATTGGCGCGGAGTTGCCTGACGCCTTTCGGTGCGGTTGCCTGGCGGAGCCAGGCAACGCGGTGCAGCGAAATTGATTGATCGTCTCGAGGCTCTCGCGAGGCGGTATCACGAGATCGAGGGGGAGATGGCTCGCCCCGAGGTCGCGTCCGACCACGCTCAGCTGACCAAGCTCGCCCGCGAGCAGCATTCGCTGCGCGAGACCGTCACCACCTACGCGGCCTTTCGCCGCGCCCAGAGCGACCTCGAATCCGCCCGGGATCTCCTGAAGCACGAGAAGGACCCGGAGATGCAGGAGTACGTAAGGGCGGAGGAGCGGAGGGCGGCTGCTCAGGCGGCCGAGCTCGAAGAGAAGCTGAAGGTCCTCCTGCTGCCGAAGGATCCCAACGACGATCGCGATGTGGTGGTCGAGATTCAAGGGGCGGAGGGTGGGGAGGAGGCGGCGCTCTTCGCCGCCGATCTCTTTCGCATGTACCAGAAGTGGGCCGAGCGCAAGGGCTGGAAGATCGAGGTCGTCGATCTCTCGCCGACGGGCATGGGCGGCTACGACAAGGTCGAATTCGAGATTCACGGTCACGGCGCCTACTCACAGATGAAGTACGAGGGCGGAGTGCATCGAGTGCAGCGGGTACCGAAAACCGAGGCGCAGGGGCGAATCCATACGTCCGCGGCCACCGTCGCCGTCATGCCGGAGGCCGATCCTGTCGAGGTCGAGCTGAAGCTCGAGGACATTGATGTCAAGACGTCGACCTCCACAGGCCCTGGCGGTCAGAGCGTCAACACCACCTACTCTGCGATCCGGATCACCCACAAACCGACCGGGATGGTCGTCAGCATCCAGGACGAGAAGTCTCAGCTGCAGAACAAAGAGAAGGCGATGCGGGTGCTGCGCGCTCGCCTTTACGAGATGAAGCTCGCCGAACAGCAGGCCGCGATCGGCGCTCAGCGCCGGAGCATGGTCGGCAGCGGGAATCGATCGGAGAAGATCCGCACCTACAACTTCAAGGAGAATCGCGTCACCGATCACCGGATCAAGCTCACCCTTCACCGGCTTGACCAGGTGATGGCAGGAGACATGGAAGAGATCGTCGACGCGCTCGTCGCCGCCGAACGTGCAGCTCAGCTCAGCGCGTGACCATCGTCGAGGTCCTCAAGCTTTCGGCGGACCATCTGAGCAAGCACGGGTCCGACTCCCCGCGCCTCGACGCCGAACTTCTGCTGGCTCACACCCTGGGCCTCAGCCGCCTCAACCTGTATCTCAACTTCGACCGTATGCTCACGGCGCCCGAGCTCGACGGTTACAGAGGCCTTGTGGCGCGCCGCGCCAAACGGGAGCCGGTGGCCTATCTGGTCGGCCGGAAGGAATTCATGGGCCTCGAGTTCGAAGTCACGCCGGCCGTCCTGGTACCCAACCCAGACACTGAGATTCTGGTTCAGAGAGCGGTGGCGATTGCCAGAGAAGCTCACCGCAGGTTGAGAGTCGCCGACGTGGGTACTGGATCAGGATGCATTGCGATCGCCATCGCTCACTACGCGCCGGACACCGAGGTCTGGGCATCCGACATCAGCGACGCGGCCGTCAGCGTCGCCCGCCACAACGTGGCCACCCTCGGACTTGAGACACGCGTTCAAGTTGCCTGCGGTGACCTGATGGAACCCCTTTCAGGATCGTTCGATCTCATCTGCGCCAACCTGCCCTATCTGGCGCTGGATGCCGATCTACCACCCGAGGTCAAAGCACAGCCGGCAGCCGCGCTCTACGCCGAGAAGGACGGCGCGGCGCTCGTCAACCGGCTGTTCGAGCAGGCGCCGGCGCGACTTAAAGAGGGTGCGCGACTCCTGGCCGAGATAGACCCGAGCATTGTGGCCGCCGTGGTCGAGTGCTCGGGGCGAAACTTCGCCCAGCACCGGGTGCATCGCGACCTGGGCGGGCACGAGCGGGTCATCGAAGCATGGTCCTGAAGCCGACACGGGCCGGGTTCACCAGGGCCGCGCAGCTCGTCAGGGGCGGAGGCGTGGTCGCGTTCCCGACCGACACGGTCTACGGCCTCGGCGCAGCGGCGGACGACGAGGTCGCGAGGCGCCGCATCTACCGCCTCAAAGGGAGGCCGGTGGGCATGCCGTTGATATTGATGGTGGCGGCCGAGTCGCAGCTCGAAGGCTGGGTCCACGTGGACTCGAGGGCCGAAGCGATGATGCGGCGATGGTGGCCAGGTCCCCTGACCCTGATCCTCCATGCCATCGGCGGCGGCACGCTGGGCGTGCGAATTCCCAAACACAAGGCGGCGCTCGGCCTACTCCGCGCAGCGGGACCGATGATGACGACAAGCGCAAACCTTCACGGCGGCGACCCGGCCATGACCGCCGAGGAGGCCGGCGGGCTGTCTGGGGTGGCCGCGGTCCTGGACGGCGGCCGAGCCCCCGGCGGGATTGCCTCCACCGTGCTCGACCTCACCGGGCCCGAACCGCACGTGCTGCGCGAGGGCGCCATCGCCACCGCTGAGCTCCTGGGACCGCCTCCTCTGCGCAGCGGCTAACCCCACGCGACCCCGCGTGGCCTGGCTTCGCCAGGCCCACCGCACCGCGTCAGCGTTCGTCACAGCGGCTCAAGTGAATGGGGGTTCTCCGCAAGGGGGGCCTCATCCCCTTGCGCTTTGAGCGCCTCCTCTGCGCAGCGGGTGACCCCACGCGTGGCCTGACCCCGCGTGGCCTGGCTTCGCCAGGCCACCGCACCGCGTCAGCTTTCGTCACAGCGGCTCAAGTGAATGGGAGGTTCTCCGCAAGGGGGGCCTGACCCCCTTGCGCTTTGAGCGCCTCCTCTGCGCAGCGGCTAAACGCTACCCTGAGGCCATGGCGAATCCCGTCACGATGTCGCTGAGCGTCCTCGAGCGCGAGGACCCGGAGGTGGCGGACCTCATCCGAAAGGAGTACAGGCGCCAGTCTGAAACGCTCGAGCTGATCGCCTCGGAGAACCTGACCAGCCCCGCCATCCTGCAGGCCCTCGGCACCCTGCTGACCAACAAGTACGCGGTGGGATATCCGGGCCGCCGGTACTACGGCGGCACCGGCGAGGTCATCGACAAGATCGAGAGCCTGGCCGTCGAGCGGGCCAAGCAGCTCTTCGGGTCCGATTACGTGAACGTGCAGCCGCACGCCGGGTCGCAGGCCAACGCCGCCGTATACATGGCGGTCTGCAAGCCGGGCGACAAGGTGATGGGGATGGATCTGTCGGCCGGCGGCCACCTCACACACGGAAGCCCGGCCAACTTCAGCGGCAAGCTGTACGAGATTCATCCATATGGCGTCAACCGCGAGACGGAGCTGATCGACTACGAGGAGATGGCCCGTATCGCTGAGACTGTGCGGCCCAAGATGATCCTGGGCGGCTTTTCAGCCTACTCGCGAGTCGTCGATTGGGCGCGCATGCGTGCGATCGCCGACTCGGTGGGCGCTACTTTCTTTGTCGACATGGCTCACGTCGCGGGCCTGGTGGCGGGCGGCCAGTACCCGTCGCCGATCCCGTTTGCCGACATCACGAGCACGACTACCCAGAAGACCTTGCGAGGCGCGTGGGGCGCGATCATCCTCTGCCGCAGCGACTGGCAGAAGGCCATCGACTCCGCGGTGTTTCCTGGCACGCAGGGCGGTCCGCTCATGCATGCGATTGCGGCCAAGGCCGTCTGTTTCGGCGAAGCCTTGAAGCCTGAGTTCAAGGTCTACGCCAAGCAGGTCGTCGTCAACGCGAAGGCGATGGCGGGCAGGCTGATGGAGCGTGGCCTGCGCCTGGTCAGCGGGGGCACCGACAACCACTTGATGCTCATCGATCTCCGGTCGCACAAGCGGACTGGAAAACAGGTCCAGGACGTCGCCGACACCGTCGGGATCACCCTCAACCGCAACGCCATCCCCTTCGACGAGGCCTCGAAGTTCAACCCGAGCGGGGTGCGAGTGGGCACGCCGCTCGTGACCACGCGTGGCATGCGTGAAGCGGAGATGGTCGCAATCGCCGACTGCATCGCCGACCTGATCGAGCGCATCGACGATCCGGCCACACTGACTTCGGTGCATCAGCGGGCTCTCGAGCTCTGTCGCGCGTTCCCGATCCCATACGCATTCGAGTAGGACGACCCTCGACCTGTGACCGACTTGACCAACAGCCTGGCGTTCGAGAGCGTTCGGGATCACCTGCTTCCAGGCTTGTGGCCGTTTCTTGTCGCTTTTGCGGTCTGCGCCGTCGCCACCCCGATCGCGATCCGGCTGTCGCGCCGCATCGGGCTGATTGCCGAGCCCGGCGGGCGGCACGCGCATCCGACGCCTACCCCGCTCCTCGGTGGACTGGCGATGTACGTCGGCTTCGTGGTCGCCGTCCTGATCGTCCTCCCGAGCTACGGGGAGCTGCCCGGGGTCCTGCTGGTCTCGGGGCTGGCGACCGTCCTCCTGATGATCGACGACCGCAGGCCGGTGAGCCCGGCGGTCAAGTTCGCCATGCAGCTGGGTCTGGCCTGCCTGGCGGTGCTCGTGTTCGGGATCAAGATCACGTTCCTCGGTCTGCCTGGGGGGCACCTGGTCGACCTTGGCCTGCTTGTGGTGCCCACGAGCGTCTTCTGGCTTCTGGGCATGCAGAACACCGTCAACCTCCTCGACGGGGTGGACGGCCTGGCGGCGGGAGTGGTCCTGATCGTGGCGATCATCCTGATGCTCGCTGCCGCCCAGCTGGCGCAGATCGAGATCGTCAAGCTGAGCGCGGCGCTGGCGGGCACCTGCGCCGGATTCCTGCTCTTCAACTTTCATCCAGCGCGCATTTTCATGGGGGACTCGGGCGCTCACTTTCTCGGCGTCGCGTTGGGCATGATCTCGATCCTCGGCGTCGCCAAGGTCGCCGTCGGGTTCGCGCTCGCCGCGCCCGTGCTGGCTTTGGCGTTGCCCATCGCGGACACCGGTTGGGCGATCCTCCGGCGCCGGCGGGGCAAGGCGCCCGTCGCGCGTCCCGACCAGCTCCACATCCATCACCGGCTTCAATCGTTCGGGCTCGATCCTCGCCAGACGTGCTACGTCTTCTACGCGGCGAGCGCGATGCTGGGGGCGGTCGGGCTGACCCTGTTCGGGCACGGACGTGTCCTTGCCGTCACGGTGGTCGTGGCGGCGCTCCTGTCGTCGACGGTCGCGGCGGACCTGCTGCAGCACGGAGGCTGGCGGGTCCCGGCGCCGTTGCTTCGGCGCCTGCTGGCCGAACCTGGTAACCGATAGAATTCGGAGGGGCATGGCGCCCACCTCGAGTGCAGGCCCCACGGGGGCAGACATGGCCGGAATCGGGATCTACCTTGCGGCCGCTGTCCTCATACCGCTGCTCGGGGGCGTAGCGCTCGACAAGGCGCTCAACACGGCGCCGGTGTTCGTCCTCATCGGACTGTTCGTGGGTCTGGCGGCTGGCGCCACCGGTATCTGGTTGAAGATTAGGGAGCTCTCTAGATGATGTCCGGCGGCCTGCTCAGAGCGACGGTCACGATCTGTGCCGTGCTTGCAGGGTCGGTGGTGGGCTCCGCCTTCGTCGGTCACCCGTCGGTCGGGCTGGGCCTCGGCGCCGGTCTGATGTTGGGCTCGCTCAATGGCTACCTGATCCAGCTGCTGTTCGCTCGCGGCGCGCCATTCCGAGCGGCGAGCATCATGCGGCTGGTGATGTTCAGCTCGGTCGCGGTTCTGGCTGCTCTGCTTCTGCGCGAGGTGGCCTGGTCGTTTCCACTCGGAATCGGGACCGCTCAGCTGGTCATGGTGGGGGCGGGCGTGCGCCAGGGACTGCGTGCGTGATGCTGCTGGCAGGGGACGTAGGCACCCATCCCACCATCGACCTGGGCTGCGGCCCGTTGTGCATCTTCAACTACGACAGCCTCATCTCAAGTGGCGTGGCCGTAGCGCTGACGCTCGGCATCGCGTTCTGGCTTCGCTCGAAGCTGAAGACCGGTGAGCCCAGTCGAGTCCAGGCGGTGTTCGAATGGGGCTACGACCAGCTGCGCGCGCTGATCAAGAGCAATGTCTCCGACGATGCACTGTTCATCATCCCGCTTGCCCTCACGCTCTTTCTTTACATACTCATCGGTAACTGGTTCGAGCTTCTACCGCTGGGCTTTGTGCCCGTGCTTCACGGCGCCAATGCCGACCTGAACCAGACGCTCGCGATGGGCCTGATCGTGATCGTGGTCGTCCAGTGGTACAGCATCAAGGTGCTAGGCCTGGGCGGCTACTTCAAGCGTTTCACAAAGCCGTTCGAGCTGCCGCTTCCCGCCCGCATCGTCTTCATCCCGCTCAACATCCTCGAGGAGCTGGTGAAGCCCGTGACTCTCTCCCTGCGTCTATTCGGCAACATATTCGCCGGGGGGGTGATGATCGGGCTGATCGCAGGCTTCGGCACGCTGGCGCTGCCCGCGGTGGGCACCGTGCCGGGGACATTGGTCGGAGCGGTTTTGCTGGCGGTCTGGAAGGCGTTCGACGTCATCTTCATCGGCTTCATTCAGGCGTTCATCTTCATGCTGCTGACGGTCATCTATTTCGGCGCGGCCCGCGAAGGTCTCGAGCATCAACATCACTAGGAGGAAGAAATGACAGATCACGGACTCGTACTCGCCGGCGCCCTCGTGGCGTTCGGCCTCGCCATCGGCCTGGGCGCAATCGGTGCGGCATTCGGCGACGGCCTGGCCGGCAACGCGTTCATCAGCGGTGTGGCGCGTCAGCCTGAAGCACAGGGACGAATGATCCCCTGGCTGTTCACCATCGTCGGTCTGGTCGAGGCTATGTACTTCATCAACCTCGCGTTCGGCTTCGTGTTCCTTTCCAACGTTCCGGCCATTGGAGCCAAGTAAGCGGCGATGTTTCTGATCGGCGTGGCGGGCGTCATCCAGATCGACGGGACGGTGATCGTCGAGCTGATCACGTTTCTGATCATGCTCGCCATCCTTGCGCGTTACGTGTACCCCGAGATCGTTCGCCTCGCCGAGGCTCGCCAGAAGGCGATTGCGGAGCAGCTCAGAGAGGCCGAGCAGTCGCGTGCCGCCGCCGAGGATCGCTTGAAGGAGGCAGAAGCCAAGCTTGCTGACGCCCGCAAGACGGCCCAAAGCGTGATCGACGCCGCCAGCAAGTCCGGCGAGCAGCTGCGCCAGGAGCTCCGGCAGAAGGCTGATGAGGAATCGAAGCGCACGGTCGAGGCCGCCCGCAAGGAGATCGAGGCCGAGCGTGACGAAGCGGTGCGGTCGGTGCGTCGAGAGGTCGCTGGACTCGTCATCTCGGCGACCGAGAAGGTCATAGGCGAGACTCTCGACGACGACAGGCACCGCAAGCTGATCGACAAGGCGATAGCGGAGGTTGCGGGTGGCGACGGCAGCCGCTAGGCGTTACGCCCGGGCCGTTTTCGAGCTGGCCAGGCAGAACGGCCAGGTCGCGGAGTGGGAACGCCGCGTGCTCGAGGTGCGGGGACTGCTCGGCAACCCGGAGATGGCGGCCGTGCTGACCAATCCAACCATCGCTGTGGACGATAGGATGGCGCTCGTCTCGGGCGCCCCTCATCACCTGGACCCCGAAGCGACGAACCTCGCCCGCCTTCTGATCGAGTCGAATCGCGTCGCAGAGGTGGACGCCATCGTGGAAGAGCTCGAAAGGCTCACCGACGAGGCGGCCGGCCGCGTCCGCGCCACCGTGACGGCCGCAGTCGAGCTAAGCGACGCGGATCGAGCCCGCGTGTCGGATGAGCTCTCGAAGAGACTCGGCAAGGAGGTTCGGCTGGTGTCCGTCGTGGACCGGGGAATCCTCGGCGGGATAAAGCTTCAGTATGGCGATCGACTCATCGACGCCAGCGTCGCTACCAAGTTGCAGCAGCTGCGCCGCCGCCTGGCGGATGCGTCCTAGGAGATAAGAACGAGTGGGAATCAGCACGAAAGAGATCTCTGACGTCATCAAAGAACGGCTCAAGGACTTCGACGCCGCTCTTGTGACCACCGATGTCGGACGCATCGTCGCGACGAGCGACGGCATCGCGCAGGTCTACGGCCTTCAGAACGCGATGGCCGGGGAGCTGCTCGAGTTCCCGCACGAGACCTATGGGCTTGCCTTGAACCTCGAGGAAGACCAGGTCCGCGCCGTGATCCTCGGCGAGTACGGCCACCTGCACGAGGGCGACGAGGTGCGCACCACCGGTCGGCTGCTCGAGGTGCCGGTCGGAGAGGAGCTCATCGGACGGGTCGTCAACCCGCTCGGCGTGCCGCTCGACGGCAAGGGCCCGGTCAAGACCACCCGGACCATGCCCATCGAAAGAATCGCTCCTGGCGTGATCACCCGCAAGCGCGTGGACAGCCCCGTTCAGACAGGCATCAAGGCGATCGACGCCATGATCCCGATCGGCCGCGGCCAGCGCGAGCTGATCATCGGCGACCGCTTCACCGGCAAGACCACCGTGCTCCTCGACACGATCATCAACCAGAAGGGCAAGGACCTCATCTGCATCTACGTCGCGATCGGGCAGAACGCAGCCTCGATCGCCCGCGTGGCGGCAACCCTCGAGGAGAACGGGGCGATGGACTACACGGTCATCGTCGCCGCGACGGCTTCCGAGCCGGCATCCCTCAACTTCATCGCTCCCTACGCGGGTTGCGCGATGGGGGAGTACTTCATGGAGCAGGGCAAGGAAGCCCTCTGCTGCTACGACGACCTGACCAAGCAGGCCTGGGCGTACAGGGAGCTGTCGCTCAACCTCCGGCGGCCGCCGGGTCGCGAGGCTTACCCGGGCGACGTTTTCTACCTTCACTCCCGGCTGCTCGAGAGGGCCGCAAAGATGAGCCCGACGCACGGCGGAGGCTCGCTCACGGCACTTCCAGTGATCGAGACTCAGGCCAACGACGTTTCGGCCTTCATTCCGACCAACGTCATCTCCATCACTGACGGTCAGATCTACCTTCAGTCCGACCTCTTCAACGCGGGTCAGCGACCGGCGCTGAACGTGGGCATCAGCGTGTCGCGCGTTGGCGGCGACGCCCAGACCAAAGCCATGCGCCAGGTTGCGGGCCAGCTGCGGCTCGACCTCGCCCAGTACCGCGAGCTTGCGGCCTTTGCCCAGTTCGCATCGGACCTCGACACTCAGACGCGCAATCAGCTCGAGCGAGGAGCGCGCCTCACCGAGCTGCTGAAGCAGGACAAATACCAGCCGGTGAGCCTGGGCGAGCAGGTGGCGGTCATCTACGCGGGGACCCAGGGCCACCTCGACAAGGTGCCCGTGGCGCGCGTGCGAGAGTGGGAGACGGCGTTCGTCCGCTTCCTCAAGGGCGAGCGCCCAGGTGTGCTGGCGGAGATCGAGGCGAAGAAAGCGCTCGACGACGCGCTGTTCACGAGGCTTAAGGCCGCCATCTCGACGTTCAACCACCAGTTCGGCATCGAGGGCTACGAGACCGTTCCTGACCCGGCCCCCGCTTCAGCGCCTGCGGCTGAGCCGGAAGTCAAGCCGGCGGCGAAATCCGCGCCTGCGAAGAAGGGAAAGTGAACTCACCTGATTCAACTGGCGGCGAGGTCTAAATGCCGGCTTTCAGGGACATCGTCCGACGCATCGACTCGATCAAGAACACCCAGAAGATCACCAAGGCGATGCAGGTTGTGGCGGCTACACGGCTACGGCGCGCACAGGCGGCTGTGCAGGCCACGCGGCCCTACGCGGAGAAGATGCTCGAAGTCCTGCAGACCGTGGGCGAGCGAGCCACCGAGTACAAGCACCCGTTCCTGGTCCGGCGCGAGGGCGGTCGCGCGGTGATGATCCTCGTGACCACAGACAAGGGGCTGTGCGGGGCCATCAACGTGAACAACATCAGGGCCGCCACGAGATACATGAACGAGCACCACCCCGCGGGTCAGCGCTACGTCACCATCGGCCGCAAGGGTCGGGACTTCCTCCTTCGCTTCCGGCGCGAGGTGATCGCAGAGGTGAGCGGAGTGGCCGACCGTCCAACCGAAGCCGAGATCCTGCCCGCGATCACCGTCGCACTGGAGGAGTACGCCAGGGGCACGACCGATGCGGTCCTGCTCTGCTACTCCAAGTGGATCTCGACGATGAAGCAGGAGCCGGCGGTGACCGTGCTCGTCCCGGCCGAGATTCCGCAACGGGAAGCCGGTGGCGGCGGCCCTCGGGCGGATTACATCTACGAGCCGGACCCCGAATCCGTCCTCGACGGCCTGATGCCTCGCTACGTCGAGACGCAGGTCTTCCAGGCCGTGCTCGAGAACAAGGCGAGCGAGTACTCGGCCAAGATGATCGCGATGCAGAACGCGACCAACGCGGCAGGCGACCTTATCGATGCGCTGACCCTGTATGCGAACAAGGTTCGCCAGGCGGGCATCACAACCGAGTTGATGGAGATCGTCAGCGGCGCTGAAGCGCTGCGGGCGTCGAGCTGAGGGAGGGTAGTTGATGGCAAAGGCGAAATCGGCACCGAGCGCGGAGAAGAAGGCCAGGGTCGGGCGCGTCAGCCAGGTGATCGGCGCCGTGGTCGACGCCCAGTTCGCGCCTGGCGACCAGCCCGAGCTGTTCGAGGCGCTCGAGGTCACCACGGGCGACGGCCGCATCGTGGTGCTCGAGGTCGAGGGTGCCATTGGCGACAACGTGGTGCGCACCATCGCGATGGACTCGACCGAAGGGTTTCGCCGAGGCGATCCCGTGCGGGCCACGGGTGCCCCGATCTCCGTTCCTGTCGGGGTCGAGACCCTCGGCCGGCTGTTCAACGTGATCGGACATGCGATCGACGACGAGCCGGCTCCGGAAAGCGCGATCCGGTGGCCCATCCACCGCGCCGCACCGCCTGTCTCGGAGCAGCAGGCCAAGGTGGAGATCCTGGAGACCGGGATCAAGGTGGTCGACCTGATCTGCACCTTCGCGAAGGGCTCGAAGATCGGCTTGTTCGGCGGCGCGGGGACCGGCAAGACAGTCATCGTGCAGGAGCTCATCCGCAACATCGCGTACCAGCACAAGGGCCGGTCAGTTTTCGCGGGCGTCGGGGAGCGGACGCGCGAAGGCAACGACATGCTCGTGGAGATGCGAGACGCCGGCGTGCTGCCCCAGACCGCGCTGGTGTTCGGCCAGATGAACGAGCCTCCGGGCGCGCGGGCGCGCGTCGCACTGACCGGCCTGACGATGGCCGAGTATTTC
>JBIOJB010000032.1:0-26895 GCA_044450465.1 Candidatus Dormibacterales bacterium | reverse complement strand
GTACTGGACTCGCTGGGAGGCGAGCACCGGCTGGTCCGAGACCACCTTCACCGGGCCGCCGATGCTGCCTTTCGGAAAGCTCACGTAAGCCTCGGCCCCCGCCCCCACAGGGACCACTTGCGAAGCCGCCCCCAGGCTCACCGTCACGGTGGCCATGGTCGCCCCGGGATTGAGAAAGTGGATGTTGTCGTTGAGAATTCCGGGCGAGGCTTTGTCGTACCAGTTGACATAGCTGGTGGTGGCCGCCTGGGACGCGCTCTCGGCCCAGACCTCGTTGAAGGTGGAGTAGTACTGGACCCTCTGCGAGGCGAGCACGGGCTGGCTCGAGCTCACGGTCACGGGGCCTCCGATGGTGCCGGCTGGAAAGGTCACGAAGGCCTCCGCTCCCGGGGCCACCGTCACCGCCTGGGCGGGCACTGCAGGCAGGCTGACTGTCACGTTGGCCGCGGTGCCCCCCGGATTGAGGATGTGAATGTTGTCGTTGAGCATCCCCGGCGAAGCCTTGTCAAACCACTGGAAGTAGCCGGCGACGATGGGCGGCGCAGATTGGACGATGACCGAATGGGAAACCGTTCCAGTCCAGCCGTCGATGTCGGTCACGCTCAACGTGACTGTGAAGGTGCCGGACGAGGCGAAGGTATGCGAGGCCGTGGCACCTGAGCCGGATGCCGTGCCGTCTCCCCAGCTCCACGAGTAGGTGAGCAGGGCGGTGTTGTCCGGATCCGAAGACGCGGATCCGTCGAACGCGACGCCCGCTCCGGCTATCGCGAACGCCGGGGCGGTGAAGCTGGCCGTGGGCAGCTCTTCGCCCTGAATGCATCCGGCGACCTTGGTCGCGTTGCTCCCGCTCACCGGGTCGCCCAGGCCCAGCGCGTAGTCCTCGTTGCTGAACTCGTCCTGGGTGTAGTAGTGCCCGGCGCCAATCACCTGGTTGTAGAAGGTGCCGGAGCTGCCGCCGAGCGGAATGCCGTACACGTAGGCGCACTCGTCGCCGTTCTCGTAGTGGGCCGAGTCCATCCAGGCACCGAACGAGTCGGTGATCGCCTCATTCGCCTCGTGGCTGATGAGGCTCACCTGCGCGTCCGCCTCGGCGTCCCCATTCGGGGCCTGCCCGCTCGAGCAGTGGGCCAGATCCGGGTACGGCTCGTTGGTGTATAGCAGGTACGGCGGGCCGGCACCGGAGTGATAGGCGCAGTAGACGTTGGTGCTGCACTGGTTGGTGGGCGAGGCGGGCCCCGGGCCAAAGCAGGTCTCCACCGTCGACGGGAACATCACCGTGTAGAGGTGAGAGTCGTCGATCGGGAGGCTGAGAGCTGCCAGCCGGGACTGAAGCTCGGCCTGCAGCGCTGAGTCGGTGACGCAAGCCGTGAAGCCGGCGTTCGCTGTGCATCCGGCCAAACCACCCTGTGCGGGGAACGCGTCGGTGGCGTCGACCTCGGCTCCAGCCTGCACGACGTACCCGATGTGGGCGTTAATGCCTCCTTTGGGGCCCGGTATGAATTCGTAGTACTGCGTCGACACCGAGAACACGTTGGTGTTCTGCTTGCTGGCGGCCGCGACGTTTGCGATGTAGCCGTTGACGACGGTCTTGTAGCCAGCCGTGAACGAGTAGCCGGACGGCGTCCAGTAGACGGGCGTGATCGTCACGTGGCCTGGATTCCCACCGACGGTGACGCCGCCCATGATTGGAGAGGCGGAGTTGAACAGGAGCGGCGGATTGCAGGCGGGGCAGTAGGGATTGGTGGAGAGCGCGCCTGCGAGTACGCCGGCTGCGGCCGGCGTCTGGCCCTGGCTCAGGCGCGGGACGATCCCGCGCGGATGGCTGGTGACCGATGGCTGGGGCGTCCACCCTCCCCCACCCGGACCTGGCGTCGGGGTGCCGGCCTGGGCCGGACGGGCGGCCACTGCCGCCTGGGCAGTCAGGCCGGCCATGCCGGCGCTCGCGGCCAGGCTGATGCCGATCACCACTACCAGCCGTCGCATCGCCTTGTTTCTGCTGTTTACGGTCGCCCTCCTGGTCCTGGCCACCGCTCCGGGCGAGACCGTGTGGCCTGTGATTTGAACGCCTGACACCCGCCTCGAAGGAAGCATCTTAAGCCGGTCCGGAGGTTCCCACGCCTCAGGCCGCTCGACTCGGCCGCGGCCGGAACTTCGAATCCGCTGTTGTTCCGGCCCGCCAATGGGAGCATTGTTGAGAGAAGGTGGAGTTGGAGCCCATGGTTCCGATCGCCAAGTGGATCGGTCTGCCCCTGGCCGTGCTTCTGGCGTTCGGGGTGACCTACACCGTGGTGGAGCAGGTTCGGCGCGGGGCGCCCGGATGCCAGCCCCCAGTCACATGCCCCATGGATCCACTTGCTGCTGGGGGAGTGCTGACGATTCGTTCCCCCGAGAACGGTCAGACCTTCGACGTACAGGTGCACGAGGACGTCATCCTCTCCATCTGGGACTCTCACAGGCCGGCCTCGGCGATCAGCTCAAACCCACGGGTTCTGAAGAAGATCATTGGGCCGCGGGGGGGCGTTGGAGATATGAGAGTCATGTTCGAGGCCGTCGGCCCCGGGTCGGCGTGGCTCGATCTCACCACCTGGGAGTGCCCGGTGGATTGCTCAGTCAGCGTCCTGATCAATGTCGTGGCGCCCGAGGCGTCCCCAACCGGAGGTTGAGGGCATGACAGCTGCCGATGTTGGGAGCCGAACCATGCGTAAGCCTGGTGTTACGCCGGGCCGTCCCGATCGTTTCCTTCAGTGCATGAGGGTGTTTCTCTCGGTCTCCCTGGCGATTGTCTTGCTCGGTTGCGGGCCTGGGCCAAGCCGGGCCGCCAAACCCGACGCGGCTGGGGCAGCGGGCTCGGTACGTTCGACCTCGGCGATGGTCTCCCTGCCGGCTTTCAACCTGCCGGTGAGCGAGCAGCCGGTGGTCTCCAGGCTGGTCTCGACTGTGAGCTACCCCAACCTGGGCATCACGCTGGACCCGGTCGACCCTGGATTGACCCCACCTATTTCCGCGGACGAGGCGTATGCACGGTGCCAGTGCCCGCATGACACCCCCGTCCAAGACTTCCGCCAGGAACTTGCCTACTTCTCGAGCAACACGCCGGCCACCATCCCTGCGGAATGCGTTCCGTCGGCACAGCCGATGCCCAGCAGCTGCGCGAACACCCCGGCAGTTCCGATCTACCGGCACCGGCTGGCGTGGGTCTTCATGTGGTACGAGGAGTGCATCAGCTTCGGTCCGGCCGGCCCAGGGCCGAGGACATTCACCTGCCTCAACGTGCAACCGCTCGATGCCGCGACTGCAGACGAGAGCTACAGCTTCAGCGGCGGCGGCTGACCGGCCCCCTCTGCAGACTCTGGCGTCTGTTCTCGCCGGCTCCGGCGGAAGGCAGACGTACCGATGATGGCGAGGAGCAGTGCCGCGCCGGTGGCGCTGGCCGCCAGCCCGACCTTCATCGACTCCGGGTCGTACACCAGGTGCAGGACGTGGCTGCCGGCGGGGACCTGGACTCCCATGAACGTCACGTCGGCGGGGTGGATGGTGGCCGGGTTGCCGTCGACGTACGCCTTCCACCCGGCGTCGAACGATTGGAGAACCACCACAAACGTGGAATCCCCGGTGACGTCGACCGTGACGCTGCCTGGACTGAACTCCACCACAGAGGTCTGAGCCGTGCCTGCGGCGACTGAGCCCGCGCCCTCCACCGTAACGACGCTCAGCGGGTCGGCCCTGAGACGCCCTACTGCATCGTCGGCGCTGGAGGCCTGAATCACAGCGGGGGCGGCGTAGGCGAGCGGACGCGGATCGGGCACTCTCGACACCACCATCCCTTCGGCCTGGTACGCGGCGGTCGTACCCGGCAGCGGCGACGATCCTGGGACGGCGATGAGGCCCACCCCGGCGGCGGCCAGCCACTGAGAGCCGGGCTGGTTCAGGAGCGTGTAGAACGCGAGGTTCTGATATCCGGGGTCGGCCGCGGACCAGAACTTCTGCGCCCGCGCCGGTTCCAGGAGGTCGTAGGCCCGAACATCGCGCAGACCGAACATCGAGGGCACCTCGGGGAGCAGCGTGTACCCGGTCGCCGCGATCGACTGGTCGCCCGCATTCGCGCTCATCCAGCTCATAACGTCGCTGTGCGGCGGCACCTCGCTTGGGCTCACCTGGGGCTGGTAGGGGCCGGCGAAGAGGGCAGCCTCGAGGAGAACGAGCGTGGCCAGGCCGGCCAG
This sequence comes from Candidatus Dormibacterales bacterium, assembly GCA_044450465.1. Taxonomy (GTDB): domain Bacteria; phylum Chloroflexota; class Dormibacteria; order Dormibacterales; family Dormibacteraceae; genus JBIOJB01. The sequence goes on along the minus strand of JBIOJB010000032.1, from coordinate 22,675 downwards.
AGCCGGTGCTTTGAGCCGCTGCGACGACGTCGCGACGATCAAGCCGGCCCCTCCGGCAAACGCCACGAATGCCGCGAGGGTCCAGAAAAGAATGACGCCCTTCGGACCTATCGGGAGCAGGTTCTCGGCCCGCTGATGGAGCAGGGCGAATGCGACCGCGCAGGTGGCGTAGATGGAGAGGCCGCCCAGGCCCGCCACTCCGCCGAGGAGAGCCCACAGTTTCTCTGTCTGCGACGAGCGCCGGGCCAGTGCATCAAACCCGAGGCCGGCCAGTGCGGCGAGCGCGAAGCAGACGAGGACGGTCATCCGCGTGTTGCCGCTCACGTCCAGGCCCGGGATCCGGGCGGCGATCGGGGTGAGGGGGCCGTAGGCGATCCCCCCGGCCAGAAGCGCGATCAGGGCCAGTCCGATCGCGGCCGTTGGAAGGCGTCGATAGAGCCCGATCAAGCCCGGTATGACGAGCAGCAGCGCGGCCACGCCGATGAATGCGGTCGCCTCCGCGTAGTTGGGGCCGCGACCGGCGAGACCGTCGATGCCGGGATTGCCGCGCAGGTTCGGAATGAACCAGCTCACCAGCGCGGTGACACTCAGATGCCCCGCTCCCATCGCACCAGCCGCGCGGTCTGACAACAAAGTCGACGACCGGAGGTTGTCGAGAAATGGAACCAGTTGAGCCCCCGCCAGCAGCGTCCCCACGGCCGCTCCGCCGGCGATCCGCCCCAGCGAGGAGAGCCGGCCCGGCGTTCGGTCGAGGCAGCGGACCACCACATAGATGCCGGCCCCGATACCCACGTACAGCGAGGTCTCCGCATGCCCCGCGAGAAACTGGAGCGCCACCATGGCGGCGATGGCCACCACGCCGAGCGCTCCTCGCCTTCGCAATGCCAGCTCGATGGCGGCGAAGAGCCCCGGTATCAGCGCGGCCACCTCTGACTGGGGCCAGACCATCCACAGGACGATGAACGAGGAGGTGGCCATGACGACCCCGCCCAGCACCGCCCCCACGGCCCCGCTCCCGAGCGCTCGCAGGAAGAGGTACATGCCGCCTCCGGCAACCCAGAGGCGGAGCAGCGCCGCCAGGCTCAGGCCCCATGCCCCGCCGGGCACCAAGGCCACGAGCGTGAAGAGCGAGAACGGCGCGGATTGGTCGTCGGCCAGAAGTGGGCTGCCGGAAAGGGAGTATGGATTCCACAGGGGCAGCCGTCCATGGGCGAACGCGTCACGGATCAGCAAGAGCCAGGGCAGGAATTGGGTGTTGGGATCCGCCGCAAGCAGGTTCGTGGGCGGGTGCGCGCCCGCGGCTCCGCTCCACGGAGGACAGCAGTAAAGGAAGTCGCCGCCGATCAGGACCCGGCTGTCGATGAGGACTCGCCACCACAGAGCGATGAACAGCAGGCCGGCCGCGATGGCGAGGCAGAAGGCTGGCCGCTGCTTGAGAGATTTCAGAACCGAGCCGGCTAGGTCGGTTCGGGGGAGGTTCATTCCAGGCCGACACTAGCTGAATGACCCCTGAGCGGAGCCGCCGGACCCGGTCGCCCCGGCCGATTCGGGCCGCTATGGTAGCGAATGTGCTCCAGACCAGGGCCGTTCTCGCCGAGTGGCTCCGCGGCACTGGGATCGAAATCGGTGGGCTGCACAGACCCCTCCACGTGCCGCACGCCGATCGCGTCATCTACGTTGATCACCTCACTCGGGACGAGCTCCGCAAGGTCTATCCGGAGCTCGCCGACCTGGAGCTTGTGCAGGTCGACTTCATAGGCACGGCGGAGAATCTGTCGGCGTTCCAGGACTCGTCGCTCGACTTCGTGATCGCCAACCACCTGCTCGAGCACCTCGAGTACCCGGTGCGCGCGCTCCGTGAGTTCACCCGCGTCCTGAGACCCGGCGGTCTGATCTTCATGGCTCTACCGGACAAACGGGTGACCTTTGACAAAAAGCGGCCGCTGACCCCGCCGGGCCACATCGTCGAAGAAGAGCGCCTTCAGAGCGCCGAGCAGAACAGGAGGGCGCACTTCATGGAGTGGGCCACGGACGTCGACGGAGCAGTCCCTGGCGCCGACGCGGATGCCCGAGTCCAGCACCTGCTGGACATCAACTACAGCATCCATATTCACGTCTGGACGCCTGATTCTTTCCTCGACTTCCTGACCGAAGCGCGCGCCGATTTCGGCCTCGACCTTCAGCTCCTTGCCTTCTTCACGCCCCAACAGCCAGGAGACGACGAGTTCATCCTGCTCCTCGGCACAGGCAGCTCAGCCGAGCCGCGCTTGGCTCAGATCGAGCCCGCCGCGCTGCTACCGGGCACACCGACCCTGCGCAGGCGCCTGGCGGCGAGCCCCGTCGGCCCCATCGTTCGCTCTGCGCGCAAATACCTGAAGGCTCGACGCCGATCGAACTCCGCCGGACGCCCACGATGACTCCTGGTGATTCGGGGAGCACCGACCCGGAAGCGCCTGCATCGCAGCCCTACCCCGCCGGCGCGGAGTCGCAGCTCGGCTACTACGAGTTCATGGGTTTCAGCGGCGATGAGCTGCTGGAAAGATATGCGCCCTACGCGGAGAGGTTCGAGCCGGGGACGCGAGTCCTGGACCTCGGATGTGGAAGGGGGGAGTTCCTGCAGCTGCTGCAGCGGCGCGGCGTCACAGGCGTCGGCGTGGACGCCGACCCCGAAATGGTGGGCGCGGTCAACGCGAAGGGCTTGCACGCCGAGGTGGCCGATGCGGGCGAGTACCTGAGCCAGCATCAAACGGAGTTCGACGGGATCTTCGCTTCACACCTGATCGAACACATGACAGCCTCGCAATTCGTCGAATTCACGCATCGCTGTGCGACAGCGCTTCGTCCTGGAGGTCGACTCCTTCTGGTCACCCCCAACCCCGAACAACCTGTCGATGCAGCTGTATGACTTCTGGAGGGATCTCCAGCACGTGCGCTTCTACACCCCTGACATCGTGCGCTGGGTCATGCACACGGCCGGCTTGCGCAACCTCGAGGCCGGGGAGAATCCGCGCTATCGGTCGGATCCGCACGTCCCGAACCGCGGCTACAACGTGTTGAATCCGCTGCCGCCGCCGGTTCGCCTTCGCTCCAAGCTGAAACGCCGGCTGGTGGCGTGGCTCACACCGGTGTGGGTGTCCGAGATGCACGAGGTGATGAAGAGCCTGTACCCGCCAGCCGAGTTCTACGTGACCGGCATCCGCTGACTAGGTCGAGCAGAAGCTCAGCCCCAGGTAGGTGGGGACCGAGGCCTCGATGCGCCAGGCCAGACCCAGACCCGAATCTGGAAGCGTGATCTGCAGCGATTGACCCGCCCCGACCACCACCGTCGTGCTCGGGGCCGAGGAGGCCGCGCCGGCATACCAGATCGTGATCGTGACGGGTCCCGCCGAGGTTGGGGTCACGAGCCAGACGCTTCTGTCTGTTCCTTGCTCGTCGGAGATTCCGTTGGCATCCGACTGGACGCAGGTTCCCTGCGATGAGCTCGGGGTTGGGACAAGGACCAGCCGGGCCGGCAGGTCGTCGGCCAGCGCCAGGTTGACGCCTGCCGGATCGAGCAATGCGGCACCGGCGGGGTCGACAGCTGCCACATGAGAGCCCAGAAGCCGCCGGGAATCCAGATACTTTCCTACGGAGAGGCTGGGAATCAGGGTCGCATCGATCTTCGCGTTGCGATCGAGCCCCGGAGCGTTCCGCAGCATCCAGGTCACCTGCAGCTCGGCGTCCTGCGTCGCGAACAGCAGATTTTTGGCCAGCACCTGCTGATGCAGATAGGACCCAATCATCACCACAGAAACGACCAGGATCAGCAGCAGCGCGACTTGGGTCAGGCGATACAACGGCAGGCCCCGAACTGTGTCGGCCGCGATCACCAGAACGAACACGCCGGCCACCCAAACGTAGCGGCTGCCTGCGGCCTCCAGGTCGCCGTACTGGGCGCGAACCAGCCCGATCAGCACGAACTGCGCGATCAGCCCCGCGGCCGCTCCGAGGACAAGACTGTCAATCTTCCACCTCCTCCGAACCCAGACGGCCCCGACCGTGAACGCCGACAGCGCCAACGCCAGCTCGCCCCAGCGCAGCGCCTGCCCAAAGACACCTGCGATCGCGGCGCCGATTCCAGTGGGAACGAAGCTCGCCAGGTCGAGGACCGCCGTGATGGAGACCGGTGAGCGATGCCCCGCGATGGTCGTGTGGCCGGCTGCCGCATACCACACCAGGTAGCACAGCATCGGCACGACAAGAATCCAGAGGTAGCGACGCCGGGGTGGTGAGAATAGGAGATCGACGGCCACAAGTACCCACCAAAAGAGGCCTACCCCCACGCACATCAGCGCACACAGCAAAGCGCCCGACGCCAGGACGAGACGCCAGCCGGGTACTTTTTCATCCTGGATCAATAGCGTGGCCACCAGGCCGAACGCGACCGACCCAGCGAAGCCGATCTGAAAGCCCCAGAGGATGTTTTCCCAGCCTCTGCCCAAATCGAGCATGAGCACCGCGGCGGCCAGGGCCAGCACGTCTCCGGCTCGCCGTCGAATCAGCACGAATAGAAGGCAAGCAACGGCAGCGTCTACGGTTAGGACCCCAGCCATGAAGAAGCGGTAGTTGCGGGCTCCGAAAATGGAAATCCCTGCCTTGTACCAGAGCATGAGAAGCGTCGACCAATGTTCACTATGGGGCGCGAAGTAGCTGGAGATCGTCCAATTGGGCGCTCCGAGAACGTAATCCCATTCGTCGTAGTAGAAGTCGTAGCGGCGCGTCAGATAAAGCAGCACGACCACGGTCACGACCGCCCCGGCCAGCACCAGAAGCAGCGCACTCGGGATGCGTACGCGGTCGATCGTCTCGTGCGACTGCATCCATTCGGATTGTCGAAGTTTGGAAATCCGTTCGGTCAGGGAGGCCACTGGTGCGTTTCGATTAGATCCGCGCGCGCCCGACGCGGGTGGGTCGCCGCCGCCGAGTGCCCCGCTCCCCATTGAGCGAGTAATAGTACTTAATGGACTTCGTGCGCACGCCCGGCGCGAGCGGCCGGCGCTCGACGGGCCGGTCGGCCCTGGACTCACGGTCCTGACCAACCGACGCTGTTAGCGGAGGTATGCCAATGAAAGTCCTTGTCGCCTACGCGACCAAATACGGCTCGACCCAGGGCGTCGCAGAGCGGATCGCAGCTACGCTCACAGCCGATGGCCAGGACGTCGACATCGCGATGATCGGAGCTCCCGGTGACCTGGCTCCGTACGACGCCTTCGTGATCGGAAGCGGAATCTTCGGCTTCCACTGGATGAAGCCCGCGGCCAGGTTCCTTCGAGAGCGGAGGGAAATCTTGACCCGGCGCCCGGTATGGCTTTTCAGTGTCGGCCCCCTGGGACCAAAGCAGGCACATCCCCTGAAGCCCCGGGACTACAACGAGAACAGCGAGGCGGTCGACGCTCGAGGGCACGCGATCTTCTACGGTGCGATGAACGTCCTCAGGCTCAAGGGAGCGGACCGGTTGATGGGGGCGATGTTCAAGTCCATGCAGGGCGACTTTCGGGACTGGGAGGCAATTGAGAGCTGGGCCCACAGCATCGCGCGCGAGCTGGCCCCCCGGCCGGTGCCCGCCGGGTGAGTGAGCCGCGTTTATCTCGATTCCGCACCGCAGCCGAAGCACGAAACTGCTGGCGGACAGGTTGGGATTTGAACCCAAGACAGCCTTGCAGCTGTACAGCATTTCCAGTGCTGCGCCTTCAACCGGACTCGGCCACCTGTCCTAGCCCGAAGAGTCTAGCGGGCGCCTTCTGAAGTCCCTTCAGGACGGCCGGCGCGAAACCGGGCGCGGCATGGCCTCTCCAGTCCCCTTGCCGATTGCCTTGACGCCGTCGGCTCCGGCCACGATGAGGGTGTCGGTCATGCCGACGAACAGTCCATGCTCAACCACGCCGACCGTGCGCTTCAGCTGCTCGCCGAACGTCCTAGGGTCGTCAATCTTTTCGTGGACCTGCACGTCGAGAACGAGGTTGTCGTTGTCTGTGACGTAGGGGGTCTCTTCGCCTCCTCGCACCGTCAGGCTGAGGCCTAGCGCGGTCAAACGGGCGGCGGTCGTGCGCCAGAGGAATGGCAAGACCTCGACGGGCAGCACTCCAACCCCCAAAACGCGAACCTGCTTGCTCTCGTCCGCCACGACCACAAATCGCCTGGCGGCCGCGGCCACAAGCTTTTCCCGAAAGAGCGCGCCGCCGCGGCCCTTGATCAGGTTCAAATCGGGGTCGACCTCGTCCGCGCCATCGACCGCGAGGTCAATCGGTCCGACGAGCTCGGTGATGATCGGGATCCGCAGCTCCGCCGCGAGCTCAGCGGTGGCGCGAGATGTCGGCACCCCGTGAATCTTCATCCCCGAAGCGATCAGGCGGCCCACGCCTTCCGTGAAATAGCGAACCGTCGAGCCGCTCCCGAGCCCGATGAGCATGCCGTCCTGCACCAGCTCGAGTGCCTTCTCGGCCGCAGCACGCTTGAGATCCTCCAGGTCGCTCAAACGGAACCTCTGATCGCCCTGATGCCGGCAGCCACCCCCTCCTTGTGTCCAAAGATCGAGTTTCCGGCCACCAGCACCGAGGCACCGGCGGCGACCACGAGCGGCGCCGTGCGCGCGTCGATACCGCCGTCAACTTCGATCTCGATCTCGGAGGACATGGCGCGTAGCCGCCGAATCTTTTCGGGACTGCGGGTGATGAACCTCTGCCCGCCGAAGCCTGGCTCGACAGTCATCACGTTCACGAGATCTGCGTACGGCAGGATCTCTCGAAGGGATTCGACGGGCGTGGCGGGATTGATCGCCACCCCCGCTCTCGCGCCCAGATCCTTGATCTCCAGAACGGTCCGGTACAGCGAGGTCGTCGCCTCCACCTGGACCTCGATCAGGCTGGCGCCGGATTTGGCGAAGGCCTCGATGAAGAGCTCAGGGCGCTCGACCATCAGATGGGCTTCGATCGGGAGCGAGGTGACGCGCCTGACCGCCGCCACGACGTCGGGCCCGAATGTCAGGTTGGGCACAAAGTGGCCGTCCATGATGTCGACCTGAATCCTGTCGGCACCCGCGTCGACGGCCTCGCGAACCTGCTCGCCGAGGCGTGTCAGATCGGCCGAAAGGATCGATGGGACGATTTCGACTCGGCTCAACCCAGGTTGCCCCCGGCTACGACTTGCCATCGCGGTTGGCGGAGAGGCCGGCCGAGGCGGGCTGATCGATGAGCCATCGTGCACCCGCAATCATCCCCGATGGCACCTCTCCGCGCGAAGCTCTTGCCACCGCGTCCGCCTTGCTCGCGCCTGTGGCCAGGATGATCACCTGGTGCGCCGAACGGAGCGCCGGCAGCGTGAGCGTGACGCGCATCGGCGGCGGCTTGGGCGAATCCCGCACGCCGACCACCAGGCTCGAGGCCAAAAGGGCCGGATGGCTCGGAAAGAGCGACGCCGTGTGCCCGTCCTCCCCCACTCCCAGCACGACCAGGTCGAGGGGCAGGCTACTGACCACGCGCTCGTACTCGGCCGCGCCTTCGTCCGGCCCAAGCTCGGCAGGCATGCGGTAGACGGCCGCCGGCGCGACCTGGTCCAGGAGCGACTCGCGGGCCATCCTGTAGTTGCTGTCGGCGTCGAGCGGCGGAACGCAGCGTTCGTCGCCGAACAAAATTGACACGCGGCCCCACGCAACGTTGATCCCCGCCAGGAGCTCGTAAGTGCGGCGCGGAGTCGTGCCGCCTGCCAGGACGAGGGTCCGCGCACCTTCACTTAGAGCTGACGCGATGGAACGCGCAGCGGTTGTCGCGACCTCCTCGGCGGTCGCAAGCACGGTGAGGTTATCCACGGCGGCGGACTAGACCGAGCGCATGAGCTCGGAGGCCGCCGGCAGCGCCCTGGTGTAGACCTCGTCACGTGTTCCCGCCGAGAGCAGCTCGAGCAGCAGGGCGGCGTCATCTTCCGGGTCGATGCGCTGCACGTGCCTGATGGTTTCGCCGCCGCCGATGTCGATCAGGGTCAGCAGCACGTGGCCGGGCTCGATGCGCCTCCGTTCGCGGCTGAAGACGGTGGGGCTGCGAGGCGTGCTCTCCCCCGGTGCGTCTCCGGTCGACGTGTGGTGGAGCGTGTCGAGGTTCTCGTTGAGCACGTCGCGGTGCCACTCGGCGCGCCTCGCGGCGATCTCGAGGCTCGCGTCATCGCCACCCGACTCGTGCAGGGGTGTGAAAGACCCGTCGCTGTTTCGGTGAGGCCGCTCCGGGTCGCGCTGGACGGTGAGACTGAACGTCTTGCCGCCCGAGGCGCCGCTGATCCTGACCGCGGTGAGGGCTCCGGAGGCCAGCGATGTCTTGGGCACTGATCGGAAGTTGACCTCGACCGACCTGGAGCCGTCCGCCAGGTAGCGCGCCGCGACCACGCCTCCCCCTCCGCCCGCCGCCCGCTGAAGCTGCCAGCCCAGGGCGGAGGCGAGCCACCCAGTGAGCAAGCTCGCGGCGATCCGGTTGCCTCTGCCCTCGCCCGCGTAGTCGATGCCGATGCTCGAGATGCCGTGCATGAGCGCGCGGCGATCCGCCGGCCCGAAGAACTGAGCGATCGTCTCCCTCCACGGCCGGAGCCTCGACCACTGAAAATCCGCGACTCCAGGGTGCTTCTGTGCGCTGGTCGCCAGCCGCGCCAGGGCGAGAAATGAAAGGTAGGGAGAATCGAAGCGCGCCGAGTCGACGACAAGCTCGTCGCACGTCTTCAGGGCCTCGTCGAAAGCGCGCTTGCCGAAAGGTGGCGTGCCCACCCACCAGAGATATGTCGGCACCCCACTGTCGAGCAGTGGATCCACCAGCTCCGCAAGGTGCTCGCCGGCGGCGCCCTTGACACGCAGGGTCACGAGCTCGAACTGAGCCGCGCTGGCAGTCGCGGATCTCTGCACCTCGGTGGTGATCGAGGCTTCGATGTGGCCACTCTCGAGATCGGTCTGCTCGCGAATTACGATCGCCTGCGCTGGATGCTGCTCCAGGATCATCCGGCAAGCGCGGCGGGCCGTCCGTTCTTCGGATTCGCTCGCGGCCACCGACACCAGGGTCATCACAAAGCTGCGCGGATGAGGATGCGCGGCGTCGCCGGCCTCTGCCAGGGCAAACCTTCTCCGGAGGCCGTTGAGTGCGACGAGGACGTCGCCGATCGAGCGGCCCTCGTAGCGCCAGGCCAGGTCGCCGGAGGGACGGTTGGCTTCGCTCACGGCCGATGCCACTCCCTGCCGTCGGCCTGAAGCAGCTTGGCGGACGCCGACGGCCCCCAGGTGCCCGCCGGATACACGCCCAACGGTGGGCGCCCGTCCCTCCAGGCGGCCTCGATCGGGTCGATCAGCATCCATGCCGTTTCGACCTCGTCGGCGCGGGTGAACAGGGTCGGGTCTCCGATCATGCAGTCGAGCAGAAGGCGTTCGTAGGCCTCGGGAGTCTCGACCAGGAAGGAGGTCATGTACTGGAAGTCCATGGTCACGCTGCGGATCTTCAGCCCGGCGCTGGGCACCTTGGCTCCGAACCTTAGGGTGATTCCCTCCTCAGGCTGGATGCGCAGGGTGATCGCGTTGGGATCGAGCTCCTGAGTCGCCTTACGGCCGAAAGTGAGGTGTGGCGGGCGCTTGAAGAGGATCCGGATCTCGGTCACCCGCTTCGGCAGGCGCTTGCCGGCCCGGATGTAGAACGGAACGCCGGCCCATCTCCAGTTGTCGATGGAGAGCTTCAGCGCCGTGAACGTCTCGGTGAGCGAGCCCTGTGCGACGTTCCTTTCCTCGCGGTAACCCGGAACCTGCTCGCCCAGCACCCACCCGCGGGTGTACTGCGCCCGCACGGTCGAGTGCGCCACGTCCTCGTCGGCGATCGGCCTGATCGAGCGAAGGACCTTCACCTTCTCGTCCCGGACCGCGTTCGCCTCGAACGCGAGCGGAGGCTCCATCGCCACGAGCGCGAGCAGCTGGAGGGCATGGTTCTGGACGATGTCCCGCAGGGCGCCGGCGCGGTCGTAATACGCGCCTCGCTGCTCCACTCCGATCTCCTCGGCCACCGTGATCTGTACGGAGTCGACGAGGTTCGAGTTCCAGACGGGCTCGAAGATCGAGTTGGCGAACCGGAACGCCAGGATGTTCTGGACGGTCTCCTTTCCCAGGTAGTGGTCGATGCGGTAGACGGAGTCCTCGTGGAAGACCTTCTGCAGGATGCGCGTGAGCTCGCGCGCCGATTTGAGGTCGAATCCGAACGGTTTCTCGACCACGATTCGATGCGACGCCGGCCCTGACGCCATGCCTGCGCCGCTGATCTGCTCGACGATGGTCTCGTAGGTCGGCGGAGGCGTGGCGCAGTAGAAGATGCGGTTGCCCCCCGTCTGCCTCGAGTGGTCGAGCTCCTCGAGCTTCCTCGCCAGGACCTTGAAGTCGTCGAGCTTGCTGAAGTCCACCCGGACGTAGAAAGCGCCCGCGAGGAAGGCCTCGAGCACGGCCGAGTCGACGGGCTGGCTGCGGGAGAACTCCTTGATCTTCTCGGCGGCGTGCGCGCGGAAAGACTCGTCCGTGTGATCATCGATGGCCGCGCCCACCACCGCGAATCCCGCCGGCAGCAGGCGCTGCTTTGCGAGGTTGTACAGGGCTGGCAGCAGCTTGCGGCCGCTGAGGTCGCCGGTGGCACCGAAGATGACCATGATCGAAGGGTCGGCCACCCGATAGTCGTGCAGCCCCTCGGCAAGAGGATTGGGGTCGGCCGTCATCGTTCCGCCCCTGCGTCCTTGACCACCGCGTGCCCTCCGAACTGCTGGCGCATCATCGCCAGGAGGCGATCCCCGAAGGTGTTCTCCATTCGGCTGCGGAATCGGGCGTACAGCGACTCCGTGATGACCGGCGCCGGCACGGACTCGTCGATCGCGGCTTCCACGGTCCAGCGCCCTTCGCCCGTGTCATCGACCCACCCCTTGATGGAGGCCAGCTCTGGGTCGGCGGTAAGGCCGTTGGCGATCAGGTCCAGCAGCCAGGAACGGACGACGCTCCCGGTTCGCCAGCACTCGGCGATCGCACGCATGTCCATGCCGGGGAAGGCCGGCGACTGCTTCATGATCTCGAACCCCTCCGCATAGGCCTGCATGAGCCCGTACTCGACCCCGTTGTGAATCATCTTCACGAAATGACCCGAACCGACGGGCCCCGTGTGGACGAGACCGCCGTCATCGGGCGCGAGGTCCTTCAGCAGCGGCAGGCAGTGTTCGTAGGCGGCGGGATCCGCGCCGACCATCAAGCAGTACCCATTGGCCAGTCCCCAGACCCCTCCTGAGGTTCCGGCGTCCATGTAGCGCAACCCTTTGGCCTGCACCCGCGCAGCGTCCTGGAGGGCCACCTTCCAGTTCGTGTTGCCGCCATCGATGATGATGTCGCCGGGATCGCCGAGCTCGACGAGCTTGTCGATGGCCTCAGTGGTCGGGCTGCCCGCGGGCACCATGATCCACATCACGCGAGGCCGGCTCTCGAACTTGTTCACAAAGTCCTCCCACGATGCGGCGCCGACCGCGCCCTGCGCGGCGTGGGCCTTGACGGCGTCCGCGGACAGATCGAAAGCGACCATCCGGTGCCCGCGTTTCAGAAGGCGCAGCACCATGTTGCCGCCCATGCGGCCCAGGCCGACCATACCCATCTCCATGCGCTAATCCGCTCCTCTACGTGTTCCGGCTGTCGGGATACGACGCGGCCAGGCTCAGCGTCACCCGCCTATTTGACCGCCTGCTTGGCCGCGGTCACCAGCGCTCGCCAACCGGCGGCCGGCTCGCGGCCGAGGGACACCCGGAGCACCGGGAGGCGGCGCGAGGTCAGCGACTTCAGGTCGCCCAGGGATTGAGCCTGCTTGAGTACGGAGAAGCTGTAAGGCTGTCCCGGGATCGCCACGTCGCGAGCGTCGTCCTGGACGATCTGGAGAAAGAGGCCGGTGCGCGGCCCTCCCTTGTGCAGCTGGCCGGTGGAATGGAGAAAGCGCGGCCCGTATCCGGCCGTGGTGGCGAAGCCCTTCCTGTCGCGAATCGCCCGCCGGATGGCCGCGATGGCGGCCTCCGAGCCGGCGGTCTTCGCCGTGTACGCCATGATCGCGAAGTAAGCGCCGGGCTTTGCCCGCGCCAGGAGGGACTTGAGCCCGGTGCGCGCTCTGGCCGCCTGCACCGACTCGGCGCGAGGCAGCTTGCCGGTCCGCTTGAACCCCGCGAGCACCTTTTTCGTGTTGTCCTTTGATTCCTGCACGTTCGGCTGGTCGAAGGCGTCGATCCCGAGAACCGAGCCCGCCACCGCCGTGGCGACCTCCCAGCGCAGGAACTCGCCTCCGAGGTCCAAACGGTCCCGCAGCGTGAGCGTGACCACGGGGTGGCCGGCCTTCTCGAGGGCCACGACGCCGCGGTTCGGTGGTTCGGTTTCCATGCGGGTGTAGACGAACAGGCGGTCCTTGCCATAAGCCGCCGGCCGGCCGAGCGGCTCGCCTTCGACGGGCACGATCCCCTGGCCCTGTTTGCCGGTGCTCTCCGCGATGAGCTGCTCGACCCAGTAGCCAAGGCTGGAGACCCGAGGCGAAAAGACCAGTGTCAGCTTGTTGCGACCGCGTTGGGCAAGGCTGCCCATCACCGCTCCGAGCCAGAAGCCGGGGTTGGCCTCGACCGGGACCGACGCGGCGCAGGATCCGGCCATCTCGCTTGCGCGCTCGAGCATCTCGCCGACGTTGACCCCCATGAGGGACCCGGGCACCAGCCCGAAGTAGGACAGAGCCGAGTACCGGCCCCCGATGTCCGGGGGGTTGCGGAAGACCCAGCGAAAGCCGTGGTCGTTGGCAAGCTTCTCCAACGAGGTGCCGGGGTCCGTGATCGCCGCGAACTGGCGGCCCGCCCTCGATCCCGATCCGGAAGCTTCCGCCTGCGCCCAGAAGTAAGCGAAGTGGGAGAGCGTCTCGGTCGTCTCGCCCGACTTGGAGGCGACGATGAAGAGCGTGTCCTGGATCCTGATCCTAGAGCGCACCGCCAGGATCGTCGCCGGGTCCGTCGTGTCGAGGACATGCAGCTTCGGGTAGCCACGGGCCGCCTCGAATGTGGAGCGCAGCACGTCTGGACACAGGCTCGAGCCGCCCATGCCGAGCACCACGACGTCCGAGTAGGCGCGGCCTTCGGCGGCTAGATCTCGGAACTCGCCGGCTCGAGCCAGCATGTCGCCCGGCACGTTGAGCCACCCGAGGCGATCGCGGATCTCGGCCTGCCGGGCTGGATCTGAGGTCCAGAGCGTTGGGTCCTTGGCCCACAGCCGGGCCGGCGCGCCCTCCGACTGAAGCGTCGCGGAGGTGGCGGCGACCAGGGGCTGGAGCGTGCCAAGGCTGTGCCACTGGCGAGGCCCTCCGCCTGCTTTGATCTCGGCCGACGTTTTGGCCAGGGCGGCGAGCAGGCTCTCGAAAGACTTGGTGAAGGCGTCGACCCCTTCGATCTCGAGCTCGTGCGTGACCTCGGCGAGGTCGACTCCGGCGGCGGCTAGCTGCTTCAGATGCCGCTTCGCCAGGTCGACGTTCTCGTCCAGGCTGCGCCGCACCTCACCGTGCTCGCGAAAAGCTGTGAGGGTGGCGGGAGGAATCGTGTCCACGGTGTCCGGACCGATCAGCTCCTCCACGTAGTAGGTGTCGGGATAGCGCGGATCCTTTGTTGACGTGCTCGCCCAGAGGCACCGCTGAGTCCGAGCCCCCGCCCGCCTGAGCTTCTCCCAGCGAGGCCCGCTGAAAAGCTCCTTGTAGCACTCATACGCAAGCTTGGAGTTGGCGATCGCGGCCTTGCCGAAAAGGCGCTCCAGCGAGCGCCTCTCAGCCGCGTCCGTGGCCGCTGCGATCCTGGACGCGAGGATCTTGTCCACCTTCGTGTCGACGCGGCTGACGAAAAAGCTCGCTACGCTCGCCACCTTTCGCAGGTCGCCTCCCTTGGCGGCCAGCGCCTCGAGACCTGACAGGTAGGCCTCGACCACCTCGGTGTAGCGCTCGACCGAGAAGATGAGCGTCACGTTGATGTTGTGACCCCGGGCGATCTGGTTCTTGATCGCGGGAATGCCCTCGGCGGTGGCCGGAATCTTGACCATGACGTTTGGGCGCCGGCAGCGCGAGCGAAGATCCTCGGCCCACGCGATGGTGCGGCGAGTGCTGGCCGCGACTGTGGGCGAGACCTCGATGCTCACGAACCCGTCCCCGCCTTTCGTCCGGTCGTAAACAGGGCGGAAGACGTCGGCCGCCGCCTGGATATCCTCGACCATCAGCTGCCAGAGCATCTCGGCCGGCTTCTTGTGGGCTCGCACAAGACGCACCATCGCCTCGTCGTAGTCGGTCGAGCCGCTGACGGCCTTCTCGAAGATGGTCGGGTTGGACGTGACCCCGGTCAATCCCGCGTCGCGCAGACGCGCAAGCTCACCCGACGTGACCAGCTGCCGGCGGATGTTGTCCAGCCACAGGCTCTGGCCCGCTCGCCTCAACTCTCTGATCGCCGAGGTTCTGGCTCCGCGCGTCTCCGCCATCGCTCTACCTCGCCTGAATCAGCTTGGTGGCCGCTGCCACGATGTGCCGGCTCGAGATTCCCGCCGCGTTCATGAGCTCCTCCGGCTTGCCGGACCCAGGCAGGCCGCTCACGGCCAGGTGCGCGATCCTGGTCGCGCCGTCGTGGGCGAGCGCCTCCATCACGGCGGCGCCGATACCGCCCTCCGGGTAGTGGTCCTCGACGATGACGAGCCTGCCCTTGGTCGCGGTCACGGCCTCCCGCAGCGTCTTGATGTCGACCGGCTTCACCGAGTAGAGGTCGATGACGCGCGCAGCCACGCCCTTGGAGGCGAGGGACTCGGCGGCGGCAAGACAGCTGTGCACGGTCACGCCCGCGCCGATCAGTGCGACCTTGTCCTTCGGACTTTGGCGAAGGACCTTCGAGCCCCCGACCTTGAACTTGTCGTGCGCGTCGTAGATCGTCGGGTATGCACCACGCGTCGTTCTCATGTAAACGATGCCGTGCGTGTCGGCCATGATTCGAGTCAGCGCGGCCGTCTGGTTGGGGTCACAGGGATAAAGCACGGTCGAGCCCTGGACCGCCCGCATCGAGGCCAGGTCCTCGAGCGCCATCTGCGACGGGCCGTCCGCGCCGATCTCCACCCCTGCGTGCGAGCCGACCAGGCATATGTTGGCCTCGGAGATCCCGGCCATCCGGATGAAGTCGTAGGCGCGCGAGAAGAACGCGGCGAAGGTGGACGCAAAAGGCCGGTAGCCGCGAACGCTCATCCCCACCGCCGTGGCCACGAGCTGCTGCTCGGAGATCCACATCTCGAAGAATCGCTCCGGGTGGGCCTTGGCAAACTCGTCGGCGTGGGTCGAGTTCGACACCTCGCCATCCATCGCGACGACTTCAGGAATGGCCGCGAGTGAGAGCAGGGCGTCACCGTACGCCTTGCGCGTGGCGACCATGTCCTCCTTCTTGTATGCCGGGAGGGTGATCACAGGCGGGGTGCGCGTCCCAGACCTGGATGAGCTGCTTCGTTCCGGTTTGGCCGTCTTCACCTTGAGGTGACGGACCCCGCCCAGCTCTTTGATCGCCCGCTCGGCCATGTCAGGCGGCAGGGCCCTGCCGTGCCATCCGTCCTTGTTCTCGACCTCGGAGAATCCCTTTCCCTTGATCGTCTTGGCGATGATCACGGTCGGTTTTCCAGTGCCCGATAGGGCCTGCCCGTAGGCGCGGTCGATGGCCGTCACATCGTGGCCGTCGATCACGATCGGGAAACCGCCGAATGCCTCCACGCGGCGCCGGTAGGCGTCAAGGCTCCAACCGAGCTCGGTCTCGCCGCGCTGGCCGAGCCGGTTGATGTCCCAGATCGCCGTGAGGTTCGAGAGCTGATAGTGGCCGGCCTTGTCGAGCGCCTCCCAGATCGAGCCCTCGGCCAGCTCGGAGTCGCCGCACAGCACCCAGACGTGGTACGGGAGCTTGTCGAGATACTGTCCGGCGAGCGCCACCCCGACTGCGATCGGCATGCCCTGGCCGAGAGATCCGGTGGCGACATCGACCCACGGAATCGCCGGCGTGGGATGTCCCTGGAGCCGGGAGCCGAACTGTCGGTACGTCATCAGCTCTGTCTCGGTGATCGCCCCTGCCGCTTTGAACATCGAGTAGCAGAGCGGCGACGCGTGGCCCTTGGAGTAGATCAAGTGGTCGTTGTTAGGATCCTTCGGCTTGCTCCAGTCGTACTGCAGATAGCGCGCCAGGAGCACTGCGATGAGGTCGGCCGCAGACATCGAAGACGTCGGATGCCCGGAACCTGCGGCCGTGCTGCAGCGGATCGAATCGACGCGCAGCTGCTGCCCGAGCTGGCGCGCAAAGTCGAGATCGCTGGTGGTGATACCCTCGGTGACCGTCATTTTGCTCCCAGCCACTTACAAGGCACTCCCAGGCCGGGGGCCTGGGGGCCCCAGAGGATCACCTGAGTGACGTAAGTCTATCGATCGGCGGTGGTGGCGCCTGCCAGTCGCTCGACCTCCGTCACCATGCCGTCCAGGATGTTCAGGCCCGCGCCCCAGAATCCCGGGTCGGTGATGTCCATGCCCAGCCTCTTGACCAGGTCGTCCGGCCGCATCGATCCGCCGGCCGCGAGGAACTCGAGGTAGTCGTCGACGAAGCTCGGGCCGCGCTCGAGGAACCGGTGATAAACCGACAAAGCCAGCAGGTTGCCGAAGGCATACGCGTAGACGTACCCAGGCGTGTGCAGGAAGTGCTCGATGTAGCTCCACCAGACCTTGTGGTCCTCGGTCAGCGTCAGGGCATCGCCGAACATCGGCTGCAGGTGGGCCTGGTACAACTCGCCGAGCTCGTCCTTGGACAGCTCCCCAGCCGCTCGCCGCGCGGTGTGGCACGCATCCTCGTATCGGTTGAACGCCACCTGGCGGAAGACTGTCGAGAACGCGTCCTCGCACTGGTTGCACAGCATGGCCAGGCGGATCTTCGGGTCCTTCTCCTCCGCCATGATTCGGTCGAAGGTGAGCGCTTCGCCAAAGACTGACGCGGTCTCGGCCAGGGTGAGGGGCGGATGAAAGTCGAAAACGTGCTGCTTCGAGGCAAGGCGGTCGTGCATGCCGTGGCCGAGCTCGTGTGCGAGCGTGAGCGCGTCGCGGAGCTTGCCCGTGAAGTTCAACATGATGTAGGGGTGGTGACTGGGGGTCACCGGCATGCAGTAGGCGCCACCCGCCTTGCCCGGTTCGGGTGGGGCGTCGATCCAACTCTTGTCGAAGAAGTCTGAAACCAGGTCGCCCGCGCGCTTCGAGAAGCGGTGGTACGAGCCCAGGACCAGCTCTTTGGCGTCCTCCCACGAGAGGCTGCGCGTAGCGTCGCCGATCGGCGCGTAACGGTCCCACTCGTGGAGGTCGCCCACGTTCAGGAGCTGCTTCTTGACGCGGTAGTAACGGACGCAGACCTCGTAGCGGGAGGTGACCGCGTCAACGAGTGCCTGTACCGCCTGATCGGAGGTCTCGTTGGCCAGGTTGCGCGCCGAGATCCAGCTCGGAAACTTGCGCAGCCTGTCGTCGATCGCCTTTTCCTGGAGGATGACGTTGAAGACGTAGGCTCGGGTCCGCACGTCCCGGGCAAGCGCCGCGGTGACGGCGGAGTTGGCCCGGTGCCGCAGCGCGCGATCGGGTTCGCGAAGCATGGTGAGCGCTTGCTCCAGGGGCAGCTCGCGGCCGTCCAGATCGACTCTGATCGCCGCGCACAGCTCTCCAAAAAGGCGCGTCCACGCCGCGTTGCCGACCGGGCTGAAGTCCGTGAGCAGCCGCTCCTCCGGCTCGCTCAGTTGGTGCGGCCGGAACTTGCGCGCCTCCTCGATCGTGTGGCGATAGGTGGCCGACTCGGGGTGCGCATACAGCCTGGCGGCCTGCTCGTCGGTCGTCTGCGCGAGCTCGAGCTGGAAGAAGACGCCGTGGACGCCACGCTCGGCGCCGGCTTCGCGAACTCGCGCCAGGAGCCTGCCCGCCGCCGGGTCCTGTGTGTTCTGGCTGTGGAGCAGGTAGGCATAAACCTCAGGGAGGGCGGCCTGTTCCTCATCTTCGGCAAGCTCTCGCATCATCGCCGCGAACGCCGGCGGTTCGAGGCTCGCGACCTTGCCCCGGTAGGTCGCTTCGAATGTCTGCGCTTCCTCGAGCGCACGCGATAGCACCGCCTCGATCCTGGGGTCGGTCGGTGAGGCGAACAGGTCGGTCAGATCCCAGCGAATCGATTCCGCGCCGTTAGCCGCTTTGGTTTTTGCCACGGCAGGTCAGGATAAGCGCTCTGCCAGCTCGCGGACCTCGTTGGGTTCGGGCCAGCGTCCGGCATAAGCGCCCTCGTTGACAGCTGCCGTCACATCTGTGAGCAGCGGCCCCACGTCGCTTGCCTGGTGAAGGTTCAGGTACTCGAGCGGGGTTTGCTGCGGCGCCCGCCGGCGGCCCGCCTTCTGCTGGATCCGCTCGTAGAGGCGCAGCAGCTCCGATTCACCTGGCGGCGGTCGTGCTGTCGGGCGCCGGAGCCGCCGGGCGGCCCAGATCCAGAGGAACACGAGGCACAGACCGGTCACGAGCGCGACGGCAATCGTCACCGGGATGGCTGCCAGCGCTCCCAACGAGCCCAGCACCGCGGCCGGCGCGGAAATCTGGAGGTGCGGGATGAGATGGGCCAGGCCGCTTGCCGCCCAGCGATCCGGGAAGGTCGTCGCAGCCACGGGCGGCACACCGGGTGTCGGGTCGACGGGCACCCAGCCGTGATGCGAGAACCACACCTCGACCCACGCATGGGCGTCCTTCTCGCGCACCACCGATTGGTCGAGCACCGGGTTGTAATCGCCCGTGGAGTAGCCGGTGGCGAGGCGGGCCGGGACGCCGAGGCTGCGCAGCATCAGGGTCTCGGCGCTGGCGAACTGCTCGCAGTAGCCGGTCCTGGCGTCGAACAGAAACCAGTCCACCGGGTCTCGCCCGGACGGCACCGGGCTCAGCTGGAGCGAGTAGCGATAGCTGCGCTGTAGGTAATTGGTGAGCGCGAGCACCATGTCGTACTCGTTCGAGGTGCCTGCGGTGACCTGTGCGGCCAGCGCCCGCGCCCGGTCAGACAGCCCATTCGCGTCGAGGTAAGCGGCGTTCTGAGCGGGGGCCGCCGCGGGCAGCTCCTCGGCGCGAAGCGATGAGGCCGACAGATTTGGCATGTAGGAGACGACCGAATAGGTCTGTCCCGGAGCCAGTGGCACGGGGGTGTGGAACGTGCCGAACGAATCCTCCCGCAGAGTCCCAAAGGGCGCGTAAAGGCTCTGGATCGGGTAGGCGGCATCCAGCACGCCAGGGAGCGGGCGCAGTACGCGAAACACCTGCACGAACGTGCCGAGGTTGTCAGGCGGTGCGGGGGGAAGTGCCCTCGAGGGAACGTAAGGCTCGACGTTTCGGTAGCTGGGTGAGGCAGTCCACGCACCGTCGGCGTAGCTGTCGAAGACGAGGCCGCGCCAGTACGCGGGCGCTCCGGTCCGGACATACATCACCGGCGCGTCGCCGAGCCTGCCGCGGTAATGGAGGTCCACGCTACTGGTCGCGCCGGAAGGGTCGCTGCTGATCTGGACCAGGGGCAGGATCGAGTTCTCGACGTCTCCTCGGAAGCTGGTGAAGCTTGGCAGCGAGACGATCAACGGCGACACGGCGAGGCCGGAAGGTTGAGGCGCCATTATGAAAACAAGGAGCCCGAGCATGAGCGCGCAGGTGGCCGCGGCGGCTACCGCGGCCGGCGGGCGCCTGATTTCGGCGTGGATCCTGTGCAGGTGCGAGGCGGCCCAGAACCCGCCGAGGCACAGGGTCCACAGCCCGGCGAGGGCTCCGAACCCGTAGTCCCACGCGTAGACGCCCGCCAGGTAGAGGATCGCGAGACTGATCCAGAGGCTGGAGTAACAGTTGCGGTGGGTCTTCAGGTCAAAGCTGGTGATGGCCAGCAGGAGAATCGCGAAGTTGGCCTGTGGGAGCGTTCCCCCGAACAAGGCGAACATCGAGTCGGCCATGAGATAAAGGAGTGCGCCGACGATCAGCGCCGCGAGCACTAGCTGGCTCCACAGCGGTCGTTTGAGCTCTCGCTGCCTGTAGCTGACCAGGTGGCCCGCCGTTGCCCCCACAAGCCCAAGCACGGGCACCACATAGTCCTGGCCGTACACCACGATCGCGATATCGGCGACCGCGAAGGCGGCGAGCACGAAGCCCCGGGCGAAAAGAGACCCCTCGACCGGCGACGCCGGCAGCCGCAGCAGCTGAAGCAATCTCACAGCGGCCAGACGGTCCCCACATGACGCGTCGGAGCATCGACGTCGAAGTCCGCATCACCGACCATCCAGGCACGGACCAACGAGCCGCGGCGCCTCGCCGCCTCCAAGGCGTCGGCCAGATCGGGTCGTGATGTTCCGGCGACCGCCACCGCCTCAGCCGCCCTGGGCGCATCGTCTCCCCCGCCGGCGCTTGACGTCGGATAGCGCGCAAGCCATTCGAGCAAGGACCAGAAGGACCGGGCGTCAAGGGTGGCGCTCGCAACCAAACCGGGGCCCCACAACATCACCCGGCCGCCCGAGCGGATGCAGTCCCAGGCTTCCGAGGCCGCGATGCGCGCGATCTGGTCGGCAACTTCCCGATTTCGCGGCTCTGGATCGCAGAAGATCCCGAGCGTCAGCGCGCCAGGTGGCTCGTATTCGCGCACTACCAGCTCGCCGTGCCTCGCTGTCGCCCGCCAGTGGATCCGCCTGAGAGGGTCGCCCGGAAAGTACTCCCGCACCCCGAACAGCTCACTTCCGGAACCCGCGTGTGGCGCGGCCAGGCTCGCCTCCAGCTCACGGACCTGATTTGAGGCGGCGAGCGCGCCGAATCGAGGGAGCACGAGAGCGACCTCTGAGTCGGCTTGAGGGCGCCCCGAGCTGAAAAGACCGAGCGGGTCGCTCGAGCCGACCATCCAGGAGGCGGCGGTCAGAGGTCCACGTCGGAGCGCGCCGCTGACAAAGGGCTTGCGCCATCCGCTCCGCGGTACGACCGCAGAGGCCGCATGTACTTCGTCGTCGCCAAGCCGGCCGGTGACCCAGGCAGGTCCCCGAGCGGCGCCTTTGGTCTGGATGCTCACCTCAAGCTCCACGGCATCGCCCTCGAAGAGCGCGGCCGGCTGAGGCGGGCTCCTGAGCCACGGTGAGGCGATATCACCGACCGGTGAATCCTCGGCTGGATGCACCTCTGTGATGCGCAGGCTCAGACGGAGCCCTGACCGATTCCACTGCTCGTACGCCGCCGCCATGAGGACGAATGCAAAGACCCAGGCGGCAAGCAGATAAAGCCAGGGCACCTCAGAAGTTGAGCCGAAAAAGACCAGGACCAACCCCAGGAAGCCGGCGCCGGCGAACCTCCAGCTCGGTCTCAGGATGACGTCAGCGCTGCCTCAGGGGCGGGAGGGGAACCGACGCCAGCACCTCGTTGAGCACGTCCACCGCCTTGGCTCGGCCGCGCATGCCCAGGCGGTGAGTGAGCACCGGCGCAGCCAGAAGCTTGACGTCGTCAGGCAGGACAAAGTCACGCCCGTCGAACAGCGCCCAGGCCTGCGCCGCCCGCTGCCAGTAGACGCCGGACCTCATGCTCGCCGGCAGGACGACCTCAGCCCGCGTTCGGACCGCTTCCAGGAAATCAACGATGTACGTGCGGATGGCGGGCGCCACGACGACTCGTAGACAGGCCTCCTGGAGCTCGATCACCTCGCGGACGTCCACCACCGCACCGATCTCCGAGATCGGGTCCCCGTGTTCGCGGCGGGCCAGAATCTCAACCGCCTCCGCTGCTGCGGGCGGGCCCATCTCGGCCGCCAGCATGAAGCGATCGAGCTGCGACTCGGGCAGAGGGTAGGTGCCGTGGAACTCGACCGGATTCTGCGTCGCGACCACGAAGAAGGGACGCTCGAGCGTCCGGGTGTGGCCCTCCACGGTGACCTGTCCCTCGCCCATCGCCTCGAGCAGCGCGGACTGCGTTCGCGGCGTGGCCCGGTTGACCTCGTCCGCCAGCACGACGTTGGCGAAGACGGGGCCGGGGATGAACTCGAAGCTCAGGTCCTTCTGATTGAAGACGCTGGCTCCGGTGATGTCCGAGGGGAGGAGATCCGGAGTGCACTGGATCCGCCGGAAGGTGCCCCCCACCGAGGTCGCCAGCGCGCGGGCCAGAAGGGTCTTGCCGGTTCCGGGCAGGTCCTGGAGCAGGACATGGCCGCCGCCCACGAGCCCGGCGGTCGCCAGCCGGACCACCTGGTCCTTTCCGACGATGACGCGGTGAATGTTCTGCTCGATACGGCCGAGCAGATCGGCCAGCCGCTGCGGCCGCAGGACAGGCTGCTCGGACGCCGAGGCCATAACGGGCTCAGTCTAGAACCGGCTCACGGCGGCCCGACCTGCTTAGAGAGACAAGCCGGGCGGTTGCTCAGTGGGGTGCAGGCCCTCGATCCGTCAGGCCTGGCCGACCATCCTCGCGATGACCTCGCCCAGGTTCGGGCCGCCCTTGCCGAACGGGACGGAGTGGACCCGGTGGGCGAACACCATCTCCGCCACGTCGCCCACCTGCTGAACGCCGACCTCGCCCGTGCTGTCATATGCGGCTTTGGCCTGTGCCGCACG
>JBIOJB010000031.1:0-27277 GCA_044450465.1 Candidatus Dormibacterales bacterium | reverse complement strand
CTCGATCCGCCTGAGCCTCCAGGTCACCGACTCCGACGACCCGACCGTTTTCGTCGAGCGGGCACGCGCCGGCCGTGAAAACCAGGCCGTCACCGCTTGACGCGTACTCGTAAGGAGCCCCTGGGTAGAGCCTCATCGCCGTGGCCGGGCGACGTGCAATCCGCCCTCTCGTCGATGCAGCAGATCTCCGACTTCATCTGGTCGCTGAAGCATCCGTTTGCAGTCGTAGTCGCGCTGCTGAACGACAGCGTCGGCCTTCTGCTCAAGGTGTGGTTCGGATTCATCCTGAGCACGACCGACTTGGACACCGGCCGCGACCTCATCACCAACGCCACGATCCGGCGCTACGAACCGGTGGTTCAGATAGTCTCCGATTCGGCCCTGGTCCTGGTGGCGATGTGGGCCTCATACCGAATCATGTGGGGCCACGGCCTCCGATCGCAATTCACCGCGCGGATCCTGCTGCCCCGCTTGCTCATGGGCACGCTGCTGATCAACTTCTCGATGCCGATGTTCCAGATGCTGGTCAACACCAGCAACACCGTTTGCGACGCTCTTAAGAGCCTGGTCGTGCTCGACGACCCGACGACCTGGTGGGCCGGCTTTGCCCAGGATCCAAACGCCGGGCTATGGGAGGTGGTGACCACCGGCATCCTCGCGGCAGGCTATGACGTCCTGGCCGTCACGTATGTGATTCGCTACGCCATCCTCATCGTGCTCGCGATCACGGCGCCGATCGCGGGGCTCATGTTCACGCTGCCGGAGACGCATCACATCGCCAAGCAGTGGGTGACGCACTTCACCACCAACCTGTTCATGCAGCCGGCCCAGCTGTTCGTGCTGGCGGTCGGCTTCGCCCTCGAAAAGGACGGCGCCAGCCCCGTCCACCACCTGTTTGCGCTGGCCTCGCTGCTGATCGTATTCAAGGTTCCTGGCGCACTTGGCGGCGCGGACAAAGCGGCGCACAAGCTCGAGTCCACGGTGGCGAGCGCGCTGCACCATATCGAACACGGACTGCTCAAGGCATGACCGGTGCTCTGCGAGCGCCGGCAATGATCGTGGCCGCAGCCCTTGTCTGGCTGCTCGCCGCTGCACAGGTGCCTGGCCAGGCTCGACTGCCGATGAGCGCGGTGGTGGCGGGCGCGGTCGTCACGCAACCCTTCGGCTGCACGAACTTCCCGCTGGAGCCATTCGTCCTGGCGTGCCCTGGATTCCACTTTCATAGCGGCATCGACCTGGCAGCTCCGGTCGGCACCCAGGTCAGGTCGGCGACGGCAGGCGTGGCCCGGGTTGCCTTCGATCCGGCCGGCGCGGGCCTTTACGTCACGGTGCTGGTCGGCGCCCGCGGGCGGATCCTGTACTGCCACCTCTCCTCGGCGCTCATTCACCAGGGTGAAGCGGTGCAGGCGGGTGAGGTGATCGGGTTGGTCGGAGCGACCGGGCTGGCCACCGGCCCACACGTCCACCTTGAGGTCCAGGTCGACGGGCGGCCGGTCGACCCTGCGGGCTGGCTCGCGACCCAGTGAGTTGACCAGGCGCTCTTAACCACCTGGGTACCCTGCGCCCCCAGCCGGCGCCTACGGTGAATCCAATTTCTCGGAGGTGATGCAAAGGTGAACAAAGTGATCTTGATCGGCAACCTGACGGCAGATCCGGAGGTCAAAGCGACGCCCAAAGGAACCTATGTCGCCAACCTGCGCCTGGCGACCAATAGCTACCTCGGCAAAGACGACGCGGGCAACCGCAAAGAGCAGACAGAGTTCCATCAGCTCGTGGCCTTCGGCAAGCTGGCCGAGTTCGCGGGTCAATACCTGCACAAGGGGCGGCTGCTCTACGCCGACGGGCGCCTGCAAACCAGCTCCTGGCAGGACACCGCTGGGCAGAAACGGTTTCGCACCGAGGTGATACTCGACACGCTGGAGCCGTTGGGTCCGCGGCCTCAGGAGGCGGCCGCCTAGCTTGCGCATCTCAGTTCGAGGGGGCGTCGAGTAATGTTGTAATCGTGAGCGACGAGATCAGCGCGTGGTTCGCGGCCCGGGTTCCGACAGGCTGGTTCGCAGGCCCGCCCGAGGTGACGGCGGACTCGGAGGAGATCCTGGTGATCGGGACTCTTCCTGAATCAGGCGGCGCAAGCGATTCTGCGGAGGCTCGTGTCCAGCGCTTTCGCGAAGAGACGCGGGAAGAACGGGTCAAGATCGCGCGCGAGTCGGAGCACCATTTCCGGCGCAAGGTCGCCTGGGGTGCGCGGTATCGCGGGGAAACCAAAGTTTTCACGACCCTGAGCGTCCCGGTCATGACGAGGCTGCGCATGCCCGAGCGCTCGATCCTGGACACACTGGTCGCCGGCGGTGTTGCACGAAGCCGGAGCGATGCACTGGCCTGGTGCGTGCGGCTCGTCGGTATGCACCAGGCGGACTGGATAAAAGAGCTGCGAGAAGCCCTCGTCAAGGTCAACGAAGCACGAAGCCGGGGACCCCTGAACTAACCGGCCCTCTCAGCAAGCTGAACTCGCGCCACCCGTTGGTACCCTGTGAGGGCTTTGACCGCCGAAAGCGAGCGTCCCCATGTGGTGATCATGGGGGCCGGTCCCGCCGGGCTCACCGCCGCGTATGAGCTTCTGAAACACGAAGCGGGCGTCACCGTGCTCGAGAAGGATCCAAAGCAGGTCGGGGGTCTCGCCAGAACGGCGGAGCACGCCGGTTACAGGTTCGACATCGGCGGCCACCGGTTCTTCTCAAAGAACCAGGAGGTCGAGGACCTGTGGACCGAGGTCCTCGGTCCGGAGATGCTCGCAAGGGGACGGCTCTCCCGCATCTACTATCGCGGTCGCTTCTTCGCGTATCCGATCAAAGCGGCGAACGCGCTCTGGAATCTCGGCCCCATCGAGGCCGTACGCTGCCTGGCCAGCTACGCTCGAGCGCGGCTGACGCCGATCAAGAATCCTCGCAGCCTCGAAGACTGGGTCAGGAACCAGTTCGGGTGGCGGCTGTACACCATCTTCTTCAAGACTTACACGGAGAAGGTCTGGGGGATCAGCACGAAAGAGCTGTCGGCAGACTGGGCGGCCCAGCGCATCAAGAGCCTCGACCTGTGGCTGGTCATCCGAAACGCCCTACTCCCGCGGCGCGGCCCGCGCCACCGAGGGGAGATTGTCACCACCCTGATCGACAAGTTCAGATACCCGCGACTCGGTCCCGGCCAGATGTGGGAACGGGTGGCCCAGGTTTGCGAAACCGCCGGTTACCCGGTCCTGCTCGGCCGCGAGGTTGTGCGCGTCAACCACTCCGCGGGGCTTGTGCGCAGCGTTGCAACTCGAAATGCGGCCGGCGAGCTCGAAGAGCATTTCGGCACCGACTTCATCTCGAGCATCCCGATCCGAGAGCTGGTGGCGAAGCTGGATCCGCCCGCCCCAGCACCTGTCGCCCAGGCGGCGGCGAGCCTGTCCTATCGGGATTTCATCACAGTCGCCTTGATGATCGACCGGACGGCGCTGTTTCCAGACAACTGGATCTACGTCCATGACCCGAGCGTCAAGGTGGGTCGCATGCAGAACTTCAAGAACTGGAGCCCATCGATGGTCCCCGACGAGACCAAGACCTGCCTGGGCCTCGAATACTTCTGTTTTGAAGGCGACGGGCTCTGGACCATGGAGGACGCAAAGCTCGTCGAGGTCGCCCGCCGCGAGGTCGTACAGCTCGGAATCTGCTCAGCAGACGATGTCTTCGACGGAGCGGTCGTTCGCCAGCAGAAGGCGTACCCCGTTTACGACGACACCTACCAAGCGCGAGTGAAGGTCGTGAGGGACCACATCCAGGAGCACCTGACCAACCTGCACCTGATCGGCCGCAACGGCATGCACAAATACAACAACCAGGACCACTCGATGGTGACGGCATTGATCGTCGCGCGAAACATCGCGACGGGATCAAACCTGGATCCGTGGAAGGTGAATGCCGACGCCGTCTACCACGAGGACATCACTGTCGGCGAAACGGACGTCACCGGGCGCCAGGTCCCGCAGCGGCTGGCCGCCGGCTGAGATTCTTAGACCACTCTCTCCCGCAAGAAGTTGGCCGCGATGAAGCTGGCCACGGCAAGGACCCCGGCCAGAATCGCGTGCTTGTAGTGGTTTCCGGGTCCGGAGGTCGCGATCTGCAGGTTTCCGGTCGCATACAGCGCCCCGACGATGATGAAGGCGATTCCCAGGACCACAAAGACGAGTGCGAGAGTGTTTGACTTCATCTACACGCCCAAGCGTAGCAAAGCCAGGCTTACAAGCCCGGCCGCGATGCAGTACCAGCCGTATGGGTCGAGGCGTCCCGATCGGAAATAGCGCAGGAGAAACCGTGCGCTGGCGTAGGCGGCGACGCCCGCCAGCACCGCGCCGGCCAGGTACTGGCCGATCGGCACCCCGCTCCCCACGAGCTGCGGCACCTCGAGCAGCCCGGCGGCCAGGATCACCGGAGTGGCGAGGAGGAAGGAGAAGCGGGCCGCCTCTTTGTGCTGGAGGCCGGCCAGCAGGCCGCCACCGATCGTGACCCCGGACCGAGAGATGCCTGGGATGAACGCCAGCGCCTGGCAGGCACCGACCACCGCCGCGGCGCGGAAGCTGATGCGCTCGGCATTGGCGAAACTCTCCTCCCGGCTCGATTCAGGAGATTCGCGCGACTCGGTGCGGCGTTCGGCGCGCCGCCGAGCCACCTCGAACCCGAGCATGAGAACGCCGTTGACGACCAGGAACGAAGCTGCCTCGTACGGGCTGACAAAAAGGCTCTTGATCCGATTCTCGAGAAAGACGCCGAGGACACCGGCGGGGATCGTTCCCACGAGAAGCAGCATCGAGAGGCGCTCGGTGTCCGTCTTGATCTGACCGCGGATCGCGGCGGCAAAGAACCCGCGGACGATAGCGACCCATTCGGACCGGTACAGGATCAGGAGCGCGGTGGCCGTGCCCAGGTGAAGCAGGACCAGGAAAGGGACGAACGAAGGGTCCGACTGCTTGAAGCTCCATCGCAAGAGGCTGGGTATCAGCACGGCGTGGCCGAGCGACGACACCGGGAACAGCTCGCTGGCCCCTTGCAGCAGACCCATGAAAAGCGTCTGGACTAGGGACACGGGCGCCGGCCTCGATGTGGCGATTTGGGCTCAGGCTTGCACCCGGCCAGTTGCCTCACACCGATATATTGCTGAAGCAGTGACCCGCCTTGCCGCTTTCAACCCCGCCGTCCGAACGCTGGACGAGTCGGTGGCTCGCGCCGTGGCGGCGGAAAGGCTGGGCTTTGAGTCGGTCTGGGTGACCCAGCTGCCCGACGCCCGAGATGCGTCGCTTGTTCTCGCCGCATACGCAAAAGCCACGAGTCGGGTGAAGCTCGGCACAGGCGTGCTGCCGATCTACACGAGGCACCCCACGGCGATGGCGCAGATGGCGGCGACGCTGGACGAGCTCTCGGCCGGGCGCTTCATCCTCGGCATCGGCATCAGTCACAAGGTCACGGTCGAAGGAATGTGGGGCCTCCGGCTGGAGAACCCCGTGCAGGCGATGCGGGAGTATGTGGACATAGTTCGCACCGGCCTCCGCGATGGCGCGAGCAGCATCGAGGGTGAACAGTTCACGGCGCGATGGGCCTACTCGGCGCCGCGCCGAGCCGGTCTTCCCATCCTGCTGTCGGCGCTCAATCCCCGCATGCTCGAGCTGGCGGGCGAGGTGGCGGACGGCGTGGTGTTGTGGATGTGCTCGCCCGCCTACATAAGGGAGCAGGTGGTGCCTCGCGTCACAGCCGGGAGGCAGATTGCCGGCAAGCCGTTGGAAGGGTTTGAGATCGTCGCGGCGGTCCCTGCGTGCCTCACCTCGGATCGCCCTGCGGCGCTTGATGTGTTTCGCCAGACCGTGGCGCGCTACGCAGGGCTTCCGTACTACCGAAAGATGATGGACGCGAGCGGGTTCAAGGATGAGCTCGAAGAGGGGCGGATCAGCGAAGCCATGCTCGACAGCCTGGCCGGGATTGGCGATGAGCAAAAGGTGCGCGAGGCGATCGCTCGCTACCGGGAGGCAGGCGTGACACTCCCCGGCATCGGGCCCTTCGGGGGTCATCCGGCCGCGGCCGGGTTCGAGGCGACGCTCGAGGCCGCCATGGGAGCGCCGTCAGGCAGCTAGCCGCGGAGGGCGGTGATCGCTTGGTCCAGCAGGCCGCGTGCCCGCCCGAATTCCCGGCGGACCGCGGCGTCCTCGGCCTGATCGAGCAGCCCGGCAATACCCTCCCAGCGGACCGGGTCCCGCTCACGGAGGCCTGACTTGACCTGGCCGATCGTCTGCGTCGCGAACAGCAGCCCGCCGCCAGGGTTGTCGAGGATGGACCGGGCGATCGTGAGCTGGCCGTGCGCCCAGTCGAGGATTGCTTCGCCTGGGTGCGTGTCGAGCTCCTTCGGCTTGAGCACGTCCATACCTCTATTGTCGGGCAAGGGTGAGAAGCGGCTCGCCGGCCAGCCGGTAAACTGTCCATTCCGAGTTCGGACGGGCCCCAAGCCGTTCGTAAAAGCCGATCGCTTCGGCGTTCCAGTTCAGGACGGACCACTCGAGGCGGCCGCAGCCCCGCTCTACGGCGATCCCCGCCAGGTGCTCGAGCAGGGCCCGACCCACGCCCCGACCGCGGTGCTCCGGAATGACGAAGAGATCCTCGAGGTAGATGCCCGGAAGAGCGAGAAAGGTAGAAAAGGTGTGGAAGAACAGCGCGAAGCCGACGGGTTCGCTGCCGTCTTCCGCGATGAGGGTCTCGGCATAGGGATGAGGTCCGAAAAGCGCATTGGTGAGAAGGCTCTCGGTCATCGTGACCACGTGCTCGAGCTTCTCGAATCTCGACAATGCGCGAATGAGCTCGGCGATGGTCGGCACGTCAGTCGGATCCGCGAATCGAATCCGCACGGTCATGGATGAGTAAGGGCCGCCCTATCACGCAGCCGGAACACGAAGCGCATCGCTCCCTGGGTTTCGGAAAAGCTTGCGATCTTGTTGTCGACCAGGCCCGCCGCGAGGCCTGCGTCGATGAGGTCGGTGTCGCGTAGGGGACTCCCGGGTCCCTTTCGGCGGATCACCCAGATGGCGCCGTTGGGTTCAATCCAGGTCTTGACCTCTTTGAGACGCTCGAGATCCTCGAGCCGCGCCGCCCCCATGAATACGAGGTCGCACGGCGCGCCTGGCTTCCCGCGAACGATGTCGGCGGTGCGGCCTCGCAGCAGCTTCGAGAAAACGGGCTCGTCAAGGTCGACCATCGCCACCTTGGCGCCCGGCTTGACGCCGAGCTTGTCGAGCAACGGCCGCGACGACGGGGCGTCCGAGCTCAGCCGCGTTCGTCCTGCTCGACGTTGCCGCCACGCACGGCGCTGAAGACGATCACTCCGAGAAGCCAGGCGATGTAAGCGCCGGCGATGCCCAGCACGATCACTGGGATCGGATTGGCGACGCGGCTTGCGAGCACAAGGCCCAGTGCGAAAAAGCCGCCAAAGACGGCGGCACCCGCCACCCCGCCGGCGGCGGCTCCGATCAGCGCCGGGACCGTGACCCTGGGAGTCATACCTCGATCACCTGCAGGTCCCTCACCGCTCCGGGGACCGTGCCCGCGTACACGTGGTTGAAGAAGAACCTGGTCGTGGGGTATCGCTTCTTCAGCGCCGCGGCGGCTTCCCAGCTCATGTGGCTGAATACGTCGCCCGGGCCTGTCGCCTCGACGATGGCGACGTCGGCGCCCTTCAAGAGCTTGTCGAGGGGCGGAGTCGCCTCGGTATCGCCCGAGTAGGCCAGGACCTTGCCGTCGATGTGAAGCCGGTATCCGGTGGACCCGCTCGTGCCGTGATCCAACCGCACCGACTCGTACTTGATGCCGGCGACGACACCTGACGGCCGGGCCGTCTTGTACGTGACCTTGAACTGCGGGCGCATCACCCGATTCCAGTCGGGGCCCCACGCCGCCTGCCACAGGCTTTCGAGGCGTTCCTCGAGGCCGCTCGGGCCGATGAAGGTGAGGCGCCGGTGATTCACGAACACCCGGTGGAGCACGAAGGTGGGGAGCCCGAGCGTGTGGTCCCCGTGAAAGTGCGTGAGAAACACGACGTCGACGCCGCCGGGATCGATGCCCACCCGATGGAGGTGCGGCAGCAAGGGTGCGCCGCCGTCGAGCAGGATGCGGTCGTTGACCGCTACCGCTCCGTTGTAACGCTCGGTGGAGAAAGCCGATCCGCTGCCGAGGAAGGCGAGCCTCAGGCGATCGTCACGGCCGAGTTGAGGTACACGTCTTGAATGGCGTGTAGCAACTCGACGCCCTCCTTCATCGGTCGCTGGAAGGACTTGCGACCACTGATCAAACCCATCCCGCCTGCCCGCTTGTTGATCACGGCTGTGCGGACAGCATCCTTGAGGTCGGAAGCGCCCTTCGACTCACCCCCGGAGTTGATCAGACCGGCCCGGCCCATGTAGTTGTTGATCACTTGATAACGGCAGAGATCGATCGGGTGGTCGGTCGACAGCTTGTCGTAGACGGCGGGAGAGGTCTTGCCGAAGTTCAGCACCTCGAAGCCGCGGTTGGTGTCGGGCAGCTTCTGCTTGATGATGTCCGCCTCGATCGTCACTCCAAGGTGGTTGGCCTGACCGGTGAGGTCGGCCGCTGTCTCGTAGTTGACCCCGTCCTTCTTGAATGCGGGGTTCCGGACGTAGCACCACAACACAGTCGCCATTCCAAGGGTGTGCGCCTCGTGGAATGCGATGGCAACCTCCCTGAGCTGCCTGTCCGACTCGGCCGAACCGAAGTAGATGGTGGCCCCGATCGCGGCGGCGCCCATCTCCCACGCCTCCCGCACGGTGCCGAACAAGATCTGGTCGTAATGGGTCGGGTAGGTGAGCAGCTCGTTGTGATTGATCTTGCAGATGAAGGGGATGCGGTGGGCGTAGCGCCGCGCCACCGAGCCGAGCACCCCGAACGTCGAAGCCACCGCGTTGCACCCGCCCTCGATCGCGAGCTCGACGATCTTGCCTCCGTCGAAGTAGATCGGGTTCGGCGCGAACGACGCTCCAGCCGTGTGCTCGATGCCCTGATCCACGGGCAAGATCGAGAGATATCCGGTGCCTGTGAGCCGGCCGTGGCTCAGGAGCCTTTCCAGGCTGGCCAGCACGCGGATCGGCCGGTCGCTGTCCTTCCAGACCCGGTCGACTATGTCGGGCCCCGGAAGGTGCAGCTGCTCTTTCGGAACGGTCTGACACCGGTGCTCCAGGAGGTCTCGGGCGTCCTCGCCCAGGAGCTCCTCGAGCTTGTCAAGCGATCCTTTGGTGACTGTAGCCATCATTGCCTCTTACATCTTTGATTAGCATGCCGCGCATGGGAGCGAAGCCGCCTGCGTCACTCTATAGTGCGCCGATATGACCCAGCGGGCCAGTGAACTGCTCAGCGAACTCGCCGACCGGCTCGCGGCGAACTCGACCGAGAGCGGCATGGTGGCCGTGGAGGCCGTCCGCGCCATCGAACCAGACCTCCTGAAGGGCCTGCGGGATCCCTCGGTCGACGAGCTGCTCAAGACATCCGTGACTTTTCTCGAGGTGCTGTTCCGGTCGCTGAGGCCCGATTCCAAAGTGCCCTGGAACGAGTACTACACCCTGGCTCGCGAAGCCTCGCGGGGATACGCGGAAAAGGGCGTACCGCTCGAATCGCTGATGGAAGGCCTCGCGGTGTTTCGCCGCTCCGTCATCGCGAGGGTCAGCGAGGAGGCGGCCAACACGCCTTACGCGGACGAGGTCATGCTGCTCGCCCAGAGCCGGGTGGGCGATGTCATCGAACACCTGAACTCGAGCTTCATCCGGGGCTACCTCGACTACACCGAGGTGAGGCACCGCGCCAGGCAGAGCGAGCTTCACGGGCTCTATCACATAGCCAGCGCCTTGGGCCGATCCCTTGACGTGACCGAGATCGCCGAGGTCGGGCTTCGCGAGACGCTCAAGGTGCTCGCGCTTCAGGCCGGCGCGGCGTGGATTCGCGATGGAGCGAAGCTCCGGCTGGCCAAGACGATCGGGATGCAGCCGGGAGAGGAGGCGGAGTTCTCCGCATCGGGCACGTCAGGGCTGGTCAAAGTCGTGGAGGTGTCGTCCGGGCCCGCCGAGTCAAGGGTCGACCGAATCACTGGCGAGTGGAGCGCCATTCGCGCCGAGCTGCGGACCAAGGGCGTCTTGCTCGGCGCGATGACCGTGGCCACCCGCCTTCCACGCACATTCGAGTCAAGCGACCTCGAGTTCGTCGCCGCCGTGGCGGATCAGATCGCCGTGGCCCTCGACCGCGCTCGCCAGCACACCAAGGAGGCGCGCACCGATTACCTGACGGGCCTGGCCAACCGGCCCGAGTTCGAGCGAGCTATCGATCGGGCGGTGGCCGGAGCGGAAAGGCACAAGCGGCGGCTCGCTCTGATGATGATCGACCTCGACAACCTGAAAGACATCAACGACAACTACGGACACCACGTCGGTGACGAGGCCATCCGCGTTCTGGCCCACGAACTTCAGAGAGCAGTCCGCGCCTCGGACACGTGCGGGCGCCTCGGCGGCGACGAGTTCGGCGTGGCGATGCCGGAAGCGGACGAACGCGATGCGCGAGAGGTAGGCATGCGCGTGCGCCAGTCGCTGGAGGAGCTGATCCGCACGTCAAAGGCACCGGTGCCGGTGGAGTTCAGCGTCGGCATCGCGGCCTGGAGACCCGGCATGGACTGGCAGGCGATGTATCAGGTTGCCGACAAGGCTCTCTACGTCGACAAGCGGCGCCGCCATGCCGGTCGCAGGCGGGTCGGCGACGCAAGGGCCTGAGGGTCCGCCGGCACGTCAGATCGGGTTCTCGGCGCAGACTTTTTCGAACGCGACACGGTCACGGTCGCACGCGACCTGCTGGGCAAAGTGCTCGTGCGCGAGGTTGGTGGAAAGCGCCTCACCGGCCGGCTGATCGAGGTGGAGGCTTACCTCGCGCCTCAGGATCTCGCGTCCCACGCGGCTAAGGGGCGGCGGACGCCGCGCAACCAGGTCATGTACGGCCCGCCAGGCCGCGCCTACGTCTACTTCACCTACGGCATGCACCACTGCCTGTGCTTCGTCACCCGCCCGGAGGGGGAGCCGCAAGCGGTTCTCGTGCGTGCTCTTGAACCGGGACCTGAGGTCGGGCGCTGCGAAGGCCCCGGCCTGCTGAGCCGGGCCTTCGGGATCGACCTCGCCCTCAACGGTGCCCCGCTCGCGCCGCCCCACCTCTATGTCGTCGACGATGGCGCTCCTCGGGAAAGGATCTACACCACTCCGAGGATCGGTATCTCAAACGTCGGGGTCTGGGAATCCAGACGGCTGCGTTTCTGCGTCGACTCCTCGCACCTTTCCCGCCCTCTCAAAAGGCGCGGGTGAGGACAGATTCGCTCGAATCCAGCGTGGTGCACCGGCCGGATTCACTCCGGCCGTGCTGCAGTCAGGCCACTTTTCCAAGCGCCTGCCCTCGATGTACTGGAGAGGAGGGGGTCCCGCGGGGGAGGACGACTGTCCTCACCCGCGCCTGTCTACACGTCGTGCACCGGCCGGATTCACTCCGGCCGCCCAGCGGGCGGGCCACTCTTCCAAACGCCGGCCAAACGAAGTGCAGGAGAGGAGGGGGTCCCGCGGGGGAGGACGACTGTCCTCACCCGCGCCTGTTTACGGCCAGCGGCCGGGTGATGGGTCCAGGCGCTTGAGCTCGCTCCAGTCGGCGCGAATCGGGGCGAAAACGTCCGCCACGGTGCATCCCTGCGGCCCAGCCTGCGCGTCATGGGGTACGTGGCTGGGGATGACGTACGTGTCGCCCGGCTGCAGATCGCGCTTTTCCGACCCGATCCGCATCGTCATCAGCCCGGCGATGACCAACCCGAGCTGCTCGTTTTCGTGGTGATGCTCCGGAAGCACGGCCCCCGGCGCCAGGTCAACGACCGCCATCGTGGTGCGCTCGCCGTTGACCGCCCGGGCGG
The DNA here is from genome assembly GCA_044450465.1 of Candidatus Dormibacterales bacterium. Classification (GTDB taxonomy): domain Bacteria; phylum Chloroflexota; class Dormibacteria; order Dormibacterales; family Dormibacteraceae; genus JBIOJB01. Next base: position 15,277 of record JBIOJB010000031.1, on the reverse strand, counting down.
TGATGCCGTCTCGGATGGCGAGCGGCGCGATGTTCTTGAGGGATTCGAAGGTCTTCATTCGACGACCCTGTCGATGATGGTCGCCGTGCCGATGCCGCCGCCACAGCACATCGTCTCCAGGCCGTAGCGAAGGTCTCGCCGCTCGAGCTCGTACAGGAGACGGTTCATCAGGACCGCACCCGAGGCGCCGAGCGGGTGTCCGACTGCGATCGCCCCTCCGTTGACGTTGGTCTTGTTCATGTCGGCGCCGGTCTCCTTCTGCCATGCGAGCACGACGGAGGCGAACGCCTCGTTGACCTCGAACAGGTCGATGCTGCTCAGGTCGAGGCCCGCGCGCTTGAGAACGGCCGCGGTGCCGGGGATGGGACCCTCGAGCATCAGCACGGGATCTGTGCCGACGACGGCCTGGGCGCGGATCCGGGCGCGCGGCTTGAGGCCCAGCTGCTTTGCCTTTTCGAGCGACATCAGCAACACCGCCGCCGCTCCGTCTGAGATCTGGCTGGAGTTGCCTGCCGTGATCGAGTGCTCGGGGTTGAATGCCGGCTGCAGGGCGGCGGTCGCCTCGTAGCTGGCAGCCGGGCGAATGCCCTCGTCCTGCGCGAACCTCTCGTGGTGTCCGTTGCCGTCGACCGAGACCTCGACGGGGACAAGCTGGGACTTGAAGCGCCCCTGCTCGGTGGCTTCGTGCGCCAGGCGGTGGCTGCGCACACCGAAAGCATCCATCTCCTGTCTGGAGACGCCGTACTTGCGCGCGATCAGCTCGGCGGAAATCCCCTGCGGAACGAGATCGTAGAGCTCGGTCAGCTCGGGCGGAAACGGCGTGCCGGGCGAAACCGCGTTCGACCCCATCGGCACGCGGCTCATTGATTCGACGCCGCCGGCGATGGTGATGTCGCACACGCCTGACTGAATCAGGTTGGCGGCGAAGTGGATCGCCTGCTGGCTTGATCCGCACTGCCGGTCGACGGTGGTGGCGGGCGTCGTGACTGGGAAGCCGGCTGTGAGCCATGCGTTGCGCGCGATGTTGAGGCTCTGCTCTCCCGCCTGGCCGACGCATCCGAAGACGACGTCCTCGACCTGGTCGGGCTCGATGCCGGCGCGTTTGACGATCTCTCGCAGCACCAGTGATCCGAGGACGACCGGGTGAATGTCCTTCAACTTTCCGTTGCGGCGGCCGATCGGTGTCCTTACTGCCTCGACAATGACCGCCTCACGCATGGCTTTTCTCCTCAGCGATTGACTTCGCGACTCATTTTAGGAAGGGCTCTCTAGCGATTGACCGGACCCGATGTCAACCAACAATCGTTTGCCTGGCGGCGACAGGAATTTTTTCGTTGACGTGCTCTTGGTCCCCTGTTAACTTTCGCGTCGCCCCAAGCGGCTGAGTACGGTAAACCTGAGGATACCGAACGTCGAGTAGGTGGAAGGTCCGGGGCAACCCGGGATGGAAACCGAAAAACGCATAGGGGACTTCAGGGTACACAGGAAGGTCGCTTGGGGCATTACTTTTCCACAAGCCTTCCACAGGCCGGTTCTCAGATCGAAAACCCGCCGGCGGACGCCTTCTCGGAGGCTTTCTCCACAGCCAGCCGGTCGAACTCGGCACCCCTCAACATGAGCCGCCTCACGCCCTCGGAAAGCCTGGCCACGGGCTGCGCGTCTTCGTACCGCAGCCAGCGGTAGGCCACCGGCGGCGACCAGGCCAGGCCCTCCGCCTCATAGAGCCGGCGGTGGCTCGAGACGACGATCCCTTCGACCTCTCGGAGCAGCCCGCTGGTCTCGATCTCGCTGAACTCCCGGGTCGCCATCCAGGCCAGCAGCCGCGAGAGCTGCGGGCCCGGATCGGTCATCCCTCGGGCGCGGACACCGGAATCGGGATGTCCAGCACGCTCGCGCGAAGCGTGCAGATGAAAGGAAGGTTGCGGTACAGCTCCCGGTAGTCGAGGCCGTAACCGACCACGTAGTCATTGGGGATCTGGAAGCCGACGTAGCGCACCGGCACGTCAACGAGCCTGCGCAGGGGCCGGTCCAGCAGAGTCACGACCTCGAGCGTCGCAGGGCCTCGTCGCCGGAGCTCGTCCAGGACGTAGTCGAGCGCCAGGCCGGTGCTGACGATGTCCTCCACGATCAGCACATGCCGGCCGCCGATCTCGTGGTCGAGGTCACGCGCAATACGGACCCGGTCCTTGGGCTGGGCCCCCGCGTAACTCTGCAGATCGAGGTAGTCGATCACGAAGGGGACCTTGATCTCGCGGGCCAGGTCGGCGAGGAAGAACGTGACCCCTTTGAGGACGCCAACCAGAACCAGGGACTCCCCCCGGTGGTCGCGAGAGATCTTCCGGCCGAGGGACCTGATCCGCGTGTCCAGCTCTACCGGCGAAACCAGGATTTCGCCGATGTCCTGCTTTCGAAGGTTCTGGACCTCGACCGCGCCGTAACCCGCCTTCGCCAGCAGCAGCTGGTAGTCCTTGCGGTAGAGCAGCCGGACGTTGAGATCCGGGTACAGCTCGCGCACCAGCCGGAGCTTGCGGTTCTTCGGCGTCACGAGCGACTGCTTCATGGTGGTCAGCTCGACGTACTGGTCGTGCTCCGGCAGATAGAAGTCAGGCGTGAACATCTCCGCCACGCGTTCGGCTTCCCACGCGATGGGAAAGGACACCGGCTCGTAGACCCAGCGGATGCGGTAGTAGTCCAGGAAACGCGCGAACTCCTGCTCTGACGGGTGAGCGAACTCCACGCGCGCATGAGGCGGCCCGGATCGTCTGACAAGGCGCGAGCGCTGCCTGACCGGACGGCGCCACTTCTGCGGGACGGAATGCTGGGCCGATGACGCCAAGGAAACGGTGAGATTGTACTCTCGGAGTCGAGCACCAGATGAGCACACCGGCACAGCGGATGGTCTCCGAACAGCTGCTGCCTCAAGGGGTCACCGACGAGCGAGTGCTCGAGGTGATGGCATCGACCCCCCGCGAGGAGTTCCTGCCCGCCTGGCAGCGCCGTCACGCCTATGAGGACCGAGCCCTCGCGATCGAATGCGGCCAGACCATCTCGCAGCCCCTGATCGTCGCGTTGATGACCCAGGCGGCAACTCCCAAACCCGATGACGTCGCCCTTGAAGTCGGCACCGGCTCCGGCTACCAGGCCGCCGTGCTCAGCCGCCTCTGCAGCAGGGTGATCACCCTTGAGCGCGAGAAGTTACTGGCGGAGAAAGCGTCGGCGACGCTGACGCGCTTGGGTTACGCGAACGTGGAGGTGGTGGTCGCCGACGGCAGCCTGGGCTGGCCAGCTTCTGCTCCGTACGACCTCATCCTGGTCCCTTGCGCCGCTCGCCTGCTTCCGCAGCCGCTCGTCGACCAGCTGGCGGAAGGCGGCCGCCTCGTGATCCCGGTCGTGATCAGCTCAGACGGGCCGCAGGACCTGCGGCTGTACACGCGAAGGGGCAGGAAGGTGACCCACCGATCTCTGTTTCCCGTCCTGTTCGTGCCACTTCGGCCGGGCGCCGAAGTCGAGCCCGACTAGCGATGTTACGGCGAGGCGGAGGGGCTCGGCGAAGGTGACGCGCCCGGTGACGGGCTCGCCTGAGTCGGGCTGGTACCCGTCAGGGTCTGGACCTGCTGCAGCAGCTTCCCCACGATCGCGATCTCGGATCCGTAGGTGGCGAGATCCCCGTTCTTGAGGGCCGCGACGGCCAGGGCATAGTGCTGGTTTGCCTGCGTGATTAGGCTTTGGATCTGCGCGACCAGGGCGGGCGTGCTCGTGGGCGTTGGAGTCGTGGTTGGCGTGGTGGTCGGAACCGACGCTCCGACCAGCTGGTCGATGGCCTGCTGAAGCGTGTCCGCGTAGACGACCGTGTTCTGGTCGGCGAGGATCACCTTCTTCAGCTCAGGGAGGCTCGAGGCCTGGTTCGCACTCAGGTAGATGGGCTCGAAGTAAAGGAAAGAGTTGCCGATCGGAACCACCAGCAGGTTGCCCTGCTGGACCGAGGACCCCGCCTGATGGAAGAGGGTGAAGTCTTGGGAGATGGTCGTGTTCTCGTTGATCCGGTTCGCGACCTGTTGAGGACCGAAGATGACCTTGTCCTTCGGCAGGACGTACGACACGTACTGGCCGTAGTTCGTGCCGTCGTTGCGGGCGGCCATCCACGAAACGAGGTTGTTTTTGTTCAGCGGCGTGAACGGCATGATGAGAAGGAACTCCGGGTTCTGCTCGCCGGGAAGGCGGAACAGGACGTAATAGGGTTCGACCGGCGTTGCGGGGCTGCTGGGCGAGGTCTGGGCGGTGGGTATGTCCCAGACGTCCTCACGCGAGAAGAAGACCTTCGGGTCGGTGACGTGATAGGTCGCGTACATCTGGACCTGCGCGTTGAACAGGTCGACCGGCACGCGGATGTGGGCGCGGAGACCTGCCGGCATCGCGTCGATCGGCTTGAACAGCGACGGGAACGTGGCCTGGTAAGCAGAGATGATCGGGTCCTTCGGGTCGATGATGTAGAAGACGGCCGTGCCCTCGTAAGCGTCGAAAACGACCTTTACGGAGTTGCGAACGTAGTTGACCGTGGCAGGATTGGCGCTGGCCGGCTGAAACGAGGTCGACTGCGAGTAGGGGTACGTCGAGCCCGTCGTGTAGGCGTCCAGGATCCAGTACATCTTGCCGTTGACGATCACCGGGTAGGGGTCGCTGTCGAAGGTCAAGAATGGTGCGAGCTCCTGCGCCCGGTTGATGATGTTGCGGTTGTAGAGAATCAGCGTCTTGTCCGTGATCTGAGACGAGACCAGCAGGTTGAAGTCGCCCAGGCGAAGCGACCACAGCGCCTTGTTGAGGGCCGTCATCGGCACGCCGTGGGTACCCGTATATGAGGTGTAGGCGTCCTGGTTTCCCGCGGGAAAGTCGAACTCCTTGGTGTTCGACGGGGCCAAGACGTAGTCGTTGGTCTGTTCGCCGAAATAGATGGCCGGCTGGGTCACCGGGATCGCGCCGGTGGGCGGGATGTCCTGGATCACGTAATCGGGCAGGCCCTCGCCGACGACCGCGTTCACGGGGCTGGCGGCGACGCCGTAACCGTGCGTGTAGACAAGGTGCTCGTTCACCCACTGCTGCGCGGATTGAGGCAGCTTGGAAAAATCGAATTCTCGAGCCGCGATCTCGAGCTGCTGGTAGTTCCCGTTGATCGTGTACCGGTCGAGGTCGATCCCGTCAAACGTGTAGTAAGTCCGAATGGTCTGCTGCTGCGCGTAGGTGCCCTGCAGCGGCCCGTAGTCCCAGAGCCTGAGGTTGTTGATGGTCGCCTGGTCGCTCTGGACCTCCTGGGCCGTCACCGGCTGGTCCCCGGTGAAGTTGCTGACGGTCACGTTGGATAGCCCGTACGCGGCGCGGGTGCCGGCGATCTCGCGCGCTATATAGGGGATCTCGTAAGACTGGGCGTTGGGGGTCACCTGGAAGCTCTGCACGAGGCCCGGATAGACCTGACCGATCACGAGCATGGCGACCCAGATGCCGGCGGCCGCGATCGGGAACCACAGGCGCCGGAAGGTCACGTTTACAAGCAGCGCGACAGCCACGACGAGACCGGCCACGGCCTGGAACGTGTACACGGGTAGCCGCGCGTTGACGTCGGTGTAGTCGGCACCCCATACGACCGTGGTGTTGTGTGCATAGAGCAGGTCGTAGCGGCTCAGCCAGGTAAAGGCTGCGAGCCCGACGGCAAAGATGGCAAGCATGATCGAGAGGTGGGCGATGGCACGCGGGCTGAAGCTCAGGGTGAACGAGTCGCCTTTCCATGCGTAGAGGGCGGCGATCAGCAGAGTGGCCAGGAAGGAGAGTCCGAGCGCCCAGTTCGCGACCGAGTGCAGGAAGGGGAGGGTCAGCAGATAGAAGGAGATGTCCTGGCCGAGCACCGGGTCGGTGACGCCGGTCGGCGAGGAGTGCTGGAACAGGGCAAGGCTCATCCATTGCGTGCCGGCGCCGCCCGACAGCAGCAGCGCGACCACCGCGGCGCCGATGAGCGCGATCAGCCCTGGTGCGCTCCGGATGCTGGATCGTCTGATGCCGACCGCGCGCAGGCCAGGTCCCGACCGCACCCTCAGAGCCACGAGCACGTTCGCCGACAGGTAGATGAACGAGATGGCAAGGCTGCCGGCGAAAAGAGCCACCTGAAGCTCGACACGCGTGGTGAACACGTCCTTGAGCCCGAGGCCGTCGAACCATTGGAGCTCCGTAAAGAACCAGACGACCGGGCTGGCGAAGATGAAGATGAGAAGCGCGATGCCGAAGAGCCCGGCGCCCACCCAGAAGCGGCGGGGCGGGCGGGGAATCTTGATCTCTCGGGCGGCGTCGAAAGGACCCCCGCGCTCGAACGGGTCAAAAGGCCGGTAGCGGCGGGTCATACATTCGAAGCTTAGAGACAACGGCGCCGCGAGGTGGGCGGCCCGATCGGGGCCCCTGCCTTCAGCGCTCGGAGGCGGCCAGGGCGGTATCGTCCGCCGCGAAGTCGGAGCTTGCGCCGGCGGGTGGATGGTCGAGGTGCCAGCGCACTGTCGTATGCAGAGAGGTCACCGGGTCGGATGTGGTCCAGCCGAGCATTGCGCGCGCCTTGTGGGAGCTGGCCAGGATGTGTTGAGTCATGGTGCCCGTGGGCTTGAGGTCCTCGGGCAGCACCTCGTCGGCCACCCTGACAAGGAGCGCCTTCGAGCCGGCCGCGTCCAGGATCATCTGCGACCACATCCGCATCGAGTAAGTCCTGTCCTCGCACAGGTTCAGCACCTGGCCGGCGGCGGCCGGCGTGCTCAGGGTCAGAACCACGCCGCGCGCGATGTCTCGGACGTAGCCCCGGCACGCAAGCCACGTGCCACCACCGAAAGGAATCTTCGCCCGGCCGGCCCGAACGCGCCGGAGGATGAACTCTTCGCGCAGCTGGTAATCGTGCTCGCCGAACACCATCGGCAGGCGCAGGGCCGTCGCGCCGTGCTTCAGGTAGACGGCTTCGACTTCTAGCTTGTCGTAGTCGTCCATTCCCGGCATCCGGCCGCGCAGCGGGTAGCGATCGGGCCGCACCGGCGACTCCTCGTCGAGCGGAACCGGGTCCGTCTCACGGTCGTCGTTGAGCGCGCCGAAGGCGCGATACACGTCGATGCTCGATATGACCGCGATCCTGATCCCGGGCGGGAGGGCTGCAAGGGCGGCCTCCGAATCGGCCCGCGTAAGCGCACGGCAGTCGACGGCCGCGTCGGGATTGAACTCCGCGAGCTCGCGAGCACGGGTGGCTAGCTCGAGGCGGTCGACGTGCACGTGGCGGACCGAAGGCATGTCGTCGGGTTCGAGGTTTCCCCGGTGAACGACCATCACCACATGCCCCCGTGCGGCGAGCTCCTCGACGATGGCGCGCCCGATGAATCGGGTGCCGCCGAGGACGATCACCCTCACTGGCTTTGCTTTGGCTGTGGGTTCTTCTCGACGATCAGGTCGATCAGGCCCCACTCCCGCGCTTGTTCGGGCGTCATGAAGAAGTCGCGCTCCATCGCGCGTTCCACATCCTCGAGCTGGCGCCCGCAGTGCTTGGCATAGATCCGCCCGATCTGCTCGCGCTGGCGAAGGATCTCCTGCGCGTGGATCTGGATATCGGTCGCCTGCCCCTGGATGCCCTGGGTGAAGGGCTGGTGGATGAGGATCTGGGCGTGCGGCAGCGACATGCGCATGCCGGGCGCACCGCCCGCCAGAAGGATCGAGCCCCCGCTGGCGGCGAGCCCCGTGCAGAGGGTCCCAACCTTGGGTGCCACGTATTGCATCGCGTCGTAGATCGAAAGTGCCGCGGTGAGAGAGCCGCCAGGGCTGTTGATGTAAAGCTGGATGTCCCTCTCAGGCGTCTCGTTCTCTAGAAACAGCAGCTGCGCTGTCACTGCGGCCGCCGTGTCGTCGTCGATGACGCCGTGTACGAAGACGATGCCGTCTTTCAGCAACCTCGAATAGATGTCGTACGAGCGCTCTCCGCGCCCGTCATCCGTGATCACGGTGGGGATCAAATGCACGTGCGTCACCTCCTGTTCATCAGCGAGCTCGTGGCTCGAAGCCGATACGACCTTTCTCTCTTGGGGGTGGGTTGGCCATGGCAAGAAAGGCGCTGAAGTCGGCGACGCTTCGGAGCGCCTCGAGCGGTAACGACGCAGTGGCCAGCCGCAGCTTCACGGGTGGATCCTCGGGCCAGCTTGGCTGGTCGGAATCCGCGCCCAGGATGCGCGCCAGCTCGGCGTAGATGTCTGCCGGCCTGACTCCGAGCGCGTGCCCGACGGCGATCAGCCGCTCCGTCGAGACCTCCTTGCGACCGCGCTCCACCTCGGAGAGATGCGCTGGGGATAGGCCCGCCTCTCCGGCCACCTCGGTCAGCGTCCTGCGGGCGGCCTCGCGCCGGCGCCTGAGCACCGCGCCGAGAGCGCTGCGCACCGTGGCTGCTGATTCGCTGTAAGCGAATGACATCCTTCTGCAGCGAAGGATACTACCTAACGGGCGGCGTCCGGCGCGCGAATGTCGGCCCTGGCGGCTGGGCCACGGCCAGCCTCTCGGCCTCGGTGCGGGCTCGCCGCCGCCGCAACTCGAGCACGAGGCTCTCTTCACCGCGCGCCATCGCCCAGCGGTGGTTGGCCGCGAAAAGCGGGCGAAAGATGGGCGTGCCGACCCGGAGCAGGGTCTTGCCCGCGGCGATCCTCCAGTCGTAGGTCACGTCGACGAAGTCGCCGTCCTGGGTCAGCGTCCAGACGCCGGTGCCCACGAAGTCTCCTTCCGCCACGAGCTTGAAACCGTGGGGCGGGGTCGATTCCGTGACCGTGAAGCGCCAGCGAAGCGTGTAGGGCAGCCAGCCCTTGGTGTACAGGTCGATGACCCGTCCGACCCCTGTTTGGGGGTCACCCGCGACAAGCTCTTTCACCTCGAGATAGACCGACGGCCACCATCGCGGCAGGGCCAGCGCGTCGCTGAGGATGTCTGAGACCTCCTGAGCCGTGGCGCGAAGCCTCCAGTGGGTCAGGAATGCGTACTGCGGGGCCATCAAACGTGTGCTCGGCCGGGCTAGACGTTTTTCAGGTTCGACGGGTCGAGCAGCTCTTCTTTGGGGCGATCGATCACCTGGCGCGAGCGCATGATCTCGATCAGTTTCTTGCGGCCTTTCGGAGGGCCGATCATGATCGCTCCGACGAGTCGGTCGTCTTTGAAGAACAGCTTGCGGTAGAACTTCTCCTCGAAGCTGAAGGTCCGGACCGAATCCAATCCTGGCTGCACGTCTGGAGTGACTCCCATGACGGCCAGCGTCGACCCGAACATCGTCGTCGTGTACGTCGGCACGTCGAAGAAGTCCTCGTTGGCTCCGGCCATGTTCCTCGCCGCGACCTTGCCGTGGGCCTCGGCGTTGTCCCAGGTGCCCATCTGGTTGTGGCGGCCGACCATCAGGTCGAAGAAGACCGCAACATCGCCGGCAGCGTAAGCGTCCGGCGCGGCGGTGCGGAGCTTGGAGTCTGTGACCACTCCCTTGTTCAATTCGATACCGGTGCCCGCGGTTGGTTCCGTGTAGTAGTCGAGTCCGACACCATAGGTGAGAACGTCGAACTCCACCTTCCTTCCGTTCACCGTTTCGCCGGTGAACCGGCCGTTGGTGCGGCTGAACTTCTGCACCTCGTCCGAGGTGATGAACTCCACGCCCTGCTCCTCGCCCAGCCGGCGGCAGAGCTGCCCCCCCTCGGCATCAAGCACGTAGCGCAGGAACCAGGGACCGCGCTGTATCCAGGTCACCTTGGGTTTCTTGCGAAAGCTGACTCCCTCGGCCAGCTCGTAGGCGATGAAGCTCCCACCCATCACCAGCACATGGTCGGAGGCGTCGGCTTTTTCGATGATCGCGTCGGTGTCGTCCAGTGTCTGGAAGCCCAGGCACGTTGAAACCTGGTCCGCGCCGGGCCATGGCGGCGGCTTGGGCCGGCCGCCGGTGGCGATCAGGATTGCGTCGTACTTGAACTCCTGGCCGCGGTTCGTCCGCACCAGCTTTTCCCTGGCGTCGATCTCCGTCGCCCACGTTTCGAAATGGATGTCGAGGTTCTGTTTCGAATAGTCCTCGGCCGTTCGCATAAACACCTTCTCGCGCCGCACTTGCGCGCGCAGGTACCTCGGCAGGGCAACTCTGTTGTAGAGGGGGTGGCGCTCGGCCGCGATCATCACGATCGAAGCCTCTGCATCCGCCTTGCGCAGCTCTTCAGCGCAGGTCTGGCCGGCGATGCCGTTGCCGAGCACTACGTACCTGCGGGTCAAATGCTCAAAGCTTCAGCGTATAGACGAAGGCGTTTCGTTCGGCATCGTCGAAATCGTATCCGCTGGCGCGGAAGTCCTCTTCGGCAGGGTGTCCGGGTGGAAGGTTCACCGTGACGTGGTCGGCGCCGTCGCTGTCGGCTTCGAATCTGAGCGCCATCAAGAGCTCGCGCAGCGCGGCGCCGCGGCCCGCCACCAGCGCGACGGCGAGGTTGATCCGCCACGGCTCGCGCATAGCCGCCACCGCCCGCCCGCCCGGTCCGAGCCTCAGCATCCCCGCCTGCGCCAGTCGCTCCAGCTCATCCGCGCTCAGGTCGCGCGCGCCGTTGAGATCTGGGGATATCCCGCCGTACAGCTCGATGCCGGGGCTGGCGGCGACAAAAGGCCACAGCCTTTTCGCCGCGGCCGCGTCCGGGATTCGAGCCGGCTCACCACCTTCAACTCGAGAAGCGCGCCACCACCGCACCTCGACTGAGCGCTGAAATCCAGCCGACTCGAAAAGCGCAATCGCCGGGGGGTCAAGCGTTGCCAGTCGCATCTCCCGGAAGCCCTGCTCGCGGGACTCTTGAATCGCTGAGGCCAGCATCGTCCGCGCGACACCCCGTCGGCGGTGAGTGGTCGCAACGCGAAGACCCTCGTACCAGATGAGCCCTGGTGCGTACGGTCGCAGCCGGTGCAGGCCGACGACTACGCCCTCGGCCTCCGCCGCCTGAAACGTGGCTCCTGCCTCGGAGACCCAGCGGTCGAACACGCGCGGAAGGTAGTCATGCCCGTCCCAGATGTCCTTCGCGATCTCGTTGACGCGCTGGCGGTCAGACGGCCTCACCGGCCTCAGGGTTATCTCGTCGGCAGCCAGTGCGCAACTCCAGAGACAACCTCGCCTCCGCGAAAGACCAGCTCGTTGCCTTCCGGTCGCAGGACCTCGTCGAGCATGGTTCTGGCTGCGCTTTCGTCGAAGCCGTCCGCCAGCATTGCCCGGCAGTCTGCCAGGGCTTCCTCCATATCCGCGTATCGGGCCACGAACGGGTAGCGCAGAAAAGTCACATCCGCCATGATCCCCATTTCCACGAGCAGCATGAAGAGGTCGCTGAATCGGGGCGGAGGGGGACTCGAGGAGCCGGCCGTTTTCGCGCGGATGAGCGCCGTCGGGTGCATTAGATCCGACTCCCTGAGCATCACGAAGACCCGCTCCCGAGCCGCCCGCTGCATCTTGTCAATGAAGGTTGGTGCGTCGGCGATTCCGTAAAGCACGTGGCAGCAGATGACGATGTCTGCCGGAGCGACCTCGGCATCCTCCCATCGGGACGCAATCACGGTCATGTTTTCGGTCGCCGCAATGTTCGAGCGCATGCCGTCCGACGGCTCAACCGCCGTGACCCACTCGAGTCGGGCCGCCAGCGGAACCGCGTGTCGGCCGGCACCCGCTCCCACGTCGATGAGCGTCTTTCGTGGCGACAGGTGCCGTTCCAGAAACTCGAGGAACTCGTCTGCCTGCGCGCGCGTCGAGCGCGCGTAGGTGCGCGCCCGGCGGTCCCAATAGCCGGGGTCGGGTCGGCCGGCTCGGGCTTCGACCATCGATCGCCACCGCTCGACCCATCCGCGGTCCACCCGAGGAGGCTAATCGAACGAAGGCGCCCTTCGAGGACGACGTCCTCCCCCGACCCCCAGCCGAAATTGGAGGCAGGTTAACCAGCGGGTTCGGGTTCTCGACAGGGCTGGGGAAAGATCGGGGACAACTTCCCATATGCGGTGGTGCCTGGGCAACCAGCCCCTAGATGTGGTGGGCCGGCGGGCGGCCAACGCGGCCCAAATCGATCGGCGTTGCGATTCCGGGGCGGCGATACGATAGGCGAGCCGTGGCGGACCCCGAGTTCACAGAGGCCGAATCCAGGGTCCTGGGCGCCTACTTCACCAACCTGGACCAACCGGTTTTCGCCCTTCGCAATCTTCCCGAGGTGGTCAAGGGCGCTCTGTTTTCGCGCTACTCGCGCACTGAGAAGAGCCTTCGTCGGGTGCTCCTGGACGAATTCATCAATGCGCCTGAATCGGGTTTCGAGCTGTTGGCCGGGAAGGTTCACGGCGACGACGACATGGTCGCGGTCAAGCGTGCGGAAGAGTTCTACGAGAGAGTGCTGGTCGGGTATGGGGACGACTCGGTCGCCGAGCTGGCAGGCGCCCATGTCGCGGTCGAGCGCACGTCGACACTCGCGGCCAAGGCGCTTGAGGACAGCCGAGTCGGAATCTCGCCGCTGGAAAAGTCGACCCGCTACGTGCGTTTCGACCGGCCCGGGCCCGACGGCCGGTACCTCTACCACCGAGGCGCCGAGCTGGCGCATCCGGCCTACGAGCGTGCGGCCGACGCCCTGTTCGCAGCCTATTCATCACTGATCGAGCCGGTGACACGCGCGATTCGAGATCGCTTCCCGCTCGAGGACGGCGAGACCGACCGCGCGTGGAAGTCGGCGACTCGGGCCAAGGCGCTTGACCTCCTGCGGGGCCTTTTGCCGGCGGGCACGCTCACCAACCTCGGCCTTTATGGAAACGGGCGTGCCTTCGAGTACCTCATCACGAAGATGGCGGCGCACGAGCTCCCCGAGTGCCGCGCTCTCGCGGTGGACCTTCACCGGGAGCTGAACAAGGTCATTCCGTCATTCGTCAAGCGGGCCATGGACGAGCGCTATGGGGCGCCGGCCGTGGCGCGAATCGCGCGAATTCGCGATCGGGCCGCTGCGCTGGCGCGTCGCTCGGCGGTCGCGGAACAGGGCCCCAGCGTGCGCTTGGTCGAGCACGACCCCGACGCCGAGCGGAAGGTGGTGGCCGCCGCTCTTTTCGCACACTCCAACCTGAGCCTCGATGAGCAACTCGCCGACGCGGAGGCGTCGCTCGAGGCGATGCTGGAGGCGATGCTGAGCGATCGATCCAACCGGCGCCAGCGCGTCCCTCGAGCGTTCGAGCACGCCGAGTACACCTTTGAGATCGTGGCCAATTTCGCCGCCTACCGCGACCTGCACAGGCATCGGATGCTCACACAGGAGCGCCAGCTGCTGGGCACGCAGCTGGGTTATGACCTGCCTCGAGGTCTGGCCGAGCTTGGCGTTGACGGAGCGTTTGCCGCCGCCGTCGAGGCCGCCGCCACCGCACACCACACTCTCGACCGCGAGATCGGGCCCGCTCTCGCTCAGTACATCGTTCCGCTGGCGTTCCGGGTGCGGTGGTACTTCCGCGTGAACCTTCGGGAGATCTTTCACCTGTGCGAGCTCCGCACGACCCCTCAAGGCCATCCGGACTACCGCTGGGTGGCCCAGGAGATGTTCAGGTGCGTGACCGCGGTTCACCCCAGGCTCGCGCGCTATGCCACTTTTGTGGACATGGGACCTGGCGATGAGCTGGAGCGCCGTCGGTCGGAGCGCCGCCTCGACGAGAAGTTGGGTGCGCTCAATGCCGCTCGGTCCGACGCTGACTGAGGGTGATCGGAATGCCTGACAACCCTGGTCGCGTGCGCTAGGATCTCCGCCGAGTCAACATGGAGGTCATGAGAATTCCACGCGGGCCCGAACGCCGGAGCAGCGAGCGGCGCGCCGGCACCGAGCGGCGCTACATCGAACGGCGAGATCCTCTGCGCGCCTCTCCAGGCCGGCGGCTCCTCTTTCCGTTTGGCAGGCGGGTCGCCGAGCGCCGGTTTGCCGAACGGCGGACCATCTGGCCCGCACCTCAAGCCATCTGACCAGGCCGGTTCGGCCGGCGCTCATCGTGCACGGAGGCGCCGGGCCGGTCCCTGGCGACGAGGTGGCTGCCCGGCAGGCGGCGGTTGACCGGGCCCGCGACCTAGGCTGGGCGCATGTTGGCGAGGGCGCTCTAGCCGCGGCGGTGGCCGCGGTGCGCCTGATGGAGGACGAGCCCCTGCTCAATGCGGGGATCGGGGCGTGTCTCAACCGCGACGGTGTGGCCGAGCTCGACGCAGGCGTCATGGAGGGCCGCGCCTTTCGCGCGGGCGGGGTCACCGGTGTTCGCGACGTGAGGCATCCCATCGACCTTGCCGTCGCGGTGATGAATGACGGGCGTCACGTGATCCTCGCGGGCGATGGCGCCTCGCGGTTCGCGCGGGACCACGGCGTCGAAACTTGCGATCCATCGATCTTCATCACCGAGCGGGAGCGACAGCGGTTGCTGGCCGGCGCTGACACGGTGGGCGCGGTGGCGAGGGATTCGTCAGGCCATCTGGCGGTGGCGGTTTCGACCGGCGGCATCACAGGCAAGCTGCCCGGACGGATCGGCGACTCGCCCATCCCGGGCGCGGGCTTCTATGCCGACGACAGATACGGCGCCGTTTGCGGGACGGGGCAGGGCGAGGCCTTCGTGCGGCTGGCCCTGGCCAGGCTCATGGTTGTGGAGATGGAGCACGGCATGTCGCCAGCGGACGTGGCGAGCCGCTCCGTGGCGCTTCTGGGCTCATCGATGAACGCCCTGGGCGGAGTCATAGTTCTGGGCCGCGAGGGCTCACCCGAAGCCGCTTTCAACACGCCCGCGATGCCGTGGGCCATGGCCTACTAGGCGAGGGAGGATGGACAGCGCCAACGCGGGCAGCCTCATCGCCCTGGCGCTTAAGCGCGCCGGCGTGAGCCATCTGTTCACCCTCAACGGAGGCCACATCTGGCCGATCCTGACCGGGGCGACCGAACAGGACCTCAAGGTGATCGACGTGCGCCACGAGCAGTCGGCGGCCTTTGCTGCGGAAGGCTGGGCCAAAATCACCCGCGAGTGCGGCATCGCGGCCGTGACGGCCGGGCCGGGAGTGACCAACTCGGCGTCCGCGCTCGCCCAGGCCCAGTCCGCCGACAGCCCGCTTTTCGTGATCGGCGGCCGGGCTCCAGTCGCACGCTGGGGCATGGGCTCGCTTCAGGAGATGGACCACGTCGAGGTGGTGAGGAGCCTGACCAAGCGGGCCGTCACCCTGGACTCTGCCGAAGAGGCCTACGCAAGAGCCGGCGAGTGCATGCGG